>DASXDG010000204.1:0-9875 GCA_036490795.1 Streptosporangiaceae bacterium
CCCTGTCCGGTCGCCACCGCGATGTCCCAGGCGTGGATGGCCGCGTCGAGCGCCGCGGCTCCCGCCGCCAGCGACGGCGCCAGCTCACCCTGGGGGAGCGGGGTCGGCACCCGCTCCGCGCCGGAGATCTCGGTCCAGGCCTGCGCCGACCCGTCCAGGGCCTGCGTCACATACGCCAGCGGATCCCCGGCCAGGTGGCCGGAGGGCGTAAACGGGTTGTCGGCGGGCATCGCCGTGCCGGACAAGGCCGCCGCCCACACCAGCTGATCGAGGACCGCGTGCTGCAGCACCTGGGTGACGTTCCATTCCGCACACGGTGTCTTGAGTTCCCAGCCGGTGCTCGGCACCGCGGCGACCGCGTTGCGCAGCAGGGTTCGGGCTTCGCCGAGTTCGGTGAACATATCGCTCCTTAGTGGTCGGACCTGCATGTTATGTGCGTGCTCTGCTCATCCGCGTGCCTTGCGCGGGAGGCCGAACCCGACGGCGAACGCCACCGCGAGCAGCCCGATGGTGGCCAGCGCGGTCCAGCGCGCGGCGGGCACGGAACCGTGGATGGCGAAGAAGATCGCCCCGATGCCCGCCACCCCGAGCGAGACGCCGAGCGCGTTGACCGTCTGCAGGATGCCGGACGCGGAGCCCATTTCCTGGGGCCGCACCCCGGCCATCACGATGTCGAACAGCGGCACGAAGACCATGCCCATGCCGATCCCGCCGATGATCATGGGAGCGAGCAGGTCAAGCGTGCCGACGCTCTGGTGTATCACCAGGTAGATCCCGGCCAGGCCGGCCGCCTCGACGATCAGCCCGGCGTGCAGCACCCGGCGGCCGAGCCTGGCCATCGTGATCCCGCCCGCCGCGGACCCGATGAACGCGCCCGCGGCCCACGGCGCGGTGGTGACCGCCGAGTGCCAGGGGGTGTAGCCCAGGCCGTTCTGCAGGAAGACGTTGAAGATCATCACGATGCCGCCGAGCGAGGCGACGAACACGATCGAGAACACGATGCCCATCGTGTAGGAGCGGTGCGCGAACACCGACAGCTCGATCAGCGGAGAGCGCTTGCGGCCCTGGTACCAGCCGAACCCTCCGAGTGCGAGCACGGACGCGGCGAGCATGCCGAACAGCCAGCCCGGCCAGCCCAGGTCGTGCCCCTGCGCCAGCGGGTAGACGAGCAGGAACATCGCCACCCCGGCCAGCAGCGCGCCGAACAGGTCCAGCCGCCGGCCCCCGCCAACCGGAGCGGCCGAAGAACCTGCCGGAGCGCCGGCGGGCAGGATCCGCGCCCCGACCGCCAGCGCGGCCAGGCCGACGGGCACGTTCACGAGGAAGATCATCCGCCAGCCTGCCCCGAACACGTCCAGGCTGATCAGCCCGCCCGCCGCGATCGGCCCGATCATCGCGGACAGGCCCATCACCGGCCCGTAGACGCCGAAGGCCTTGCCCATCTCGTGCTCTTCGAACAGGTCCCTGATCAGCCCGAAGACCTGCGGGAGCATGATCGAGCCGAGCAGGCCCTGCGCGGCGCGCGCGGCGATCAGCTCGGCCGCGCTGCCCGCCGCCGCGCACGCCGCCGACGCGACGACGAAGCCGGCCAGGCCGGCCAGCAGCACCCGCCGCCGCCCGTACAGGTCGCCCAGCCGGCCGCCGGTCAGCAGCCCGACCGCCATCGCCAGCGTGTAGGAGGCGGTGACCCATTCGATGACCGCGTAGGAGCCACCGAGCGAGCGGCGGATGGTCGGGGCGGCGACCTGCGCGATCGTGGAGTCGAGCAGGTCCATCACCGCCGCGGTGATCACGGTGCCGAACGCCAGCCAGCGCCAGCGCTGGGACTGCCGCACGGCCGGAGCCGCGACCGCTCTTTCCGTCGCGAATGTCATGAAGCCCTCCGATGATCGGAATGAAACCTTCTGTTCCAGACTCTAGCAGAACGGAATGCTTCATTCCAGACTTTGCTACGATGGATTTCATGACAGACGCAAGCGGCGCGAGCGGGCACCGTCGCCGGCCGGCCGGCCCGCTCAGCGGGCGGCTGGCCGAGGCCGCCCGCAACGACCAGCGCATCCTCGACTCGGCCAGGGCGGTCTTCGTGACCGATCCCGGTGCGCCGATCACCGCGGTGGCCAAGCACGCCGGGGTCGGGATCAGCGCGCTGTACACGCGTTACCCCGGCAAGGAGGACTTGCTCCGCAAGCTGTGCGCCGACGGCCTGACCCGTTTCCTGGTTGAGGTCGAGGCCGCGCTCGAGGCGGTGCGCGGCGGGGAGGACCACTGGCTGGCCTTCGAGCGGTTCATGCGCAACCTCGTGGACGCCGACACGAGCTCGATGACGCTGGCGCTGGCCGGCCGGTTCCTGCCCACGCCGGACATGTACGAGCTGGCGAACCGGTCAAGCGCGCTGAGCGCCGAGTTCTTCGAGATCATCAGGGACGTGCTCAGGACGGACGCCGAGGTGAACGACCTCGGGGTGATCTTCGAGATGGTCGCGGCGATCAGGTTCAAGTCGCCGCAACGCACCAGGGATCTCCGGCGCCGTTACCTGGCGCTGCTCCTGGATGGCCTGCGGGCAAGCGAGCGCGCGGAGCTCCCCGGCCCGGCGCCCGTCTGGCAGGAGGTCAGCGAGCGCTGGACCGCGAGCTGAGTCGCACCGCGGCCCAGCGCCGCACTCACCGGCCCCGGCTACGCGCCGAGATCGGTGAACAGGCGCGTCACGATGCGATGGGCGGCCTTCCCGTCGCCGAACGGATTGACCACCGACGCCATCGACGCGTACAGGTCCGCGTCATCAAGCAGCGCCGTCGCCGCGCCGAAGAGCGCCGCGACATCGGTGCCGACCAGCCGCGCCGCGCCGGCCTCGATGGCTTCCGGCCGTTCGGTGGTGTCCCGTGCGACTAGCACGGGCTTGCCGAGACTGGGTGCCTCCTCCTGCACCCCGCCCGAGTCGGTGATGACGAGGTCGCACGCCGCCAGCGTGGCGGTGAAGTCCGGGTAGTCGAGCGCCTCGACCAGCGTGATCCCCGGCTGGCCGCCGAGCGCGGGGATGAGCACGTCGCGCACCGTGGGGCTCCGGTGCAGCGGCAGCACGATCTCCACGTCACCCCGCCCGGCGAGCCGCCGCAGAACCTCCGCTACCCCGCCCATCCGGTAGCCCTGGTTCTCCCGCCGGTGCAGCGTCACGAGGATCCGCCGCTTCCCGCTGGTCCCAGGTTCGCCGGTGAAGGCGGACCGCCCGAATCCCTGATCCACTACCCAGAACAGGTTATCGATTACCGTGTTGCCTGTCACCTCAATACTCGAACTGTCGATCCCCTCCGCGCGCAGGGCGTCCCTGGCTCGCGCCGTCGGCGCGAAGTGCCACCGGGTGAGCTGGCTGACCAGCCGCCGGTTGAGTTCCTCGGGGAACGGGTCCTCCAGCACCCCGCTGCGCAGGCCCGCCTCCACGTGCGCCACCGGGATCCGTTCGTAGAAGGCGGCGAGTGCGCCGCACAGTGCCGTGGTCGTGTCGCCCTGGATGATGACCGCGTCGGGCCCGAGCTTCCTTAAAGCCTGGCCCAGGCTGTCGGACAGGCGTGCGGTTAGTCCGGAAAGCGGCTGATTGTCCCGCATGGCATCGAGGTTGACCGTCGCCGTGATGGACATCCGCCGCAGTAGCGGATCGAGCAGTTCCCTGTGCTGCCCGGTGTTGATGATGGCCGGCGCGTGCCCTCGCCCCTCCAGCTCCCTGATAACCGGTGCCAGCTTGATCGCTTCCGGCCGCGTGCCGAAGATCACCGCTATTCCCTTAATTCCGGACATAGTATTCCGCTCCCGCCCTTTAGAGATTAATTAGTCATAACTGACCGTGGTGCTTCGCATAAGACCGCGAATGCACGGCAAGGGTAACGTGCAGGACAAGATCGTTTCTCGTTATGTGAGGCAAGACTGGTAACGGCGGTGGTAAACCTAGCTGTCCCCGAGCGCGTCGTGTAATTGCGTTCCGATGCTCAATGGCGGTCGCATAATGGTGGCCGTCCGGCAAAACCTTCTGAAAGGTGCAATACATGACACGGAATGTCCCTATTGGCGGCAAGAGATCCAGCCGCCGCCGGACCGCGTTCGCCGCGGCCGGACTGGCCGGAGCCGCGGTGCTGACCGCGGCTGTGGCCCAGCCGGCGGCGCACGCGAGCGGCGGCCCGGTTGGCCTCGCGGTTAAGCAGACGGACGGCAGGAACAGCACGTTCACCGAGCTGCGCAGCCCGCCGAAGCCGCCGACCGACAAGCCTGGCGAGCCGTCCGGCTACCAGCCTCCGACCGGCCTCATCCGCCAGCCCGATGGCGGCACTTTAACGAACAAATCTCAGATCAGGACCGCCGCGCTGACCGTCCCGTCGCAGGCCAAGACGTGGGGAGCCAGTGGGTCGGCCACCACGCTCGTGCTGTACGACTCGACGAATACCTACGGCTGGCTCGGCGAGCTGTACGCGATCGGCGCGGGGAACCTGGCGACGCACTTCGGTACCGTCACCGCCGAACCCGTCGTTGACTACCAGCAGGGCCAGGTCAACAACTACACGGCGACGATCTACCTGGGCTCCACGTACAACGAGCCGATCCCGACCACATTCCTGAACGATGTGCTGACCACGACCAAGCCGGTCATCTGGGCCGGCGACAACATCTGGCAGCTCTCCGGCGCCGCGGGCAGCACCGCCGACACCGCGTTCCAGGCAGCCTACGGCTGGGACCCGGCGACATCGTACTTCGACACGACCGACAACATCAGCTCGGTCAGCTACAAGGGGCAGTCCTTCACCCGCAGCCTGCAGAACACCGCGGGCGTGCTCGCGCCGCACCTCACCACGCCGGGCTCCGTCACCACGCTCGCGTCCGCGAACTGCACGGATGCCTCGGGCGGCGCGACCAACTGCGCCTCGATCGCGCAGACAACGGGCACCTCGTTCCCGTGGTCGATCGACTCGGGCAACCTCATGTACCTGGGAGAGATCCCGTTCTCCTACATGTCACAGACCGACCGTTATGTGGCGTTCTCTGACCTGCTGTTCGACGCACTCGACCCGACCGCGACGCCCAGCCACCTGGCCATGGTCCGGATCGAGGACATCAGCCCCGAGTCCAGTCCGACCAACCTGGACGAGTTCGCCGCCTACCTGAAGAGCCAGGGCATTCCGTTCAGCATGGCCGTCATCCCGCAGTACCTGGACCCGACCGGTTACTACAACAACGGCGTTCCCGTCTCGGAGAGCCTGGTCCAGGAGCCGACCATGGTCAGCGCGCTCAAGACCGCGGTGGCCGACGGCGGCACGATCGTCGAGCATGGCTACACGCACCAGTACTCGAACCTCGACAACCCGTTTGACGGCGTCACCGCGGACGACTTCGAGTTCTACCGCGCCGAATGCGCGACGACGCTGACCGCTCCGTATACGTACCAGGCGCCGTGCCCGAACACCGACTACGTGATTGAGTCCGGCCCGGTGCCCGGTGACTCGCAAGCGTGGGCGCTGAGCCGGGTGGAGACCGGCCGTACCCTGTTCAGCCTGGCCGGGCTGCCGCAGCCGACCATCTGGGAGACCCCGCACTACGCGGCCTCGGCGGCCGACTACGCGGCGATCGCCCAGGTGTACAAGGTCAAGTACGAGCAGGAGCTGTTCTTCGGCGGCGAGCTGACCGGCACGACGATCAACTACAGCCACGTATTCGGCCAGTTCTTCCCGTACGAGGTGCACGACCTGTACGGCGACACGGTCATCCCGGAGAACCTGGGCGACTACGAGCCGACGGAGCTGAACAACAACCCGCCGCGCACAGCCCAGGCCATCATCGACGAAGCCGAGCAGAACACCGCTGTCACGCAGGGCGTGGCCAGCTTCTTCATCCATTCCGACTATGACCCGCTGTCCGTCCTCGAGCAGATCGTCCAGGGCATCGAGGCGGACGGCTACACCTTCGTCAGCCCGCAGACGCTGATGGCGGATAACGGCTAGCAAACCATCCTCCTCCCCTCCAGCCCGCGCCCGGTGGTGCCGCGGCACGCTCCCCCGTGCCAACGCGCCACCGGGCCGGTGCTCGAACTTAATGAGCATGATCACGAAGGGTTTTAGGTGCTATAGCACCTAAAACCCTTCGTGATCATGAAGTGCACCTCGGACTAAGGAGACATTAAGGAAATGTACGGCAGGGGATCGGTAGTCGCCATGGGGGCGGCAAGCGCGCTGTTCGCAGCGGTCAATATCGGAACAATCGGAAAGATCCTGGCGATCGTCGCGGCATTTCTTTGCATCGCGCTCGTGATCCGCCAAGTACTTCGCCTGCGCAGCCGTGCTTAGCACCGCAATCCGTCCCGAGCCTTCCGGGACCCAGGCACCCACGAGCCCAGTACCCACCAGTCCAGTACCCACCAGTCCAGTACCCACGGGCCAAGCGCCGACGAGCACGGCATCGGCGATCACGTCGTCAACGGGAATGCCGCCGCCCACAGGCCCCGCGACCCGATCACCAACAGGATCGCCAACGACCGCCGCGCCGTCCGCCACCGCGACGCCGTCCGCCACCGCCACGCCAACCGCCTCCGCCACCGCCACGCCAACCGCCACCGCTACCGCGACGCCAACCGCTACCGCGACGCCAACCGCCACCGCCACGCCAACCGCCACCGCTACCGCCACCGCCACGTCGCCGGCACCGGGCTCCGGCTCCGGCGCGCCAGGCCCGACGCGCCCCTGCCCCACCGCGAGCACGCAGCCGCCCCCCGCCGGCAGCGCCCCGCCACCGACATCCGCTCCCCAACTGGCGGGTAAGACGTCCGCCGCGAGCACGTTCACCCAGCCGTGGCACAGAGCCCCGTCCTGGGCGCCACCGTCGGTCCCGCCGCCGCATCGGTCGTGCCCGCCGACTTGGCCCTACCCGAAACCCGTCCTGCAAACGGCGCCCACCGCGCCCGCCCCGTCACCGTCACCGTCTCCGGCACCGGCACCGGGCCCGACCCAGACCCAGATCACTCGCGTCTTCACCTCGCCGCCGGGCCGCGCGGCGGCCCACGGCCAGCCATCATCAAGCGTGGGCCCTCCGCTGGTGACGGCGCCGCGGGCACAGCCCGGCCACGACACGCTCGCGGCGATCATCAGGACCAGGCAAGCCGCCCACCCAGCGGCCGGACCTGCCCTGCCCGGCTGGCTGCGTTTCCCCGTCAACCCGCCCCCGCTGCTGCCGCATATCCCCGCGGCGTTGCTGCCGTACAGCTGGCTGGGCCTGGCGATTGCGATCGCCCTCGTGCTCAACGGCGTCTTCATCACCTACCTGGTCACGCTGATCGCCATGTTCGTCCGGCACAAACCGGGGGTCAAGGGTGACTCGCGGAACTTCGGCTGGCACTTCCTCATCCCATGCCGCGATGAGGAAGCCGTCATCGGCGGCACGATCGGGTACCTCACCAAGCACTTCCCGCAGGCGCACGTGTGGGTCATCGACGACGACTCGGAGGACGCGACCGGCTCGATCGTCCAGCAGTACGCGCTCACGGACCCGAACCTCCACCTGGTACAGCGCCGGCGCCCGGACGCGAGGACCGGCAAGAGCGAGGCGCTGAACGCCGCGTACCGCATCATGTCGGACTGGCTGAAGGAGACGAACGCCAACCGGAAGAACACGATCGTCGCCGTCGTCGACGCCGACGGCAGGCTGGCGCCGGGATCGCTGGACGTCGTCGCCGCGGATCACCTGTTCGGCAACCCGGAGACCGGTGCCGTCCAGATCGAAGTCCGCATGATCAACCGCCATGACCCCAAGCCCGTCCCGAACCGGGGACGGTCGCGGAACCTGCTGGGCAGGGTGCTGATCAGGCTGCAGGACATCGAGTTCCGCACGGTCTGCTCGGCGGTGCAGATGTCGCGCCGGGTGGTGCACACGGTGGCCATGGGCGGCAACGGGCAGTTCATGCGGCTGACCGTGCTCGACGACATCGGCGGCACGGAACAGCGCCCGTGGCGCGGGTCGCTGCAGGAAGACTTCGAGATCGGCCTGCACGTGCTGCTGACCGGCGCGCGCACCGAGTACACGCCGGACACGTACGTCGACCAGGAGGCGCTGCCCGATCCTGGCCGGCTGGTGGTGCAGCGCACCCGGTGGAGCCAGGGCATGATGCAGTGCATCCGCTACCTGCCGGAACTGTGGCGGAGCAAGCACCTGAGCCACAGCGGCGTGCTCGAGCTGAGCTACTGCCTGGTGCAGCCGTGGGTTCAGCTGGCCGCGACGCTGCTCTACCCGCTCCCGTGGGTGACGCTCGGCGTCACCTACATCAACCATCCGGCCCTGGCCGCCATGTTCGGCGCGGAAGGCGGCTGGACGCTGGTCGGCCTGTACATCGTGGCGGCGCTCACCCAGCTGGCGGTGTGGGGCCTCGTCTACTGGCGCAAGTGCGAGCGCCCGATCGGTGCCGTGCGTGCGGTCGGCCTCGGCGTGGCATTCAGCATGATGGTGTATATCTCGTACCTGGCCACCTGGCGCGCGTTCTTCCGCATCGTCCGCCGCCGCAACGGCTGGGCCAAGACCCGCAGGAACGCCGAGTTCACGGCCACGGCATGCGAATCCGCAGTGGCCTGAACGCACTGGCGCTCGCCGTCGTCGCGATGGCTCCGGCCGCGTGCGCGCCGGCGAGCGCCACCCCCGCCTCGCCAGGGCGGATCTACGGCGTAACGGTGGACGAGGTCACGAACCTGAGCCAGATCGTGGCCAGCCTCGCCCACCTGCCGCGCCGGCCGCTCGTCCGCATCACGTTCGATCCGGGCGTGACTGCGGCCGGCTACGCGCGAGCCGTCGAGGAGATCGGCCGGGTGGCCTCCGTCATGGGCCAGCCGGTCGACTCCTCGGAGTTCGCGGGGTACACCACTGCTAGTTATGTCGCTCGCTTCCGCACTTACCTCAACGCGTTCAAGCACAAGGTCGCACTGTGGGAAATCGGCAACGAGGTCAACGGCAACTGGCTCGGCCCGGCCAAAACCGTGGTGGCCGCCATCAGGGGCGCCTACGGCGTGGTGCGTCAGGCCGGCGGCCAGACCGCGCTGACCCTCACCTATGAGCCTGGCTGCGGTAGCGACATGTTCGCCTGGGCGGCGCGGAACATCGCGCCGGCGATGCGAGAGGGCCTGGACTACGTCCTGGTCTCCTACTATGCCGAAGACTGCGGCAACGTCCAGCCGACCGCCGCGCGGTGGACGGCCGTCTTCCGCCACCTGCGCCAGTTGTTCCCGCGCGCCAGGCTGGGTTTCGGTGAAGTCGGCACCGGCCAGGGTGACAAGGTCGCCTACAAGCTGGCCACGCTCAACCGCTGCTACCGCCTGCGCATCGGCGTACCCGGCTACATCGGCGGCTGCTTCTGGTGGTACTACGCCGAGGACATGGTGCCCTATAAGGACAACGTCCTGTGGCATGCCTTGGCCTCTGTCATAACAAACGGTGGTGCTTGAGCCGGTCCCGGAATCGCGAGCAGTATGAGTCCGGACGCCGCACCCGCCAGGCACCGGAACGCGGACCATGATCGTGCGCGTGGCGTTCCGGTTTGCCGGACTCTGACGCGCACCATCATGTCCGGTTGGGGGCCTAGGGCGCCCCAGACCCCCAACCGGACAAGATCGAGGGGGGACGTTATGCGGAGCCGGCCCGTTTGCGGCGCTTGCCCTCGTGCATCGCCTGCACCCGGGCAATCGGTATGGCGTGCCCTTCCTTGAGCAGCGACGCGGGCAACTGCTGCGGCTCCGGCAGTGCGGCGGCCCACGGATCCTTGTCACCGAGCAGGCCGGGCGCCGTCCGCATGGTGAAGTCGGACGGCGACACGTCGTCCAGCGAATCCCACGCGACCGGGAACGAGACCTGGACGCCGGGCCGGA
>DASXDG010000205.1:0-34237 GCA_036490795.1 Streptosporangiaceae bacterium
TGGCCAGGATCCGCCGCAGGTCCTGCGACCAGCTGGCGATGGTGCTCTCGTCGAATTCGTCGAGGTTGAACAGAACGCCCCCGGCAAGGATGCCGGAGGCCGGCACATCCAGCCCCCACACCATGCCGCTCGGGATGTCGCGCAGCCCGTCCTCGTCTTGCCAGCGCACCACTATCTCGCGGGCCCCCTCGGCGATCGGGTAGATGAGGTCGTCACCGATCTGCGACACGGAGTGGGAAAGCAGGAACAGCGACGTGCTCAGGTCATCGCGTGACTTTATGAAGTCAGGGAATGTCTGCTCGATCACGTTGACCGGGATCTCGTGCGCGATCGCGTCGATGAGGGTTTCCTTGGTGCGCACCACGATGTCGCGGAAGCTCGTGCAGTCAGCGATGTCGGTGCGGAAGGGCACGCAGTTGAGGAACAGTCCCATCGTGTCGTGGAATTGCTCCACTTCGCGGCCGGCGGTAAGCGCACGGATCGTCATGTCGGTCGCGCCGGTGACCTGGTGGCCCAGGACGTAGAAGCCCGAGAGCAGGACCGAGAACAGCGTGGTGCGTGAGGCCGTGGCCAGGGCGGAGGCCTTGGCCATGACGTCGGACTCGATGCGGTGGGTGTGCAGCGAGAATGGCCTGGAGTAGCTGTCCGGGTGGCCGTGGTCGTTCGGAATGGTGAATTCACGGGCGCCGCGGAGCGTGTCCCGCCAGAATGCCAGTGCGCCGTCCTCGTCGGCGCTGGTGGCATTGGCGCGCTGCCATTCGGCGTACTCGCGGTATTGCCGGACTGGCGGGAGTCCGGCGGGGGTGCCGGTGGCCCTGGCGGCATAAAACGCGCCGAGGTCACGCATGACCACCTCAAGCGACCAGGCATCGGATACCGAGTGGTGCACCGTCACGAACAGGACGCTGTCCCGGTCGTCGAACCTGCACAGCCGGGCCCGCATCAGCGGCACTTCCCGCACGCTGATCAGGTCGGTCCGGTATCTGAGCTCCTGGACTTCGGTGTCACGAGACTTGCCGGCCACCCGCGGCAGGTCACTGACCTCCAGCGGTACCCGGCACGGAGGGAAAACCTGCTGGTAGGGCGGATCGGCGTCCCTGACCACCACGGTGCGGAGCGTCTCATGGCGCGCGACCACGTCATCGAGCGCGCCCTGCAGCACCGCCAGATCCACCGGACCCGTGATGCGGACCGACCGGATCTGAATGAACCGGCTGCCGAACGCCCCGCCGCCATCGGCTTGACCCGTGCGGACACGGTCCGGCCTGGCGCCCTGGTAGAGGAACCATTCCTGCGTGAAAGACAGCGGGTACCGCATCGATTCCTCGTCGTGCCCGACCGGGGTGTCCGTCATTGCCGCCACTCCTTTGCCTGATGTCCGCGCAGCCGGGTGACAGACGCTGGAAGCGGCGCCGTCAGTCCGCTACGATCACTTGCTCGGCAGCGGCCTCGGCCACGGCCATATGCTCGGCGGCGGGCTCGCCCGTGACCACCTGCTCGGCGTCGGGTATGGGCGCGGGCGGCCGGGTCCGCTCGCCCCACCGGGCCACGGCGGGGGCGGCCAGGCCGAGCAGGGCGAACCACGCACCGAGCAAGACCAGGCCGAGCCGGCCGCCGGCCAGCACGAGCCCGACCAGGATGAACGGGGACAGTGCCTGCCCGGCGAAGTTGCCCATGCCGACCAGGCCCTGGTACTGGCCCTGCGCATGCGGGGGTGCCATCCCGAAGTCCATCGCGAACATGCCGGAGGACTGCCACAGTTCGCCGTAGCTGTGCACGATCACGGCGGCGGCCAGCAGCAGCACCGCACCCCAGGCAGGAAGTCCGCCCGCCAGGCCTATCGCCGAGCAGCTGATCAAGAAGATCACCCCGGCCCGGCGGAACGCGGTCCCGCCCTGCCTGATGGTCTGCACCCTCTTGCCGACCCGCACCTGGAACAGCACGACCATGATCGTGTTGATGATCATGAACGCCGCGACGCTCCACCTCGGCGCGTGGGTGTGGTAGACGACCCACACTGGCAGTAGCAGGCCGAGTACGAGGTACTGCATGTACATCGCACCGGACACCGCCGTATAGGCGACGAACGGCTTGTCCCTCAGCGCGGTGAACGGCGACTCCTCGCGCGCACCCGGCAGCGGGTCGTACTTGGGCAGCCAGGTCAGCACCGCGACGCCGATCAGGCAGGTCGCCGCGTTACCCAGGAACAGCACACGGTACGCGGTCACGGTATTGATCTCGATCGCGGCGCCGGCGGTGCCTACGCCGAGCGTCATGCCCAGGTTGAGCGCCGCGGTCATCTGCGACCGGAACGTGGTCGCGCCGCCGCCGCCGACCCGCCGCAGCAGCGCGACGTTGGCCGTGGAGGAGGAAAACAGCGATATCCCGTCCACGGTCGTGACGATCAGGAAGCTGACGAAGCTGTGCGCGAAGAATACGTAGCTCGCTGCCGCCAGGCCCAGGATGAACAGGGTCACCCGGTATACGTCCCGGGGACCGCGCCGGTCGGCCAGGCGGCCTATCGGCATGGCGGACAGCAAGCCCACGAAGCCGGCGATCGTCATGGCCAGGCCAGAGCTCTCCGCGGTCAGGTGCACCACCCTGATCGCGTACAGCGTCATGGCGGTCATGACCAGCCCGGTCCCGTACACGTTGATGAACGTCGCCAGCAGGTAGACGCGCTGGTTTCGGGTCGGGGGAAGGAGGGCCTTCAGAGCGTGTCCAGGGTTGAGCCTCGGCATGCTTACCTCGTCTTTCTCCGGCTGGCCATCGCTATCCGCCTTCCCGAGGGTGGCACCGGGTCTGAGCGGGTGCATCTCCCCGATTGCGCTGCGCTTTCTCGCTCCCAGGCGACCGGCTGGACCGGACCGGGTCAGCCCTTCTCGGCGTCGATCAGGCTCTTGGGGCGCATGTCGGTCCAGTTCGTCTCGATGTACTCCAGGCAGTTGGCACGGGTGTCCGTGTCATGCGCGACGGTCCAGCCGTCCGGGGTTGGCTGGTTCGCGGGCCACAGGCTGTGCTGACCCTCGTGGTTGACGAGCACCCGGTAGGAAGCGTCCGGGTCTTCGAAAGGATTCGCCATGGTGATCCTCATTCCGATCGGTGGTGCCAGCATCCGGCCACGGCAGCCTCGCAGCCACGGCCGCGCGGCAGCACCTCTGACATTGCGTGGAGATGCCCGCACCCCGGAAGAAGACGACCGGGCGGGCGGCATCCGATGCTGGGGTGAGACCGGTGGCATGACGAACAGGAAGGCCGACCGTGACATCGAGGCCCCAGGCTCGTGGCCAATCCAGTGCCTTGCGGCAGGCGGCGGACGACAACGCCGCCGCGATGCTGAACCGCCTGGCTGAACTGGTCGCGTGTGAGTCACCACCCGGCTCGATACCGCACCTGACCGCCTGCGCCGAACTGCTCGCCGGCTGGGGCTCGGAGGTGCTCGGCCGCCCGCCGCGCTGGGAGATCAGGGAAGGGCTGCCGCACCTGCTCTGGGCGGCGGAAGACCAGCGGGTCCTGCTGCTGTGCCATTTCGACACCGTGTGGTCCCTGGGAACAATCGAGCAGTGGCCGTTTACCGTGACCGACGGCATAGCGACCGGCCCGGGTGTGTGCGACATGAAGGGCGGCATCGTCCAGATGCTGGCCGCGCTGGGAATGATCGCGGACACGTCAGGGATTGGCGTTCTGCTCACTTGCGATGAAGAGACAGGGTCACTCACCTCGCGATCGCTCATCGAAGAGCAAGCCCGGCGGTCAGGCGCGGTCTTGGTCTGCGAGCCGAGCACACCGGACGGAGCGCTGAAGGTGGCCCGCAAGGGCGGATCCGCCTACCGGCTGGAGGTCCGCGGCCGCGCCGCGCACGCGGGGGTGGAACCGCACCTGGGCATCAACGCCACGATCGAGATGGCCCACCAGGTACTCGCGGTCCAGCCCTTTGCTTCCGCGGCGGAGCAGACAAGCGTTACTCCGACGGTCGTCGCGAGCGGCACGACGTCGAACACCGTGCCAGAACTGGCTAGCCTGACCATCGACGTCCGGGCATGGAGCGGCGACGAA
This sequence comes from Streptosporangiaceae bacterium, assembly GCA_036490795.1. Taxonomy (GTDB): domain Bacteria; phylum Actinomycetota; class Actinomycetes; order Streptosporangiales; family Streptosporangiaceae; genus JAFARZ01. The sequence continues at coordinate 4,057 of DASXDG010000205.1, forward strand.
CTGCACCGGGTCGACCGTGCCATCCGCGCGCTGACGCCGCGGGTGCCGGGCGCGACGCTGACGCTCGGCGGCGGCATCAGCAGGTACCCGCTGCAGACGGAGGTCACGTTGCCGCTGTTCGAGCTGGCGCAGGCGGCGGCCAAGGACCTCGGCATGCCCGCTCCGGAGGGAGCGCACGCGGCCGGCGCCTCCGACGCCAACTTCACCGGCGGTCTCGGCGTGCCCACTCTGGACGGGCTCGGCGTGGTCGGGGGCGGCTCGCACGCCCGCAGCGAGTACGCGGATGTCACGATGATGCCGCAGCGGACGGCGTTGCTCGCGGCGCTGATCGGCCGGATTACCTCGGCCTGAAGCGGACCGTAGCGCCTAAAGTCATAACGCCGCTATCGTAAAGCCGTGCGGGCAGCTGATCATTTTCCCACGTTCGGTGTCGAGGAAGAGTTCCTGGTCGTCGACCCGGTGACCAGGGCCGTGGTGCCACAGGCCGCGGCCGTCCTAGACCGCGTCAGGCCAGAGCTCGGCGAGCGGGTATCGGGCGAGCTGACCAAGTTCCAGGTAGAGACCAAGAGCCTTCCCTGTCATAACTCCGGTGAGCTGCTCGCCCAGCTCACGGTGGCACGGGAAAAACTAGCGGCGGCGGCAGCGGCGGAAGGGCTGCGGATCACCGCCACCGGCACGCCGGTGCTCGGTGCGTTCGTGCCGCCCCCGATCACCGAAGGCATCCGGCAGGACCGCGGCAACGCGAACTTCCGCGGCCTGCACGACGAGCAGGCCATCTGCGCCCTGCATGTACACGTGCAGATGCGGGACCGGGAACAGGCGGTGCTGGTCAGCAACCACCTGCGCCAGTACCTGCCGACGCTCATCGCGCTCACCGCGAACTCGCCGTACTGGGCCGAGCGAGACACCGGCTACGCCAGCTGGCGGACCATGATCTGGAGCCGCTGGCCGGTGGCCGGCCCGCCTCCGTACTTCGCCTCGGCCGCGCAGTACGACGAGCTGATCGCGATCCTGCTGGCGTCCGGCGCGCTGGTCGACGAGGGCACGATCTTCTGGGATATCCGGCCGTCAGCGCGCTTTCCCACGCTTGAGGTCAGGGTTGCCGACATGCCGGTGACCGCCGCTGAGTCCACGATGTTCGCGGTCCTGGTCCGCGCCCTGGCGGTGAGCGCGGCGACCGCGGTGGAGCGCGGCGACGCCGGGCCGGTCATCCCCGCCGAACTGCTCCGGCTCGCCTACTGGCGGGCGGCTCGGGACGGTCTGGACGGCTGCGGGAACGACGTGCGGACCGGGCGGCCGGTGCCGGCCGCCGAGCTGGCCGGGCGGCTGCTCACCGATGCCCGGCCCGTACTCGCGGAAACGGGCGAGCTGGACGACGTCACAGCCTGGCTGCGGGGCTTGACCGCGGAAGGGACGGGAGCGCCACGGCAGCGCGCGGCCGCCGCGAGGCGCGGTCTGCTCACCGACGTGGTGGACCACCTCGTCGCCAGCAGCGTGCCTGGAATCCAAGAGGCCAGCACGGCTGGATAAGACATGCCTGCCCGGCCGGACGATGCTGAAGATAGACCCTTCAGTAGCGGGAGGCCCGCGGTTGACCCAGACAGCACAAGCTCCGATGGTTCCGCTCAATCACACCCAGGTGCCGCCACGGGACGCGATCCGCGCCGCGAACGCGTTCGCCGACCGGATGTGGGAACGCCGGTCGGTGCGGGAATTCTCGTCGGCCCCGATCCCCGACGGCGTGATCGAGACCGCCATCCGCGCGGCGGCGAGCGCGCCAAGCGGCGCGAACATCCAGCCGTGGCGGTTCGTGGTGGTGACCAGCCCGGACCGCAAGCAGCGGCTGCGGACGGCGGCCGAAGCCGAGGAGCGAGAGTTCTACACCCGGCGGGCGCCGGAGGAATGGCTGAGCGCCCTCGCCGCCATCGGCACCGACTGGCGCAAGCCGTTCCTCGAGATCGCCCCCGCGGTGATCGTCGTGTTCGAGGTGCACCAGGGGCCGAACAGCCCCAAGCCGTACTACGTCAAGGAGTCGGTGGGCATCGCGGTAGGACTGCTGCTCGCCACGCTGCACCAGGCGGGCCTGGTGACGCTCACCCACACCCCCAGCCCGATGCGTTTTCTCAACGAGGTCTGCGAACGGCCGGCCGAGGAGCGCCCGTACCTGGTGATCCCGGTTGGCTACCCGGCGGACGACGCCCGTGTGCCCGACATCACCCGTAAGACCCTCGACGAGGTCATGGTCTGGTGCTGAGGGTGGTCTCGAAGAAGCTCCGCAACGGGTCGACGTGCCGGTCCTGGCGCCGCCACTCGGCGAGCAGGTCTTCGAGCAGATGCCGCTCCGCGACGATCTCGGTGCCGCGGTACTGCCGCACGACCGGGTGGATGAACGCGCTCTCCGCCGCCCGGTCCGGTTCCGGATGCCTGCCGATCGCGAACACGTCCCCGTATTCGTCACGGCCCCAGCGCAGCGCCGCCGTGTAGTAGTGCGGCTCGTCACGGAACCGCGATACCGCGTAGTCCTCTGGCAGGTCCTGGTAGTGGGTGACCTGCCCGGTCTTGTCGTCGACCACGAGCACGTCGCAGAGGTACTCGAACTGGGTCCACAGCGCCGAGCTCCAGTTCAGCCGGTCCAGCACGAGCGAGGTCAGCCGGTCCGGGTCGCCCGGCCCGGTGGCGCGCGGCAGCGGGACGCCCTCGTAGCGTTCGCGCAGTATGGCGGTGAACGTACGCAGGTTGTACCGGAACCCGTCGATGAATGGCGACGACGCGTGGCCGGAGTCGCGCGCCTGGGCAATCGTGCCGGCGAAGTAGAGACCGTCGGCCGACGTGGACTGCCAGTCCGGGCCTACCGCGGGCATCCGGTAGTCATTGATCATCTCCGGGCAGATGGCCGGGTCGAAGATCGAGGTGTCCATGCGGAAACCCGTGCACCTGATCACCGACTCGTAGTCAAGCAGCGCCTGTTCCCCGTCGGCATGGGTGTAGGTGATGCGCACCTGGAAGCGGCCGTCGACGGGACGGATCTCGTCGATCGTGCAGTCCAGCACGGAGTGCAGCGTCTTGAACTGGTAGCTGTCCAGGAGCACGCCGAACTGGCCGCGCACGTGACCCGGATGCTTGGTGTTCCAGGCCAGGCGCAGCGGCCTGCGGCTGGCCAGGTGAATCATCGACGCATAACCGAGCATCGGCGTCGCGGCCTCGAAGGCCGAGTTGCCCTTGCCGATGATCAGCACCCGCTGGTCGGTGTACTCGGCCGGGTCTGTCTTCATCTCCTCGTAGCCGACGGCATGTTCGATGCCGCGGATCGGCGGCACATACGGCTGCCCCCAGCCGGCCGCCACGACGACACACTGCCCGTGCAGCACGCCATCGCAGGTGTATACGAGGAAGCCACCGCCTCCGGCTCGCTCGATCCGCTCCACCGCGGTGTTGTAACGCACCGCCAGTCCGTGCCGGCGCTGGAACTCACCGAGGTAATGCACGAGGTCATCGGCCGCGGGCAGGTACTCGCTGCTGAACTTGGGGAACATCAGCTCAGGCGAGTCGTTGAGCAGCGAGTTCCAGTCCCAGCGGAGCCTGATCTCCGGGTCCGTACTGACCGTGTGCACCTTGTTCAGGGAAATCAGCCGGCGATGCCGCGGAAAGCGCGCGAAGAACTGGCCAGGAGCCGATTCCCGCTCCAACGTGACATAGTCGGCCCCGGCCCGCTGGAGGTAGTAACTGAGCTGGAGCCCGGCGGGGCCGGCGCCGACGATCACATAACGGCGCCGCTGAACTGTGTCTGTCACTGAATACCGCTAAGCGTTCTGCCCGGCGGGCTGGCCAGATGCCGCCCCGTAACCCATGCTGACGATCAGTTCGGCCATCGCCGTATAGCCGTCAGGGTCGTCGGGAATCGTCGTCGCGAGTCCATCCACATATCGGTTATACATGCAGAACGCGGCCGCGATAAGGACCGTGTCGTGAATCTCCTGGTCGGTAGCGCCGGCCTCGCGAGCCGCCGCGACGGCCTCCTCGTCAACGTTCTTCCCGCCCCGCTGCACGGCGCCCGCGATCCGGAGCAAGGCATGCAGCTTCGGCGATACCGGAGCACCATCCGGGTCAACGCGGACCTGGTCGACCAGCGCCATTCCCTCCGGCAGCTGAGCGGCGGCGAACGCGGCGTGCGAGTCCGCGCAGAAGTCGCAGTCGTTGAGCTTGGAAACGTACGCGGCGATGAGCTCCCGCTCCCCTCGGCTCAGCGAGTTAGGGCCGCGCAGCAGCACTTCGGCGAGATCACACAGCGGCTTGGCTGTCTGCGGCCGGTAGGCAAACAAAGACACGATTCCGGGCGCGTCATTACCCAGACTGATATGAGGCATGAGCTCGCTCCTTAGCTCCGAAGTACCGCTTCAGCGAAGCAGGCGTTAGGCAAGGCCGCCGTATGCCGGCAGCCCCAGCAGTGCCGGCGAGACGTAGCATAACACCGCAATGGAAGAGTAGACCGGCCGTGTCGCCTCGATCAATGCCTTGGCGTAGCGAGTTCGCGGTCGCGCCGGACACGGGGCACGCCGGTGCCGCCGGGACGGCAATATCGAAGGGGCCAGACCGCGCCGCGGATGTCAGGCTATCGAGGCGTGACTACTCCCCTTACAGATGACGGCAACCTTATTCTCCGGCGGCTCGTCGCCGGCACCGCCAAACCTGTCTTGGTTGCCGATTTCCAGGCGTTCTCCTCTGCGCCCCGGCTCAGCAACCTGGTCACCGAACGTGCCGAAGGCCGGCCGGTGTACCAGGTTGATCCGCTCGAGGCGCTATCCCAGGACCGGCCCTACATATCGATAGCCGACCTAGCCGCCGAAGCCGTCGGCTCGTTCGAGCGTTCCCAGCCGGCCGACGGTCCTGCCTACGTCATCGGCTACTGCAGCGCCGCTGCCCTCGCCATGCACATCGCGACGTCGCTGGCCTCCTCGCGGGAGGCGATCGCGGTCCTGCTCAGGCCGTCCTGGCCAAGCGCCGCGACCATCGAGGACAACTTCGCGACGCTGGCGGGCAACCTGGGCGCGCGCCAGCTACCGCCGCCGCGGATCGATGACGACCCCGATACCTGCGTACGGGGCATGGAGGAAGTGCTGCGTACCCAGATCGATCTCCTGGCTACCGGCCAGGGACTGGATGCGTCGGCCGACACCTTCGGCGAACTGCTGCTGACGTACCGGTCCTGGCTCGCGTTCTTGCTCGCCTGCCGGAACGACTCGCTGACCGACTGGACGACAGGGCCCACCGCGGTGACGGTGCTGGCCGAGGCCCCGGACAGCGTCACCGTTCCCGGCCTGTCCCGTGGCCAGTTCGAGGCCTATCCACTGCCCGCCACCGACGACGAGAACCCGGTTACACCGGAGATCGCCGACCTCATGGTCGCGCAGATCGGCGGTTAGCGGTAGCGCGCGCCAGTCCGCCGGGCTGCACCGTCTCCACGGCCATGGCGGGCTGGTGCTCGTTACACGCCCCGGTCCTGGGCGAGGAAGGTATCCATGTCCTCAGCCGGATCACCGGACAAGATGGCCTGGTGCAGCCGCCGCATCCACGGGCTCGGGTCAATGCCGAGTTCGTCGCCGAGCACCGAGCGGAGCCGCTGATAGGCGTCCAGCGCCCGGGCTACGTGACCAGAGCGGTAGAGGGCGATCATCAGCAGCCCCCAGAAGTTCTCGTTCATCGGGTGCTGGGCCGCCAGCATCGTCAGTTCCCCGAGTATGTCGGCGTGCCGGCGCAGTGCGAGGTCAGCCTGGATACGGCGCTCGAGCACGCCGAGCCGCGTCTCCTCAAGCGAGGCGGCCTCGGCTTCGAGAACGCGCCCTTGCCTGACATCGGCCAGCGCGGGCCCGCGCCACAGGTCGAGCGCGCTCCCCAGCAACTCGGAGACGGTCTGCGGGTCACCGCCCTCCGCCGCCTCGCGCCCCGCTCGAGCCAGGCGGCGGAACTCCTCGACATCGGTACGGCATTCAAGCTGGTACCCGGAGTGCCGCGTGCGGAGGAACTCACTGGCGACGCGTTCACGCGACGTGTCCACCGCCAGGCTGCGGCGCAGATGGAAGATGTAGGTCTGAAGCGTGGTAGCCGAACTGCGCGGCGGCCGGTCCCCCCACAACTCCTCGATGAGCGTGGAAACGGTAACGACCCGCCCGGCATTCACCGCGAGGAGCGCCAGAACCTGGCGCTGCTTCGCCGCGTTTGGTGTGACCGTGTGGTCCCCCAAGGACGCGGAGAGAGGGCCTAGTAGCTGGATGCTTATCTGCGCGGAATCCAATACCATCGCATCCCTTTTTGCTAGTGTGGGTCACTCGCTGCTGTTGCCTTGAGCATGCGCCACGGGGAAGCCCTAGTTCCAGTGACCGCATCATGACCAGGGCTATGAAAGATTCATACCGAGACCATGAGTCAGTACCCTGTCGATCCCATAACAAAGGTTTATGGGCCATTAATGCCGAAGAAGTGAAATCTTCACTACCGTGACGGCGCTTCCGGGTGCAGACTAGCTGTCAGGCCAGAACCCGCTCTGGTCGCGGTGCAAGTCGTTCTGGCGCTTTCGCTCGCGGACAGTCCGGCAACGGGCTGACCCAGTTCGCCACGCCCTGATACCGGTGTTATAGTCCCGATCCCCGATGTAGGGCACGGTAGTGACAGCTGATGACAGCAGAGAACAGTAGCTCAACCGTGGCGGGTAGACGCGAGCTGTGGTCTTTCCGTGACGACGTGAGCCTAGAGGGAGATCCGTTCCAGGACCCGGTCCGGCTGCGCTGCCGCTGGGGCGACATCACGATCCCGCAATCCTCGCGCCTGGTACGCGACACGCTGTACCGGATGAGCCTGGGGCCCATCTCGCTGGAGAACGCGACCAGCCCGGCCGGGGGAACCTACCGGGACCCGGAGGAGGGGCGAGCACAGCTCACCGAGCTGTACGGCGTACTCGACCGCCTGCAGCCGATGATCGTCCGGTCGCTCGCCACCGAATTCGGCCAGCCGCTGCTGTCCGTGGTACCGCTCACCACGCGATCGAGGTTCTACCCCGCTCCGCTCCCCGCGGGAACGCCGTTCCGGCTGTCCGTCTACGCCCGCCTGCGCGCCGACGGGCACGAATACGCCATCGAGTCGCCGCTGGCGCTGCACCGCGTGGTGCTGCACCAGGCCGTGGCGATGCGGCTGCTCGGGCCGTTGTCCAGTCCGGTCACGCCGGCCTCGTACACCGCCACCTTGTCGCTGGCGGAGCCCGCCGCCGCGAGCTTCCTCGAATACCTGGCCGCCGCCGGCATCGTGGTGGGTTCCCAGCGCACCGGGGGCACACCGGTCTTCGCCGAGGACCAGGACACCGCCATCGTCGGCTGGTCACAAGTCGAGATGATGTTTCACACCCGCAGCACGCTCGGACGACATGATCATGACTTCGGCGTCACGTACCCGGCGGGGACGACCCGCCCGGTCGAGCCGGTTACCAAACCGCAGGCCAGCCAGCACGTGGCGCTGCACATGCCGCGCTGGGAAGACCTGTGCCGGAGCGATCCGCCCGTCGTGGTCGCCATGGAGGCACGGCGCTCGGCCCGGCGTTACACGGGAAGCCCGATCACGGCGGAACAACTCGGCGACCTCCTGTACCGGACGGCCAGGGTGCGCTCGCTGATCACCACCACGCCCGACGGGCAGAACGCTCCCGATGTGCCCGCGATGGGCACGCCGTACAGCAACCGCCCGTATCCCAGCGCGGGCGCCTGCTACGAGCTTGAGCTTTACCTCACGATCGGCAAGTGCCTGGGCCTGGCCGAGGGCGTGTATCACTATGACCCGCTCGGCCACCGGCTCGAACCGGTAAGCGCGGATCTCGCGGCGGCCGAAGAACTGCTGAACACCGCGCGCATCACCGCCGCCCTTGACGGCCCGGCCCAGGTGCTGATCAGCATGACCGCCCGGGTGCGGCGCCTGTCCTGGCGATACGAGGGCCTGGCATACCGGCTGGTGCTCATCCACGTCGGCGTGCTGATGCAGAACATCTATATCGTCTGCGCGGCCATGGGACTCGCGCCATGCGCCCTCGATGCCGTGGACATTGACGTCGCTGCGCGCGCCTTCGGTACCGACTGGCGGACCGAACCCTGTGTCGGCCAGTTTCTTGTAGGTGGCAAGCCCGACGTACGCGACGCGCATTTATCTCATGTATTGCTGAATGTGCCGTCGTTTCTGGACGGTGCTCAGCTGCGCTGTCACGATGATGCCATGGAGACAAACTGGGCGGGCCGGCTGCGCTGTCGTATATTCCTGCCTGATAAATCTGAGACCACCTTCGAACGGCGTGGTTTTACCGCCCCCGATAAGGCGCGTCAGTCTAATTTTGAAAATGTAGGAAGCATATTCCTCGACGGCTTCGAGTACGGAATGTCCGGCCTGACGCTGGCCGACATCGAGTCTTCGCTTGAGACTGTGGAGCCGACGTTCCGCGGGTTTGCCTACGAGGGCTGCGCGATGGCGCTCACCGTGCGCGACGGCGTCCGCATGTCCGGCCGGCACTGGATGCGCGACCTGCTGGCCAGTCGCGGCGCCAACCACGTCTACATGGCGTACGTCGGGGTGGGCTGGGCGATGGCACGCCTGCCCAAGATGCGCTGGCGCGGGATAGAGCCGCACGACCCGCTGCTCCGCTGGCTGGCACTCGACGGCTACGGCTTCCACCAGGCCTACTTCAAGACCCAGAAGTACGTGTGGGAACAGCGCCAGGACCGCATCCCGGGATGGGAACCGCACTGGTATGCCACCCGCGCCGCCGACCAGGGCGTGGGGCGTGCGCTCTGGTTCGTCCACGGAGCGGACGTGCAGGGAGTCGCCAAGACCATCGGGTCGTTCCCGGAATCCCGCCGCGGCGACCTGTGGAGCGGAATCGGACTGGCCAGCGTCTACGCGACCGGCGCCGACGACGGCGACTTGACGGACCTGGTGAAGCTCGCCGGACCATACCGGCTGGACCTCGCCCAGGGCGCCGCGTTCGCCGCCAAGGCGCGGTTGCTGCCCGGCCTGGTCACGACCGGCACCGAACTCGGCGTCAAGGTGATCTGCGACATGTCCGTCGCGGACGCCGCCGCGGCAACCGACGATGCCCTGGCCGAGCTGCCCGCCGAGGAAACCGACGTGCCCAGGTACGAGATCTGGCGACAGCTGATCAAGAAGCACCTCCAATAAGCCACCCGCCGCGCCGACGCGAGGTGCCCGGTTCATCGTGCGCGTGGCGTTCCGGATTCCCGGAACGCCACGCGCACGATACTCGCGGTCTCGGCAACGGCGCCCCTTACGCGCGCTTTATCCGCGCCGCGCCGCCCACCGGGCCCGACAACCGCAACGGTCAGGCTAGGACGCGGCGGCGGAAGTTGCGCAGGCCGATGGCCAGGAACAGGGCGCCGAAGCCGATCACGACCGGGTAGATGACGTACAGGTGCATGTGCGGTGCGGCGGTGAAGGCGGCGCGCATGCCCTCGTTGACGTAGATCAGCGGGTTGACCAGCACCAGCGTCTGCAGCCAGTGGAATCCGCCGATCGTGACCGGCGCGAGCTTGGTCCACGAGTAATACGTCCCGCCGAGGAACGTGATCGGCAAGATGATGAAGCCGAACATCAGCCCGATGTTGCGCGGCTCGAACGACGTGCCGAGGACCAGGCCGAGGCCGGCCATGGCGATGCAGGCCAGCGGCACGAACGTCAAGATCACCCACCAGTGCAGGTCGAGCCGGGCATGCACGCCTGGGGCGTGCACGACCGAGGCGATCGGCAGCACGATGATCGCCGACAGCACTCCCTGCGCCGAGCCGGAGAGCACCTTGGCGACGGCGACCAGCCAGATCGGGCACGGCGCCTGCACCCTGTCCTCGATCTCCCTGGTGAAGCCGAACTCCTGGGCCATCGCCAGCGCGATCGACTGCACGCCCTGGAACATGACCGAGATGCCGACGACACCGGGCACGAGGATCGTCGCGAAGTCCGACTCGGCGCCGTTACCGTGACCGCCGCCGATCCCCTGCCCGATCTTCGGGAACACATAAAGAAACACGAAACACAGCAGGAACGGCTGGATCAGCGTGCGCAGCACGAACTCGCGCAGGTGCTTGCGCAGCACCACCAGGTCACGCAGCAGCAGCGCGCCCAGCGCGGTCCATGAGGCACGGGCCACCGACCGGGCGGGCCCGCCGCCGATCGGAGATCGCACAATGGCCGGAGCGGTCATCAGTCCCGCAACTCCTTCCCGGTCAAGTTGATGAACACGGTTTCCAGGCTCGGCTCGGCCACCGACACGTCGACCAGGTCGAACCCGCCGCGCTCGGCGGCCAGCACGATCCGCGGCACCAGCCGGTCACCGCCCTGCACATGCAGTTCGACCGCCACGCCGCCCGCGCCGCCGACGCCGCCAGCGCCGCCCGGGGCGACCCGGGTCCTGGTGACCTCGGAGATGTCCGCAGCGAGCAGTTCCGCGAGCTTACCGGGGTCTCCGTTGGTGCGCACGGTGACCACGGTGTCGGCGCCGATGCTCTGCTTGAGCGCGGCCGGCGTGTCCAGGGCGAGGATCCGGCCGTGGTCCATGATCGCCACCCGCTCGCACAGCCGGTCGGCCTCTTCCATGTAGTGCGTGGTGAGCAGGATCGTCTGGCCCTCGTCGTGCAGCTCACCGAGCAGTTCCCACAGCGCCAGCCGGGACTGCGGGTCCAGCCCCGCCGTCGGCTCGTCGAGGAAGAGCACGGACGGCCGGTGGAAGATGGCCCTGGCTACCATGAGCCGCTGCGCCATGCCGCCGGACAGCGCGTACACCGAAGCCTTGGCCCACTTGGTCAGCTGGAACTGCTCAAGCAGCTCGTCGGCGATCCGGCGGGATTCGCGCGCCTTCATGCCGAACAGCCGGCCGTGAAAGTACAGGTTCTCCCAGACGGTGAGCTGCCGGTCGAGGGTGTTCTGCTGGGAGACGATCCCGGTGATCTGCTTGGCGAGCGCCGGATGGGCGGCGACGTCCACGCCGCCGATGAACGCCTTGCCCGAGGTGGGCACGACCCTGGTGGTGAGCATGCCGGCCGTGGTGGTCTTGCCGGCGCCGTTCGGTCCGAGCAGGCCGAAGATCTCGCCTGTCCGCACGTCCAGGTTCAGTTTGTCCACCGCGGTGAAATCGGCACCCGGATAGACCTTGGTCAGGTCCTCGGTGTGGATGACGTCGGTATCGGCCCTTTGCACAGGCCAAGCCTAGTCACGCGGATTAGCGCCGTTGCCGGCCGGTCAGCCATTGCCAGAACGTCCGGTACGGCGGGCGCACGACGACGTTCCCGCCGCTGATCCGCCCGGACAGCTCCACCCGCAGCACGGCGGGTGCGTCCGTGACGCTGTGCCGGATCTTGACGTTGCCCAGCTTGACCGCGAGGTCGTCCGAGTCGACCACGATGCCCGGCCTGGTCACGATCGTGAGGTCACCGCCGATCTTCAGGTCGACGTCGATCCGCAGCGCGTCGTGGGTGATGACCGCCTCGCTGAAGTCGAGCTTGACGTTGCCCGCGACCAGGGTGACCTCCATCCGCTTAGGCACCACCCAGCGTCCGTTGCGGGTGACGTCGCCGAACTTCTGATCGATCTTGACCAGGTCCTTGGCCTGCTGCTGGAGCCCGCTGGGCGGCAGATCCGCGGTCAGCGCGGTCAGCTCGCCGTTCGTGCGAGCGGTCAGCGCGATCTCAAGGCGCTCGTCGAGTTCCTCGGCGGTGAGCCGCCCGTCGCCGGCCGCGACGCGCAAGATCTCCGCCACCCGGTCCCGATCCGCGTGCGAGGCCCGCACCGGCCGCGGCAGGTCACCTGTTCCAGACACTTCACCCGACATAGTCCACATCCTGTTGGCCGGCCCTGGTTTCCCGCAACCCGCCCGCCGCGGGCCAGGTCCGGCAAGCAGTAAGCTAACTTCCTGCCAGAACCGACTAAACCCCTGCTTAAAGCGGGGTTTGCGCAGGAAGCGACGATCCGGATGCGACACGTTACCGTGACGGCTGCCGCCGTGACCCTGGCCGCCGCCGCGGCTTTGACCAGCCTGAGCGCGTGCGGCAGCACGACGAGCTCAAGCGGCAGCACCGGAGCCGGCTCCACCGCCAGCGGCAAGGCGCCCGGTTCGGCCAGCACAGCCTGCTCGAACGCCGGCGTCCAGGGGGAGCTGTACCAGAAGGGCGTGCTGACCGTCGCCACCGACCAGCCCGCCTACACCCCCTGGTTCGAGAACAATCAGCCGAGCAACGGGAAGGGTTACGAGAGCGCGGTCGCCTACGCCGTCGCCTCCCAGCTCGGTTTCTCGCAGAGCCAGGTCAAGTGGGCGTACGAGCCGTTCGACAGCTCCTACGCCCCGGGCCCGAAGAAGTTCGACTTCGACATCAACGAGATCTCCTATAGCGCCCAGCGCGCCCAGGCGGTCACGTTCTCGGATAGCTACTACGACGTGCAGCAGTCACTGGTGGCGATGAAGGGCAGCCCGATCACCACCGCGCACACGGCGGCCGAGCTGAAGAACTACGTGTACGGCGACCAGGTCGGCACGACCAGCCTGACGTTCATCAACAGCCAGATCCAGCCCACGCAGACGCCGAAGGTCTACGACACGCTGAACGATGTCAAGCAGGCCCTGTCGGACAAGCAGATCGCCGCGTTCGTCACCGACACGCCGACCGCGCAGTACATCTCCTCCTCGGAGATCCCCGGCTCGGTGATGGTCGCCCAGTTCCCGTCCACCGGCGAGCACTACGGCCTGCTGTTCGCCAAGGGCAACCAGCTGGTCACCTGCGTGAACAAGGCGCTGGCCACGTTGCGGGCGAACGGCACGCTGAAGCAGCTCCAGGACAAGTACCTGCAGATTTACACCAGTGTCCCCACCATTGAGCCCTGACCAGGCCGGCTCCCCCGGGATCGCGGCCGGATTCCGGCGCTCGGCGGGCAAGCGGCGCAGCGTCACGGCGTCGACGATCAGCACGCTCGTCGTCCTCGTCGGCCTGCTCGCCGTGTTCTGGTTCGCGCCCGGCAGCCACGCGGTCCGGCACACGTTCTTCAACCCGGCCGACATGTGGCAGTCGTTCGTCGGCGACCCGAAGAAGGGTTACTACTCGGTCGGCGAGGCCGTCTGGCTGAACATCAAGATGTTCCTCGCCGCCGAGGTCCTGATCTTGATCCTGGCTCTGGTCGTGGCGATCGTCCGCCTGTCCACCGGCCCTGTCATGCTGCCGTTGAGAATCGTCGCCACCGTCTACGTGGATGTCGGCCGTGGCGTGCCGACGCTGCTGATGATCTTCGCGATCGGATTCGGCCTGCCCGCGCTGAACCTGAAGGTGATCTCCACGCAGTCGGCGGCCGTGTACGGCGTCCTCGCGCTCGTGCTGTCCTACTCGGCGTACGTGTCCGAGGTGTACCGGGCTGGCATCAACTCGGTGCACCGCAGCCAGGTGATGGCGGCCCGCTCGCTCGGCCTGTCCGAGTGGAACTCGATGCGGCACGTGATCCTCCCCCAGGCGATCAGGACGATCATCCCCCCGCTGCTCAACGACTTCATCAGCCTGCAGAAGGACACCGCGCTTGTCGCCGTGCTCGGCGCGATCGAGGTCAACCGGGCCGCCGAGATCTACGCGGACACCACCTTCAACTACTCGAGCTACGTGGTGGCCGCGATCTTGTTCCTGATCCTCACCATCCCGCTGGCCCGCTTCACCGACCGGCTGATCGCGCGGGACCGCACACGGCGCCTCGCCGGAGGAATGCAGTGAGCCTCATAACTGACGGTGGTACTTCAGCACTGCGCATTGACAACGTCTCCAAGGCGTTCGGTGACAACGTGGTACTTTCCGGTATCACACAGTCAGTTATGAACAATGAGGTTGTCTGCCTTATCGGAGCCTCGGGTTCGGGCAAATCGACGCTGCTGCGCTGCGTAAACCTGCTGGAGCGGATCGACCAGGGCGCGATCTACCTGGACGGCGCGCTGATCACCGGGCCGGACGTGGACGAGAACCTGGTGCGCAGGCACATCGGGATCGTTTTCCAGTCCTACAACCTGTTCCCGCACATGACCGTGGAACGCAACGTCACCCTCGGCCCGGTCAAGGGACTGAAGATGCCGCAGGCGCAGGCTCGCGAAACAGCCCGGGCCCTGCTGGAAAGGTTCGGCCTGGCCGACAAAGCACACGACTATCCGGACCGGTTGTCCGGCGGCCAGCAGCAGCGGGTGGCGATCGTGCGGGCGCTGGCCATGAAGCCGCGGCTGCTGCTGCTCGACGAGGTGACCAGCGCGCTTGACCCGGAGCTGATCGCCGAGGTGCTCGACGTGATCCGTGAACTGGCCGAGGGCGGGATGACGATGGTCATCGCCACCCACGAGATGGGGTTCGCGAAGGAGATCGCCAGCCGGGTGTGCTTCCTCGAGGACGGGCACATCGTCGAGTCCGCGCCGCCCGCCGAGCTGTTCACCGACCCTAAGGACGAGCGGACCAGGCGTTTCCTCCGCCGCATCGTGGATGCCGGCCGACTGTAACCGTACAGTTAGGCTCCGTGACAGAGGGTTTTGAGACAAGCGCCACCGGCTGGTCAGGGCGATCGCATACGCCGCTGCGGGAATTCCTGCACACCGAGATGGGCAGCGCGGTCCTGCTGGTCGCGGCCGCGGTGGCGGCGCTGATCTGGGCGAACGTCAGCGAATCGTCCTACCACGCGTTCTGGCACGCGCACCTGGCCATGCACGCGGGCCAGTATTCGATCGAGCTTGACCTGCGCGAGTTCGTGAACTCCGGGCTGATGACGTTCTTCTTCCTGATCATCGGCCTGGAGGCGCGGCGCGAGTTCGACATGGGCGAACTGCGGGAGCGGTCCAGGCTCATCCTGCCGCTGTTCGCGGGCCTGGGCGGGATGAGCCTGCCGGTGATCATCTACCTGGCCATCGGCGGTGAGCACGCGCCGGACGCCTGGGGCGTGACGATCTCCACCGACACCGCGTTCGCGCTCGGCGCGCTGGCGCTGGCCAGCAGGGAACTGCCCGATCGGGTGCGTACGCTGCTGCTCACCATCTCCGTGGTCGACGACCTGCTGGTCATCGCCGTCATCGCCGTTTTCTACAGCGAGAGCATCGACTTCGGCTGGCTGGTCGCGGGCGTGGTGTTCCTGGCCGCCATGTACCTGCTGCGCCGGCTCGGCGTGCGCAACGGGGTCGCCTACCTGGTGACCGGGCTCTGCTCGTGGGTCTGTTTCTTCGCCTCCGGCGTGGACCCGATCCTGGTCGGCCTCGTGTTCGGCATGCTGTCCTACGCCTACCCGACCTCCCGGTCCTCGATGCTGCGGGCGTCGAGCGCGTTCCGTGAGTTCCGGCAGCAGCCGACGCCGCGGCTGGCCCGGACGGCCGGCACGATCGTGCGGTCCGCGGTCTCCCCCAACGACCGGCTGATGGAGATGATCCACCCCTGGACCAGCTTCTTCATCGTGCCGCTGTTCGCCCTGGCCAACACCGGCATCTCGCTGAGCTTCGCGTTCCTGCGCCAGGCGTTCGGCTCTGTGGTCACGATCGGCATCATGGTCGGGTACATGGTGGGCAAGCCGGCCGGCACGGTCATCGGGACCTGGCTGGTCAGCAAAATCGGCAGGATGAAACCCCCGGCCGGCTGGGGCGGGGTCACCGGGGTCGGCGCCGCGTCCGGTGTGGGGTTCACGATCGCGCTGCTGATCGCGGACAAGGCGCTCACCGGCGAGGATCTCGCCGACGCCAAGCTCGGCATCCTGACCGCCGCGGTGGGTGCGTCGCTGCTGACCTGGGTGGTCTTCCACGTGGTCAACATGTTGCCGCCACGACGCCGGCTCCGCGCCCTGTACGGCGAGGCCGAGGTGCTCACCGACCTCGCGGTGCCGGTGGATCTGCTGCGCGACCACTGGCGCGGGCCGCGGGACGCGCCGGTCACGCTCGTGGAGTACGGCGACTTCGAGTGCGGGTACTGCGGGCAGGCGGAGGCGGCACTGCGGGCGCCGGCCCTGGCTGGCGTGCGGTACGTGTGGCGGCACCTTCCGCTCGAGGACGTGCATCCGCGGGCTTACCTGGCGGCCCTGGCCGCCGAGGCGGCGGCCGAGCAGGGAGCGTTCTGGGAGATGCACGACCTCCTGCTCGACCACCAGAACGCCCCGTCTTCCACAGCCCAGGCTCCGATGGCGCTGTCCTTTCCCGCGTTGCTCGGGTATGCCGAGGAAACCGGGCTGGACATGAACAGGTTCAGGGCCAGTCTCGCTGACCGCAAGGGCGCGGGGCGGGTCGCCGAGGACGTCGATTCGGCGGACATGTCGGGCGTGTCGGGCACGCCGACGTTCTTCATCAACGGTGTCAGGCACTACGGCGCCTACGACGCCGAGGCGCTGATCGCCGCCGTTCAGACCGCGCACAATCGCGCCCGCCTGCAGACGTAAGGCGGCCGGCCTGCCACAATTCCCCCGTGCCCAATCTAGAAAACACAGCCTCCGGGCTGACCACGTGGGCCAGGCGCGGCGAGACACCGCTGCGGCAGTTCCTGCGCACAGAGACGGGCAGCGCCGCGGTGCTGGCCGCCGCGACCGTGGCGGCGCTCATCTGGGCGAACATCAGCCTGCCGGGTTATGACGCGGTCTGGGGCACCCGGCTGATCGCCGCCGAAGGCGGCCACGGCGTGACGATGGACCTGCACGCGTTCGTCAACTCCGGGCTGATGGCGTTCTTCTTCTTCGTGGTCGGCCTCGAGGCCCGCCGCGAGTTCGACATGGGCGAGCTGCGGGTCAGATCCCGGCTGACCCTGCCGTTCCTGGTGGGACTGGCCGGGATGGCCGTGCCCGCCTGCATTTTCGTCGCTTTCAACGCCGGCCGGGCGACCCAGCACGACTGGGGCATGGCGATGTGCACGGACACGGCGTTCGCACTCGGCGCGCTGGCGCTGACCGGGCGCGGCCTGCCCGACCGGATCCGCACCTACCTGCTCACCTTCTCCGTTGTCGATGACCTGGGCGGGATCTTGGTCATCGCGATCTTCTACAGCAAGTCGGTGCGTGTCTCCTATCTGCTGGCCGGTCTGGGGTTCCTCGCCGTCGTGCTGCTGGTCAGGGCGCGTGGCGTGCAGTCGGGGCCGCCGTACCTGTTCCTCGGCGTGGCCGCGTGGGTGTGCTTCTTCAAGTCCGGGGTGGACCCGGTCGTCTCCGGGCTGGTGCTCGGGCTGCTGACCTACGCGTATCCGGCATCGCGGTCCGCGCTCGAGGAAGCGTCCGAGGCGTTCCGGTCGTTCCGCGAGCAGCCGACCGCGCAACTGGCCGCTTCGGCGCGTGAGGTCGTCCGCACCTCGATCTCGCCGAACGACCGGCTGGCCCAGCTCTTCCACCCCTGGTCCAGCTATCTGATCGTGCCGCTGTTCGCGCTGGCCAACGCCGGGATCGTGCTGAACGCCAGCTTCCTGGCCGCCGCCTATAGGTCACCGCTGACGCTGGGCATCATCGTGGGTTACCTGGTGGGCAAGCCGCTCGGCACGACCGGCGTGGCCTGGCTGGCGACCCGGTACTCGCGCGGCCGGATAACGCCGCCGGTGGGCTGGGGGGCCGTGCTCGGCACCGGCACGGTGGCCGGGATCGGCTTCACCGTCTCGCTGCTGATCGCCTCGCTGGCACTGTCCGGTACCGCTCTGGCGCAGGCCAAGCTCGGCATCTTGACCGTCACGGTGGGCGCGTCGGGCTTGACCTGGGTGGTGTTCCGCGTGATCAAGTCACTGCCGCACCGGACGAAGATCCGGCTGCTGTTCGGCACCAGCTCCGCGGTGACCGACCTGATGGTGCCGGTGGATCCCGCCCGCGACCACATCAGGGGGCCGGAGAACGCGCCGGTCACGGTCGTCGAGTACGCGGACTTCGAGTGCCCGTTCTGCGGGCAGGCGGAACCTGAGGTGCGCATGCTGCTGCGCGACTTCGGCTCCGAGGTCCGGTACGTGTGGCGGCACCTGCCGCTGCGCGACGTGCACCCGAACGCGCAGAAGGCGGCCGAGGCGGCCGAGGCGGCGGCGGTCCAGGGCAAGTTCTGGGAGATGCACGACCTGCTGTTCGACCACCAGGACGCGCTGGCGGCGCGCGACCTGCCCGGATACGCGGCGTCGCTCGGCCTCGATATGGACCGTTTCGCCGCGGACCTGAAGTCGCACGCGGGCGCCGCCCGGATCGACGAGGACATCGATTCCGCCGATTTGTCCAGCGTGTCCGGTACGCCGACGTTCTTCGTCAACGGCATCCGCCACTACGGCGCCTACGACATCGCCACCCTGTCCGCCGCCGTACGGGCCGCCTATGCCCGGTCCAAGATCGGAGTGTGAGTAGTCACCGTCCGGGTACTGGTGTGTGCGGAGTGTTTCCATTACATCGGGGGGCCTGAATGAAACGCACTCTCGCTGCCGCGCTTGCGGCTGCTTCGGTGGGCGGCACCATGCTTGTCGCGACGCCCGCCTTCGCGGCGGTAAAGCCGGTCAAGCTGACCATCAGCCCAGATGAGATCCACAACGGCCAAGCCACAGGTATCACCGGTAAATGCCTGAACCCGCTCGCTCGGGTGCGGATCACGTCTGCGGCGCTTGGCGTGGACGAGCGCGGCCCGGTGGGCAAGGAGTGGACGTTCGAGTTCATCGCGGGCTGGGGTCTTAACCCAGGGACGTACTCGTTCCGGGCCCAGTGCTACACGCTGGGCATCCCCGGTTTCCACACGACGAAGAACCTGGTGGTCAAGCACGCCACTCCGCTCATCCCGCTTAAGCCGGGCACGCCGGTCAAGCCTCGTCCGAAGGTTCCTGGCTTCACGCCGGATGCCTACATTCAGACCGGATTCGGCGGCATGGCGCGCTCCGTCGCGAATCACCACCCGGTCGGCTAGCGTATGGCTCGTGGGCCGGTGCGGATTCGCCGCACCGGCCCACGAACACGCGACGAAGGGATACCGGGATGAGCACACGAGCGGACGCCGCCGGCACCATCGACCTTGGCGGTGACCTCACCGTCAACCGGCTGGGGTTCGGCGCGATGCAGGTTACCGGGACCGGTATCTGGGGCGACCCGCCCCAGCATGAGGCCGCGATCGCCACGCTGCGCACGGTCATCGAGCTGGGTGTGAACTTCATCGACACCGCCGACTCGTACGGGCCGGAAGTGAGCGAGATGCTGATCGCCGAGGCGCTGCACCCGTACCCGGACGACCTGGTCATCGCGACCAAGGGAGGCTTCACCCGGCCTGGCCCCAGTCGCTGGGAACCGGACGGGCGGCCGTCGCACCTGCGCGAGGCCTGCGAGGGGTCGCTGCGGCGGCTCAAGCTGGACCAGATCCCGCTGTACCAGTTCCACGTTCCCGACCCGGCCGTCCCGTTTGAGGAATCCATCGGCGCCATCGCCGAGCTCAAGGCCGAAGGCAAGATCCGGCACATCGGGGTCTCCAACGTGACCGAGGACCAGCTGCGCATCGCGCAGCGGATCACGCCGGTCGTGTCCGTGCAGAACAGGTACAACGTCAGTGACCGCCGCTCGCAGTCGCTGGTCGACCTGTGCGAGCAGGAGGAGCTCGTCTTCCTGCCCTGGGAACCGATCAGGCCTGGACACGAGAACCCCGCCATCGCCGCGGCCGCGGAGAATCACAACGCGACCACGCACCAGGTGATCCTCGCCTGGCTGCTGGCCAGTTCGCCGAAGATGCTGCCGATCCCCGGCACCGGTTCCGCGCAGCACGCCACGGAGAACATCGCGGCGGCGGGCATCACGTTGTCCGCGGACGAGCTGGCGGCGATCAGCCACGGATGAGTTCGGCCCGCCTTCGGCCGGTAACCGAGCAGGCGGCCGCCATCCCAGGCGGGCGCCCGCAGATGATTGACGGGTACGACCACAATGCCCCTCCGGAGGTAATTATCCCTATCCTGTTCGGTTTCTTCCGCTAAACGCCTCCGATAAGATCACCTTGCGCTACCAAGGGTCTACTACGAGAGCAAGGGAGCTTGCGGCGTGACCGAGACGGGCATCGCGATAACTGGCGGCTATGTCGTACCTATCGAAGGCGAGCCGATTTCCGGCGGCACGGTTCTTCTGCGGGACGGGAAGATCGAGGCAGTAGGTTCGGGCCTGGCGGTGCCGGATGGCTACGCGACGGTCGACGCGGCGGGCAAGTGGGTGCTGCCCGGCTTCATCGACGCGCACGCTCACGTCGGCGTGCACGAGGAAGCCGAAGGCTGGGCGGGCAACGACACCAACGAGATGACCGACCCGGTCACCGCCCACGTCCGGGCACTGGACGCGATCAACCCGGCCGACCTCGGTTTCCGCGACGCGATCAGCGGCGGCGTGCTCAACGTCAACGTCAACCCGGGTTCTGGCAACCCGATCGGCGGCCAGACCGTCGCGCTCAAGTGCTGGGGCCGGACGGTCGACCAGATGCTGCTCCGCGAGCCGGCCGGGCTGAAGTCCGCGCTCGGCGAGAACCCCAAGCGCGTCTACGGCGAGCGCAACCAGACCCCGTCGACCAGGCTGGGCACCGCCGCCGTCATCAGGTCCGCGTTCGTCGAGGCGCTCAACTACGAGCAGAAGCTCACCAGCGCGACGCCCGACAAGCCGGCCGAACGCGACCTCAAGTCCGAGGCCCTCCTGCGCGTCCTGCACAAGGAGATCCCCTGGCGGCAGCACTGCCACCGGGCCGACGACATCGCCACCGCGATGCGCATCGCGCGGGAGTTCGGCTACAACCTGGTGATCGACCACGGCACCGAGGCGCACCTGCTCGCCGACCAGATCGCCGCCGCCGGCATCCCGGTGATCATCGGCCCGCTGTTCACCTCGCGGGCCAAGGTCGAACTGCGCAACCGCTCGATCGCCAACCCCGGCCGCCTGGCCGCGGCCGGAGTGGAGATCTCGCTGACCACCGACCACCCGGTCGTACCCATCCACTTCCTCATCCACCAGGCCACGCTGGCGGTCAAGGAAGGGCTGGACCGTTCGGTCGCGCTGCGCGCGGTGACGATCCACCCGGCCCGCATCATCGGCTGCGCCGACCGCCTCGGCTCGCTGGAGGCGGGCAAGGACGCCGACGTGGTGATCTGGTCCGGCGACCCGCTGGACGTGATGAACCGCGCCGAAGTCGCCTACCAGAACGGCCGCGAGATCTACCGCTACGACTACGACCTCAGCGACGGAGTCTTCGCGGACCGGTAATCGCCAGACATTCTGGTCAGCCGCCGTGAGCGGGCGATATTCATTGGCGCCAGTGCGTGCCCGCCCGGGATAATGCTCACGTGGGCAGTGACGCGCCACGCTGGAGCAGCGACGTGCACCGGGCCGACTGGATCGCGCCGCGGCTCGCGCCTTGGGCGGGCGAGTACCCCATCACGATCGTCGTGCCAGCGCAATTCGAGGCATACGCGCGGGTACTGCACCCTGTCGAGACGCCGGACACCGGTGACCGCCTGGTCCGGTGGGCCGACGTCGCCGCATGGACGGCCATGCCGTTGCGGCAGGACGCGCAGTTCCACTCGATCGCGCTACCGCCTAGTGGAACAATCCTCGGCGGGCCTCCCCCATACAGCGGCCAGGGCCCGGATGCGGGCAGCCTCTACCTGCCGGACGCCCAGATCCTGGCCACGATCGCGCGAGACTGGACAGCCACGCCCGCGCAGTGCTGGTTCTGCGTATGGGATGGCTTCGGCTGGGAGATCCCCGGCACCGTCGCTGTTCTCACTGAGCTGGGACAATCGCCCCAGGTCATTGAGGAGCCGCGACCAGATCCGGTGCCGGGCTCGGTGCGCGAGGGGCCCCGGGTTCACCTGCCGCACCGGGACTACTTCCTCTACTCAGGTCCGGTCGAGGCCGTCGGCACCCTCGCCGGCCTCGATGGCGCCTGGGGACAATGCCCGAACATCTGGTGGCCCGACGACCTGGCCTGGTGCGTGGCCAGCGAAATCGACCTGCCATGGACCTACGTAGGCGGCTCCCGCGGACTGATCGACGCGATCCTCGAAGACCCCGGAATCGAGGCGCTGCCGGCCGCGCCTGACGACCCGGTCAGCCGCGTTGAGGACTGGGTGACCGCATGGGCAGACCGGCTCGCCGACGACTTGATGACGCGCGGTACCGCCTCGGTCCGCACGCCAAGGGGGTCCGTTGCTGCCCGGCTGAGACGAGCGCGCGGACTGCGCAAGACGGAGTTGCGGATCGAGGCCACCGGCCCCAGTGGCAGCGGCAGCAGCGTCCAGCCCGGCCTGCCCGGCCTGCCCGGCCTGCCCGGAGACGATGCGGAGATCCGGCGCGAGGTACACCTTTACCTGACCTCCGCACTACTGGACCTCGCCGGGATGTGACGGGTCGCACAGCACGCCAGCGCGCCAGCGCGCCAGTGCGCGAGTGCGCGAGTGCGCCAGCGCGCGCGTCGCAGGCTGCCAGAGCAGCGACGCGCGCGTTGCCGCGCACGAACAAGGACCGGTTTTACCAGCCCGCCCGGCTACTGAGAGCACGGCCGCCTAACGCCCGGTGAGGAGGAACCGGCTCGTACTCCGCTGGCTGGCCACGATCTCCTCCGGCGCCTTGTCCGGCGAGCCCGCGTCGTACGGCGGCCGCGGGTCATATTCGATGCCGAGCTGGATGGACTGGGCGACCGTGTCGCCGGCGATCCGCCCCGCCAGCGTCAGCGCCATGTCGATGCCCGCCGAGACTCCCGCCCCGGTCACGTACTTCCCGTCCTGGACCACGCGCTGGGCTGTCGGCGTGGCGCCGAGACGCCCGAGTTCGTCCATCGCCAGCCAGTGCGTCGTCGCGCGGCGTCCGGTCAGCAGCCCCGCACCCGCCAGGACCAGCGCGCCAGTACACACCGACGTGGTCCAGTCGCTCGTCTGATCGGTGCTGACCAGCCACTCACGCAACGGACCGTCGGTCATCTGGTCCGACTGCCCGGGACCGCCAGGCACGACGACCACGTCCGGTCGCGGCACGTCCGCGAACGCCGCCTCGGCCACTAGCCGCAGCGTGCGGCAGTCATCGGCCACTGGCCCGGGACGCTCGGCGACGAAGACGACCTCCGTATCGGGCATGTGCGCGAACACCTGGTACGGGCCGACCGCGTCCAGCGCGGTGAACCGGTCAAAGAGCGCGATTGCTACTTGCATGGTTTCCTCCGTATCGGTTCTTGTATTCAGCAGGGCTGGCGCCCAGCGCTCGGATGAACGCCCGGCGCATGGATTCCGTGCTGCCGTAGCCGCACACGCGGGCGACCTCCTCTACCCCGGCCGAGCTATCCTCCAGGCGCCGCCGCGCGGCCTCAAGCCGGACGCGGTCAACATAGCGCCCGGGTGTCATGCCGACCTCGGTGGTGAAGGCGCGGGCGAACTGCCGCGGCGACAGGCTGGCTTTCGTCGCGAGCGTTTCGACGGACAGGTCCGCCGCCGGGTTCTCGGTGATCCACTGCTGCACGTCACGCAGCGGCTCGCGACTCGCCACCTGCGCGGCGAGTTGCGCGCTGAACTGCGCCTGGTTCCCCGGCCGGCGCAGGAACACCACCAGTTCGCGGGCGACCCGCAGGGCTTCGGCACGGCCGAGGTCCTCCTCCACCAAGGCCAGGGACAGGTCGATGCCGGCCGTCACCCCGGCCGAGGTGAACACGTCACCGTCCCTGATGAAGATCGGGTCGGGGTCCACGTCCAGGTCGGGGAACCGCTTAGCCAAAGTGGCGCAGTGCTCCCAGTGCGTGGTTACCCGCCGCCCGTCCAGCAGGCCGGCCCCGGCGAGCAGGAAGGCTCCGGTGCACACCGAGGCCAGCAGCCGTGATCGGCCGGCGTGCTGCCTCAGCCAGCCGACCAGTTCGGGATCGCTCTCCCGAGCCCCGGGCCCGCCGGGCACCAGCAGCAGGTCGGCCGGCCTGGCGGCGCGCAGGTCCTCGTCGGGTGTGATGCGCAGCCCGCTGCCCGACCGCACCATGCCACCGCCCAGGCTGGCGGTGCGGACCCGGTAGTTCGCGTGGGCGAAGACCTCAAGCGGTCCGGTCACATCCAGGCACTGCACCCGGTCGAACAAGACGATCAGAACGTCGCGCATGCGGCCAGTCTGCTGCCCGCCCGGTCATGACCGCAATGACGAATACCCCACCTTTCCTGCCACCCGCCAACCTAGTCAATTGCGCGATTGACACCCTCCAGCGAGGTCAATCGCGCAATTGACCTCAGTGGGGGGCGGGCGGGCTAGGCGCCGGGTTGCATGAAGGCCCAGTTGAGCATCGCGGTGGCGGCTTGGCCGTTGACCGTGGAACCGACGCCGGGGCTGTCCAGGTTGACGCCGATGAGGGTGATACCGCCTTGGGAGTCCTCGAACAGCAGGCAGTGGCCGGCCGGCGGGGTCCAGCCGGTCTTGATGCCGCTCGCGCCCGCGTAGTGGCCGAGCAGCGGGTTGAGATTCTTCCAGGTGTAGGCGTGGTGGCCATCGCCGGCCGGCACGTGATAGCTGCGCGCGTCGACGATCTGGCGGAACAGCTTCCAGTCCATCGCGTCGCGACCGAGCTTGATCAGGTTCGCCGCGGTGGAGTAGTCCGAGGTCCCGGTGGGATAGGGCAGGCCGTCGGGGTTGCTGAACCGGGTCCTGGTCATGCCGAGCGACTTGGCCGTCGCGTTCATCTTCGACACGAACGCGGGCAGGCCAGGCCCGTAGGCCTGGGCGAGCGTGTACGCGGCGTCCGCGCCGGACGGCAGCAGCATCGCGTACAGGAGCTGGGTGACGGTGAGGGTGTCACCGGGGATCAGCCCGGCGGTGCTCGCGTCGTACTTGGCGTCGTAGCCGATCACGGCCGAGGGGACGGTGAGCCTGTCGTTCAGGCCGCCTGCCCGCAGCACGACCAGGGCGGTCATCACTTTCGTGATGCTGGCCACCGGACGTTCGGTGTTCAGGTCACGGCTCCACAAGATCGTGCCGTTGTTCGCGTTCGCGATCGCCGCCGCCGCTGCCACGACGCCGGCCGGATCCGCCTGAGCCGAAGACGCGGATGCGGATGCGGATGCGGCGGTCGCCGTCCCCGCGAAGACGGCGGCGACGAGCAACGCCACGACGCCAGCAAGACCAAGGCGCGCAACACGCCCAGCACGGGCAAGACAAGCAAGACGGGCGACTCGGGGCATGTCGCCAGATTATGCGCTCTCGCTCCAGGCGATGACGGGACCCTTGGCGAGCAGGCTGACCGGGGATCCGGGCGGGAGCTGGCGCTGACCGCCGAGCACGCGGACCAGGATCGGCTGGCCGTCCTCCCCCTGTTCCGGCTGAACTCGGACCACTGCGTCGTGCCCGTGGTACCCGTACGACACGACCCGCCCGCGCACCTCGCCAGAGGTACCAGGCTCAATCGAGATCTGCTCGGGCCGCACCAGGACGGTGACATGTCCCGTGGACGGGAACCCCGGTTCGTTATGAACCAGAGGAAGAAGTCCCAGTATTGTCTGGACGCTGCCCGCGACATGCTCACCGGCCAGCAGGTTCGCGTCGCCGATGAAGGCGGCCAGCTCGGGATCGGCGGGCCGGCTGTACAGGTCTTCGGGCGCGGCGTACTGCGCGATCGTGCCGTCGCGGAGCACCGCGACGCGGTCGGCCACCGACAGGGCCTCGTCCTGGTCGTGCGTGACCAGGATTGCCGTGGTGCCGGACTCGCGGAAGATCCGCTGCACGTCGGCGCGGACGCTGGCCCGCAGGTGCGCGTCCAGCGACGCGAACGGCTCGTCGAGCAGTACGATGGCGGGCTCGATGGCCAGCGCCCTGGCCAGCGCGACTCGCTGCTGCTGGCCGCCGGACAGCTGGTGCGGGTACCGCTTGCCCAGGCCGGTGAGGCCGACCGTCTCCAGCAGCCGCTCCGCCGTGCCGCTCTTCCGCGAACGGCCCGGCAGTCCGAACGACACGTTCGCGGCCACGGTCAGGTGCGGGAACAGGCTGCCTTCCTGCGGAACGTAGCCGATGCGACGGCGCTCGGGCGGCACGTGCGTCCTGGGCCCGTCGACGAGCATGTCCCCGATCGCGATCGTGCCGGCGTCCGCCCGGTCGAACCCGGCCAGCAGCCGGAGCAGCGTGGTCTTGCCGCTGCCGGACGGGCCGAGGACCGCGGTCAGCGAGCTGGCCGGCACGGTCAGGTCGACGCCGGTAAGCACCGGGTGAGCGCCGAAGGCCTTGCACAGCCCGGCGATCTCCAGTTGCCTCATGTCCCCATCTTTACGCATGAGCGGCCCTGTCGAAGAACCGGCCGAGCACATAGCTGGGCACGGCTGCGACCAGGATCATCACCAGCGCGAACGGGGCCGCCTGGCTGTACGAGAAGACCTCCTCGTACTGCCAGAACTGAGTGGCCAGCGTCTGCGTACCGCTGGGGATGAGCAGCAAGGTGGCGGTCAGTTCGGTAACCGCGGACAAGAAGACAAGACAGAACGCGGCTGCCAGTCCCGGCCCGGTCAGCCGCAAGGTCACCCTGGCCAGCGTCCTGAGCCGGCTGTTCCCCAGCGACCTGGCCATCTCCTCCAGGCCGACCGGAGCGCGGGCCAGCGAGGCCTTAACCCCGACCAGTGCCAGCGGGAAGAACATGATCGCGTACGCCGCTATGAGCAGCAGCGCGGTGCCGTCACCGAAGCCGCCGCCGTAGCGCTCGGTGAAGTAGTAGAGGGCGAACGCGATGACCACTCCGGGCATGGCCAGCACCAGGTACGTGCTGCGCTCGAGCATGTGCCTCAGGGCGTTCGGGTGCCGCACGGCGAGCATGGCCACCGGGAGCGCCAGGACGGTGGCCAGCGCCGCGGCGGCGGCGCCATACAAGCAGGTGTGCCAGGCCGCGTCCAGCATGGAGACGTTGGCACCGCCGCTCAGCTCAGGCGGGAGGCTGTCCACCATCCAGTAGATCGCCGAGCCCACCGGAACGCCGAGTGCGAGCAGCGCCAGGACCGTGAAGCCGGCCAGGACAGGCCAGCGCGACTTGTCCAGGTGGTGCGGCGGGTTCTTCCGCTGCACCATCGGCCCGGTCCTGGTAATCCGGGCCTCCCCGCCGCGGAAGACCGCCTCGCCAGCCAGGACGATCATGCTGAACACGACGAGCACCAGGGACAGCGCGCATGAGGCGGCGAAGCTGTAGCTGTCGAACTCGGTGAAGATCTCGGTGGTGAACGTGCGGTAGCCGAGGATCTCGAACGCGCCGTATTCGGCGAGCATGACCAGCGCGACGAGCAGGCAGCCGCCCGCGATCGCGCCCTTGGCCTGGCCGAGGGTGATCGTGATGAACGTCTTGCACCGGCCGGCGCCGAGGCTTCTCGCCACCTCTTCCTGGCCCGGGTCGGCGCCGCGCAGGCTGGCCGCCACCGGCAAGTAGACGAGCGGGTACACGGCCAGCGTCATCACCACGACGGCGCCCTTGAAGCCGGTGACCCAGGTCCACAGTGAGTTCCAGCCGAAGCTGACCACGAAGTCGGGTATGGCCAGCGGGACAACGACGAGGACCGCCCAGATCCGGCGCCCCGGCAGGTCGGTCCGCTCCACGAACCACGCGGCGGCGGTGCCGATCACGGCCGTCAGCACGGTCACGGCGGCGGTCAGCCGGACCGTGTTCCACAGCAGCTGGCCGGTCAGCGAGCGGAAGATCAGGCTCCTGACGTTGCCGAAGCCAGCACCGTGCGCCTCGACTAGCAGGAACACCAGCGGCAGGGCCAGTACCGCGGCGACCGCCGCGCTCACCGCGACCAGGACAGCTGGGCGGCGCGCCTTGCGCGTCTGGGTCCGCGCCCTGCCGAGCGCGAGGGTCACAGCAAGCCCACCTGGCGCAGCAAGTCGATGGCCGTCGTGCCGTCGCCGAGTTCGGCGATCGTCATCGGGTAGGGCTGGAGCTGGTTGAACGGCGTCTCCGACGCGGACGTGGTGAGCCCGTGCGCGAGCGGGTACTCATAGCTCTGCTCGCCGCCCGAGGCCCGAGCGATGATCTCCTGGCCTTGCTTGCTGACCAGGAACGCGAGGAACTGCTGCGCCGCGGCCAGGTGCTTGGTCGACTTGATCACCGCGGCACCGGACACGTCGATCACGTAGCCGGGGTCGTGCGGCGCGAAGTAGGCGAGCTGGGAGTGCATGTTGCCCGAGCCAACCTCGTCCTGCAGCCGGTACCAGTAGTACTGGTTGATGACGCCGAACGGCGCGACGCCGCGGTTCACCTCGTCGGCGATCGTCTCGTTGTCGGGGACGATGTGGCTGGCGGCGTTCGCCTTGATGCCGCTCAGCCAGCTCAGGGCCCGCGTCTTGCCGTAGGCCCTGAGCACCGAGGTGACGATCGGCTGGAAGTCGGTCTCGCCAGCGGCGAACGCGAGCTTGCCTTTGTACTTGGGGTTGGCGAGCTGAAGCACCGACGTCGGCAGCTGGCTCTTGGAGATCATAGAGGGGTTGTAGATGATCACGCTGACCCGTGCCGACACGCCGACCCAGTCGCCTTGGGGCGAGCTGTACTTGCCAGGGACCTGGGCGAGCGTGTTCTGGTCGACCGGAGCGAGCAGCCCCTTGTTCTGCAAGAACTCAAGGGCGGGCGAGTTCTCGGTGTAGATGACGTCGGCTGGTGAGTGGGCGCCCTGCACCGCGATGAGGTTCGCGAGGGTGTCCTCGTCGTCGTTCTGCACCTTGACCTTGATGCCGGTCTGCTGCTCGAACGCGGTCACCAGGCCGTCGGCGGTCTGCTCGTGCTGGCCGCTGTAGAGCGTGATCGTCTGCCCCGCGTCCGGGTTGTCCTTGGCGGCGGTGGAACCGGTGGAACTGCTGGAGCCGCAGCCGGCCAGGGCCAGGCCAAGCGCGGCGACCGCGGCGACCCCGGCACCGACCCCGGCACCGACGCCGGCACCGGCACCGGCGAGCAGGCTTTTACGGTGCCTCATGACGTGGCTCCCGGGCAGATCTTGTTGATCGCACTGCTGGCCACGGACACGGCCTCCTTAGCGGTTTTCGTCCCGTTGGTCGTAAAGAGCTCCTGGTAGGCATCGGCGAGCTTGCCGATCTCGTCCCGCAGCTTCGCGTCGCCGGTCTTGATACCGCGCAGCGGGCCGACCTGCGCCTCGGCGTAGCCAACGGGATCGGCGTCGGGATCGGGCCCGTCACTGAGTACGGCGCTCACCAGCTCGCACGTCGCGGACACGGTATCGGCGACGCCGGAAGCGCTCGCCTGCGACGCGCCAGTCCGGGACGCGCCCGGCTGTGACACGTCCGGCTGTGACGCGCCCGGCTGTGACACGCCCGCGCTCGGCGCGGAGCTGCTGCCGCACGCGGTCAGCCCGACCACAGCCAGCGCGAGCGCGGCGACAACGGCCACCGCGAGCGGGATACGTTTCAGGTAGGTCATAGACACGGCCCTCGGTCATCGGAAGGCCGCTACCAGCGACCTTAGCTTAGGCTTACCTAACAACCGCGATTTACCTTACGGCAGCGTAACCAAATTGCCAAGGATGACATAAGTCACGTTGCGGCCAACCGCGCGCCCCCGCCGGGGTAGCCGGCTAGGCCGGGGTGGCCGGGTGCGCCGGGTGCGCCGGCTAGGGGATGCCCCCCTCCCGGCCAGGAGGTGGCGGGCCCGGCCGCCGAAGCGGCATGCGCCGAAAGCGGCATGTGCCGAATGTGCTTCGCGCACGACGCCCACCCCTCCCATCGGGTTGGCTCGCCACGAAGCTCACTGGATGTTATGAGTTTATGACGACAAGTAGTCACGTTGCACGCGGCATGCCCACCGGGACGCCCAAGCCGGGCTGAGCGGCCCACGCGGCGCCGCCGCAGTCGCCACGTACACCACGTGCGTCGCTCAAGTCACGTAAGCCACAGCGACCGGCCCGCGGGCAGGGAACAACGCGGAACATCGCTCTTTCACGGCAGAAATGGTTGCTCACAGCAAGGTTTTTTACCGCGTTGGAATGAATTACCACGCTAATCGCTCCGCGGCGCGGGCTGGGCACGCCGGCCAAATGGGGCACCCCGGGCACGCCAGCCAAGCCGGCCACGCCAGCCAAGCTGGCCAAGCCGGCCACGCCGGGCACCCCGGCCACGCCAGCCAAGCCGGCCACGCCGGGCACCCCGGCCACGCCGGGCACCCCGGCCACGCCGGGCACCCCGGCCACGCCGGGCACCCCGGCCACGCCGGGCACCCCGGCCACGCCGG
>DASXDG010000206.1:0-20915 GCA_036490795.1 Streptosporangiaceae bacterium
GCCTAGGGGCGCTGAGCTGGGAAGATGGCACGTAAGGCGGTGAGGGGGCGGCCTAAGACCTAGGAGATGCCCAAGATAAGGCATTCGTCCGATGCCGGGGGTGGTGCCTTACGACGAATCTTAAGGGTGTCGGGAACAGAAGGTTCCCGGATCAACCTGGAGGAACAATGCATCCCGAGATTCTTCGCCGGATGGCAGAAGAGCACAATCGCGAGACTCAAGCCCGCGTACACGAAGTCCGCATCGCCTTGGCCCTTCGCGCCCTGCGGCGCAACGGCACCAAGCCGGCGTACGACAACTATGTGGTCCCGGCCATCCCGGACTACGTGGACGGCTCTTTCGCGGAGAGCGCCAAGAGCAAGGCGGACGGCGCCGCGGGTCGTGTGCCCGCAGCCCGCGACGCCGCATAGGCCCGCGGTGTACGCGGCGGACGTCCCGGAACTGGCCGGGGCGCGAGGAATGACAAGCCATGGTGGCGCGCTGACTATAGCTATGAACGGGCGTGCTTCCAGCTCCGTCCTCGTCGGACGGGTTGAACAGCTGGCGGCCCTGGAGGACGCTTTCACGAGCGTTCACCAGGGCAGTCCAGCTTCTGTCCTGCTCGGCGGGGAAGCCGGAGTGGGAAAGTCGAGGATGGTCGACGAATTTACCGCCGCGGCACGGCGGGCGGGGGCCCGGGTGCTGACCGGCGGCTGCATGCAGCTAGGCGTGGACGGTCTGCCGTTCGCACCGTTTACCGCGATGCTGCGCGACCTTGTGCACGAGATGGGGGCAGACGCGTTCGCCGCGATGCTGCCCGGCCGGGCCACACGGGAGCTGGCCCGGCTGCTACCCGAACTCGGCGTGCCGGACCTGGACGACACGGGGCCCGCCCGGGCCCGGCTGTTCGAGGAGATGCTAGGTACCCTCGAACAGCTTGCCCGCCGCTCCCCTGTCGTGCTCGTGATCGAGGACGCGCACTGGGCCGACCGGTCCAGCCGCGACCTGCTCACCTTCCTGGTCGGGAACCAGCGCGCCATCGGCGGCCTGATGGTGCTGGTCACGTTCCGGTCCGACGAATTGCACAGAACCCATCCGCTGCGGCCGCTGCTGGCCGCGCTCGAGCGGATCTCCTGGGTGGAGCGGCTCGATCTGCCAAGGCTGTCCCGGCAGGACACGGCCGACCTCGCCGCCAGCTTGCTACGCCGCACGCTCGCCGACTCCGTGGCCGGCGCGCTGTTCCGCCGCACGCAGGGCAACCCGCTGTTCATCGAGTCCCTGCTGTGCTGCGACGGCGACCTGTACCGGGAGATGCCCGATTCGCTGCGCGACCTGCTGCTAGCCAGCGTGCACCGGTTGCCCGAACAGACCCAGGACGTACTGCGCGCCGCGAGCGCGGGCGGCGGGGTCACCGGGCACGCGCTGCTCGCGGCCGTGACCGGGCTGGATGACACGGCGCTGACCAGCGCGCTGCGCCCCGCGGTCACCGCGAACGTGCTGCGCGCCGAGGCGGACGGCTACGCCTTCCGGCACGAGCTGATCCGCGAGGCCGTCCACGACGACCTGCTGCCCGGCGAGCACGGGCGCCTGCACATCAAGTTCGCCGAGGAGATCGACGGCGACAACAGCCTGGTCCCGCCCGGCCGGGCCGATGTCGAGACCGCTCACCACTGGGCTTCGGGGCATGACGTCACCCGTGCGCTTACCGCGGCATGGCGCGCCGCCGGCCAGGCAGGCCGCGCCGTCGCGCCGGCCGAACGCCTCAACCTGCTCGCCCGCGTGCTCGAACTATGGGACCAGGTGCCGGACGCGGCCGAGCGGATCGGCACCGACCACGCCCATGTCCTGGAGGAGGCGGCGACCGTCGCCGAGGACGCCGACGAATTCGAGCGCGGTGTCGCGCTGGCCACGTCGGCGCTCAAGGAGCTCGACCCGGAGACCGAGCCGGTCCGGGTCGCCCTGCTGCTCGAGGCGCGTGCCCGGTACAAGCTCAAGACCAGCCGGGTGGGAGCCGTGCCCGACCTGGAGCAGGCGCTGCGGCTGGTACCCCCGGAGGTGTCGGCGGAGGCCAGGATCACGATCTTGCTGTCGTCGGCCCGCTGCCCCACCGACGAGCCGAGCAGGCACACCCGCGTCTTCGCCGAGGAGGCGCTGGAGCTCGCCCGGCAGCACGGCATCGCCGCCGCGGAGGCGAAGGCCATGCTCACGCTGGCCATGTTCAATTCCGACATCGGCCAGCAGGCCGATCCGGATAGTCCCGCGATCGCGCTGATCCACCAGGCACGCACGCTGGCCGCGACCGCGGGGGCGCACGACCAGCTGCTAGCCGCCGCCGTCAACGAATCGCACGTGCTGGAGGGCGCGGGCGAGCACCAGCTGGCTTTCGAAGCGGCGAGGGATGGCATCGCTAGCGCGGACGCGCAGCGCCTGACCAGGACATCCGGCAGCCTGCTCTCGCTCAACGAGGCCGAGCCGCTGCTGGCGCTCGGCCGGTGGGACGAGATGATCGCGGTCGTCGACGGGGCGCTCGATCTGTACTACACGCCGGTGCACGGCCATCGCGCGCTGATCCAGATGCTGAAGGGCGAGGTCGCCGTCGCCCGCGGTGACATCGAGGCCGCGAGCCACGCCGCGGCAGCGGCGGAAGACCTGGTGCGATGCACAGCCGCCAAGTTCGAGCACACGATCGCGCTCGGCCGCCTGCGGATGCTCATCGCGCTCGCGGCGGATCCATGGCAGGCCGTCAGGACCGCGGCCGACGTCCTCGACGCGCAGGACGTCGCGGCCAGCAGCCCGCGGTACGTCTGGCCGGTGCTCACGACGGCCGCCAGCGCCTGCGTCGCCGCGGCGCGCCAGCCGACCGCGGGCGGCGATGACGAACTGCGTGCGGACATCGCGGCGCTCGCGGACCGGCTGCGGGTGGTGGCGGAGAAGACGGAGGCGTTCGGCCGGGCGCAACGGGCGCACCAGCTGACCTACCAGGCCGCCGACCTGCTCCTCACCGGCGCGGAACGGCTCGGTGCGTGGGACGAGGCGGCGGCCGCCTGGGAAGCGGTCAGCGAACCGTACCGGCTGGCCCAGGTGCTGGTGCAGGCCGCCGAGGCCGCCCTTGCCGGCGGTGACCGGGAGGCGGCGAGCGAGCGGCTGCGCCGCGCCGCGCCCATCGCGGCCGGCCTGGGTGCGACCCCGCTCAGCGAGGCGATCGGCTCGCTGGCCCGCCGGGCGCGCATCTGGCTGGGCGACGGATCACCGGCCAGCGAGACGGCTGCCAGTGACCCGGCGGCCGGCCTTACCGAACGCGAGCTTGAGGTGCTCCGCCTGGTCGCGGCAGGCCGCAGCAACAAGGAGATCGCCGCGGAGCTGTTCATCTCGCCGAAGACCGCCAGCGTGCACGTCTCCAACATCTTGGGCAAGTTCACGGTCAGCACCCGCACCGAGGCCGCCGCCCGCGCGCACGCCCTCGGCCTGCTGGGCTAGCCGTTGCCTGCCTGGATCTCCTCCACGTTGAAGTCCTTGTTCCACTCGGTAGGGTTCATCTGCCCGTAGACGTGGCACGCGCCTACCGGCGGCGCCGTTCCCGGCTCGTTCTCCGGCTGCAGGACGTAGCAGACCGTCCACACGTTCTTCGCCGTGACCTGCGCGCCCTGCTGCGGCTCGCGGAATGTCACCCCGCAGTCGAGGTGACCGCCGGTACCCACGCGGGCGACGACGGCCGGCTCCTTGATCAGTTCCGGCGAGCCCAGGTACCCGCAGCCCGACGTGGTCAGCGAGTAGCCGGTGCCGCTGACGTTGAGCTTGAGCGTCGACGCGTAACCCCACGCGGTCGCGCCAGCACCGGCCAGTTGCGCGCTGACCGCCACGTACGGCATGCCGCCGCTGTAGTGCAGGCCGCCGACGGGCGGTCTCATCTTCACCGCGACGAACGTGGGCAGGTTCGAGTAGGTCGTCAGGCCCTTCGGGCTGGTCGTCATCCCGTTGGCCGTCGGGAACTGCATCACCGCGATGGCCAGCTCGGCCAGGTCCCTGGGCGTGAGCGGCACTGGCGGCGGATTGACCGCCCCGCCCTTGCTCGGCGTCACGAACTCGAACGGCACCTTGTCGCAGAGGGCGTCGTACTGCGCGGACGTCGACAGTTGCATGTACCACTCGCCGGGCGGCATCGGGTTCTCGTTCTGCATCTTGTACGCCTGCTGGTAAATCTGCTCGAGGATGCCGGTGAGCTGGCCGCCGTACTCCTGCGAGTCGGCGAGGTTGGCCACGATCGTGATGCTGCCGGTGTGCGCGTTGCCCAGGGGCGTCCAGTAGCACGGCGGCGTGACCGAAATCCCGAGGTTGTCCGTTCCCTGCGAGTAGTTCCCGCCGAAGTGGACCTCGTTCTCCACTTCGATCATGCAGCTGCTCCCGCCGCTGCAGGTGATACCGGGACCGCCGGTGCTGGCGTGGGCGGCCCCGGGGACGATCAGCATGGATGCCAGCGCCAGCAGGACCGCCCCCGCGATCAGGAATATCCGTGTCTTCATCCGTTGCCTGCCTGAATCTCCTCGATGTTGATTCCGGCCCGCCACTGCAGCCCGTTCAGGTTCGCGTCCGGCACCGGGGTACAGTCTCCCGCGCCAGGCGGCGCCTGATAGTTCTTGATCGCGTAGTTCACCCAGCAGGTTTTCCAGCCGATCGCGGCGGCGATCGTCGCCGTTCCCGGCAGGTGGAAGGTGAACCCGCAGTCGGCCTTGCCGCCAGCGCCGATCGCCGCCACCTTCTTCGCGTCGTCCTTCAGCATCGCCGAGCCCAGGTACCCGCAGGACGACCAGGGCGTGGCATCGGTGTCGGTCGAGCTCAGCGACAAGGGCGTCGCATATGCCCATGCCGTCGCGCCTTGCCCGTCCAGTGCTGCCGACACCATCAGGTACGGCATGTCCCCCGATGTCTCGTACTTGCCGCGCATCGTCACCCGGACGAACGTCGGCATGTTCGAGTACGTCGTTCCGTGCGACGGGCTGGTCACCAGGTTCCCCGCGGTCGGCAGCTTCATCACCGCGACCGCCAGCTGGGCCAGCGTCTTCGGCGGCAACGGCACCGGCGGCGGAGTCACCGCCCCGCCAGCGGCGGCGGGAACCCAGACGTAGCCCTGTGCCATGCAGGCGGCGAACCCAGCATCCGTGCCGCTACCGGTCCACGTCGGGTAGTACCACTCGCCGGCCGGCCGGGGATTCTCCGCCTCGAGCTTGGTCGCCTTGGTCAGCAGTGCCTGTTCCGCGGC
Source organism: Streptosporangiaceae bacterium (assembly GCA_036490795.1). Classification (GTDB taxonomy): domain Bacteria; phylum Actinomycetota; class Actinomycetes; order Streptosporangiales; family Streptosporangiaceae; genus JAFARZ01. Next base: position 5,237 of record DASXDG010000206.1, read on the forward strand.
GGTAAGGGAGCCCTCGATGGAATCCACCTGGTTGAGCCAGTTGATCAGGAGCTCGCTGCCCGTCTTGGCGTCACCTAGCCCCACCCACTGGCAGGGAGGTGGCTGGATCTCGACTCCCGGGTTGTCCGTCCCTGAACCGCGATTCCCGAAGAACGACACCTCGTTCTCCAGCTCGATCACGCAACTGCTGCCGCCGGTGCAGGTGACACCGGGGCCTCCGGTGGCGGCCTGGGCGGTCAGCGCGGGTGTCATGGCCAGCACGGTCACCAGCACGGTCGAAATGGCGATCAGCACGGCACGCTTTGGCTTGCACTGCCTCATGGCTTGCCCCGTCTCATGGCTTGCACTGCCTCACCTGGGGGTAATAGGCGTCGGGATAGTCCTGGACGATCTGCCAGCCGCCGCCGGTGATCGGGGCCAGTTCGTCGGTGTACCGGTAGTAGTCCTGATTGGTCACGGACTGACCGGGCAGAACCGCACCGGACTTGATGCTGGTGTTGAGCGAGCCGGCGGTATCGACGCAGGACGACACGTCCACGTTTCCCTTGATCGTCGGGTCGGGGATGACGAACATGTCGAAGAAGCGGATCGTGCCCTTGAATGACTCGGCGGTCACGTCCGGCTGGGCCAGGTCGTTCTGCAACGTCGAGACCATCGACGTGCTCACCTCGTTCATCCAGCTCTGCGAGCGGCCTCCGGTGTACTCCGCGTAGAGGTAGTCCAGCTGGTAGTCCTTGTCGACGGTGACGGCGACGTTCAGCTGCGGGTCGCCAGGCAGATAAGAGGTCATCGCAACGTGCACGTTGCTGCCGAACGGCGGCATGGTGACCGTCGTCGACCCCGCCGCGAGGCTTGGCCGCGCCGTCACCGTGGCGTCCGGCTGACCAGCCGCCGTCGCGGACGATCCGCCCGCTGAGCCGCCGACGACGAACGAGCCCGACGACTGGGAGCCGCACCCGGCGGCCCCGGCGCAGACAGCACCGAGGAACGCGACGACAGCGACCAGCCTGGCTGTCCCGTACCTGTTCATCACCCTCACCTGTCCTACGCCGCCGACGTCCGCCAGGACGGAAGGAGCTCGTCGATGAGCGCCTCGGTTTCCGGCGCCATCCTCGGCATCACCTCGTCCAGTGCGGTCCTGGTTGACACTTCCGCGACGGCCGCGCGCAGCACCGCGTCCTTGCCGGTCGCGTGCGCTCCCAGAATGAGATCGCGCCACAGCAGCTCGTCGTTGAACGCCAGGCGCAGCCCGGCCCGCGCCGCCTCCATCGCGTCCTGCGCCCGCCCGGCCGCCAGGCACAGCCCGGACAGCCGGTGCGCGGCATCCGCGACCAGCGCGGTCACCTCGTACCCGACGTCGTCCGTGGCCAGCCACCCGTACCTGGCCGGGTCGCGCTGGTCGAGGAACTGGCCCCTGACCAGCTCCAGCGCCTGCTCCAGCTGAGCGGCCTCGGCGCCGCCAGCACCGGCCGTGCCCGGCTGAAGCGTGCTGGCCTGGCTGGCGCGATTCAGCAGGGCGCGAAACACCTGCCAGTCCACCCGGACGCCGGGTCCCAGCCTGAGCCTGCCCTCGGCGTCGGTGACCAGGTTCGGCTCCCCGTTCGGCCCGGCGCCGAGCCAGGCGTGCACCCGGGCCAGCGCCGAGTCCCTGACCTCGGGCGAGACCCCGCGCGGCCAGATCGCTCCGGTCAGCACGTTCATGTGCACGCCGGCCGGATGGGTGGCCAGGTACACGACGAGTTCGGTGGCCAGCGCCAGCCGGTCCGCGTCCAGCATGCCGGGCGCCTGCACCGTCACCGGGCCGAGCACTGCGACTTCCACCGGCATCCTGGTCCCAGGCAGCAGGTGCGCGGGCGGCGCGTTGCCCGCGGCCAGCGGCGAAAGCGGCACGTTGCCGGCCGGGGGCTGGAACAGCTGGACGAGCGCGGCGTACTGCTCGGGCACCAGCAGTTGCGCCTTGAGGTCGAACCCGAGCGCGTCGGCGCGCAGCCTGCCGTCCTCGGTCAGATCCCACGCCCAGCTCGCGCCGGGCACGTCGCCCGCCACCACATAGCCAGCGGCGGTACGGTGCCTGCTCCTGGCCAGCGCCCGCAGCCGCTGCGCCTGCTCCGGCGTGGGCGGTACGCCCATGATCAGGTAGTGCGGCGCCCACACGCTGGGATCGGTCGTCTGTGCCCGCCCGGTGAGCACCGAGTCGATGCCGGCCGCTGCCATCGCGCTACGCAGCTCCTGCGCGCGTTCTTCCAGCTGGGGCAGTGCCTCGTCCAGTGTGGGAAGCACCACTATTCGTTCTGATGAGATGCTCTGCAAGCCGTCTCCGAACCCGACCAGCGTGACCCGCATCCGATCCGACCACTGGTTCGTCACCAGCTCGACGGCGAGCGCGGCCAGGGCTGCCTGCACCATGTGCCGCGGCCCGCGCACGGCGATCAGGCCGTGTGCGACCTCAAGGTCCACCAGGATGCGGCCCGACGCGTTGGTGCCGAGCGAGACCAGGCCGGGGTACGGTGCGAGCGCGTTCCCCGGGTCGAGGCCCGCGATCGCCGGTACCGGCAGCCGCCAGACCTGACCGCCGTCCGCGGGCACCCACGGGCGCGGCGGGTTCGGGTCGGGCGGGGCGATCCACAGGTCCAGGTTGTCCGTGCCGACGTGGGCGGCGAATACGGTCGGCGGCGTGCGGCCCTGCGCGCCCAGCTGCTGCCCGAGCTGGCGCAGGCCCTTGTCCAGCATGCGCACGGCGGGGTCGTCCGCCCCGAACCGCAATGCCTGCTCGGCCAGCGCGGCGTCGCCCCTCGGCACGGCCAGGCGGCGGCCGAACGCGCGCCGCCACAGCTGCTCACGGCGGCGGCGGCCGAGCGCGACCAGCACCCCGGCGGCGAGCAGCGACGCCGACGAGAGCTCATACGGCCACGACGGCGCGTGCTGCTGCTGACCGGCGACGGCCGGTGACGCGACGATCCCCTGCGCGCCGCCGCCAGAACCCTGCTGGGTTCCGGCCGGTGCCTGCGTGCCTGGCATGTCGTGCCGGACCGTCGCGATACCGGGGCCGTTGGCGTCGTGCGGCATGACCAGCACCCAGCCGGGCCTGATCAAGCTGGCGATGGTGAGCTTGGTGCCGTCCGGCTGGACCTTGTCCTTATTGAGCTGGAAGATCTCGTGATAGCGGCGGCCGTCGCCGAGATGTTTCTGCGCGATCTCCCACAGCGACTCGTGGAAGCGCCCTTCCGGCGGCTGGACGACATAGATCTTGCCGGTGCTGGATACCTGTGAGACCTCCTGCGCACCGCCCGGAAGCCCGTGCATGATCGCGCCCACCCGCTGGCTGGTCACCTGGGCGGAGATCGAGTGCGCGGGCGGGGCCGCGCCGGAACCGCTGAACGCCGGGGCGAGCGCGGCCGCGGCGGTGAAGAACAGCATCGCGGCGAGGACCAGCCGGTGCGCCAGCGACTGGGTCACGCCGGCCAGCGGCACCTTGGCCGCCGCCTGGCGGTGACTGACCGATGCCTTCACCTCCACCAGCACGCACCACACCAGCTGGATCCAGGCCAGCCAGAGGATCACCTCGAGGATGTGCAGGATCGTGGCCGCGTCGGCCTGGTGGGTGAGCACAGACAGGGACGACAGCTGTGGCCGCGCGTGCGGGAGCGGCAGGCCCATGGTCTCGACCAAGGCGATCGGCACGCCAAGCATCAGCCCGAGCAGCGCGATGATCGCGAACAAGCTGATGAAGAAGTCGCCGGCCGTGCGGCGCCGGTACTGGGCGGGCGGGCGCAGGCCCGGAATGGGCGGTGCCATCAGCACTTCTCCTGCTGGTCGTAACCGCCGCAGAAGACGGTTGCGGATTCGGTGCTCGTGATCATGAAGCTGGGGAATATCAGCGACAGCATCGGCTGGAACTTCACCGATACCGTGACGCTGACCAGTTCCGGCACGTTGGCCGGCGGGTCCGTCGGCACGCCGCACTGGGTCGTGGCCGCGCCGAGCTGCGCGCTCGACGCGTAGGAGTTGACGATCGTCTTCGCCGCGTTGCAGTAGCCAGGGCCCAGCGTGACCGTGCCGTCGGCGCGCAAGTCGGCGGTGTTCACGTCGTCCGCGGCCGCGCGGGCGCCCTGTTCGGCGATGTCCGCGACGCGCACCTTTTCCAGCATCGCCTGACCGCCGTCCACCAGCAGGGCCAGCAGCACGATGGTGAGGACGGCGAACAGCACCACCCAGGCCGAGACCGAGCCGCGGTCCCCCTTCGCCCAGGCCTTCATCCGCTCACCCGGTACGAGTAGGGATCGAGCGGCGCGTAGGCGACGGCGGTGAACGTGTGCGAGCCGGTGATGCCGATGTAGTTGAAGACGTCCCACGGCACCGTGCAGGACACGGTGACCTCGATCTGCGGCGCCGTCGCCCAGGCGCCGGCGGCCGGCGCGTCGATCGTCACCGACGGGTTGCCCTCGCATACCCCGTTCAGGTCCGCCGCCGCGGCGGTCACCGCCGTACTGTGCACGTTCTGCCAGCTGACGATGTTCGAGGCGGTCCTTGCCGCGTCCCTGGCCGCGGCGCCCACCTGGCTGGTGTTGTTGAACCACTGGCCGGCGAACGCGACCAGCAGCAGCAGCGCGACCAGCAGCGGTGCCACGATGACGAACTCCACCGACATCGAGCCGCGATCAGATTTCAGGGACACTGTTTGCCCCCGCTCTTCACCGTGTGGAAGCACTCCTCGGGACCGCTGATCGTCTCCGAGACGGTCATGCTCCAGAGCCAGTTGAGGTTGCCGCTGACGGTGACGGACACATCGCCGTCCGGCCCGCTCGGTCCGCTGGCCGAGGCCGAGATGTGCGTCAGCGCGCTGGTGTCGAGCCCGTGGTAGAAGCCGACCGCGTTGGACCGCGCGTCGCTCACCCAGGTACCGCTCAGGGCCGGGTTTCCCGCCTCTTCCCTGGCGACCAGGTCGCCTTCCTGCGCGGCCGCGAGCGCGGCATGACGGGCGTCGAACCACATGGCGAACGAGATGATCATGAAACTGGCCAGCAGCAGGGCAGGCGTGAGCAGGGCGAGCTCGACCGCGCTGGCACCGCGGTCTGTGCGCGCCCGCGCACGCACTCTCCTGGACAGCGCCGTCAGGCCGCGGCACCAGTGCCGCAGCCTTCCCGCGCCCGCCTGTTCCTGGCCCATGGGCGTTACGGCTTGAAGGTGTCCGTGATGCTGCTGGCGTTGGACTTGACGAACTTGTCGATCACGGCGAGCACCACGATCGCCAGCACGACCAGCACCGCGGTGATGATCGCCAGTTCGATCGCGCTGGCACCGCGGTCGCCTTCTCGCCACGCCGCACGCAGCTTGGCCATGTGCGAGTCGAGGAATGCTCTGAAGTACAGGCCCACTACGGACTCCGTTTCTCACGCCGCTTACGCGGATATCAGGATCGAGATGGCTGGATAGATGAGGAAGACCAGGAAGCCGGCCGCCAGCAGCATCTGGGCGACCAGCATCGACTGCGACTTCTCCCCCGCCTCGCCCTCAAGGTCGGCTAGTTCGCGCCGGCGCAGGCTGGCCGCGCGCGCGGTCAGCGAGTCGCGCACCTTCGCACCGTCATCGGCGACAAGGCCGAGCGCGGCGGACAGATCCTTCAACTCGCTGACCTGGACTTCCTCGCCGAGCGCGCCGAGCGCCTGCCACGGCGTCTGGCCGGTGATCCGTGCGTTGGCCAGCGCGTCCCTGATCCGCCAGAACGCCCAGCCGTCGCCGATCTCGCCGGCCGCCATCAGCGCCTCGGGGACGCCGCGGCCACCGGACAGGTTCATCGCGACCAGATCGAGGAACGCGCCGATCGCGTGCCTGAAGTCGCGGCGCCGCTTGTCCGCCAGGCCCTTGACCTCGAAGTAAGGAAGGACGGCGAACACGACGCAGAAGATCAGCGAGGCCCAGAGCGGGATGAAGATGCCCAGGTGCACTCCGGCCACGCTCGCGCCATAGGCGGCCAGCACCGGGAACAGCAGCCCGAGCACGGCGAGCAGCGCCGAGGTCGCCAGGTAGTTGTCAAACGACCGGCCAGCCAGGTCAAGGTCGGCCCGCAGCGAGGGAAACTCCCAGCCCTGCTCGGCGCAGAACCTGGCCAGCCCGGCACCCAGCCGCATGCTGAGCCCGCTCTCGCTGCCGTCCGACGGATAGCTGGGCCTCCTCGCGGGTCGCTCGTGGTCTTGCTCGAACAGGGCGATCCGCTTCGCCAGGCTGGTCCGCTGTGGCGTGATGGCGTAGATGAGCAGGAAGAGCGCCAGGCCGGTGACGGCGCCGGCGATGAGGCCGCCGGTCACGTCGCGCCTCCACGGGTGGGTGACCAGACGGATTCTCCGTCTCCGTGCTGATCATCTGGGCCGGCCGGCCTGCCCGCGCCGCCGAGCAGCCGCTCGGGCTGCTCGAAGTTGGCCAGGCGCCGCAGCCAGATGATCCCGGCCGCGTAAATGCAGCAGACGAGGGCGAGGACGAGCTGGCCGAACGCGGTGTCGTACTTGTCGAGCATGCTCTTGTCGAAGACGGCGAGAGCGATCGCCATGCCGACCGAGATGCCGATGACGATCTGCGCGCTGCGCCGTGTGGCCCGGCGCTGGGCGGTGACCCGGCGGCGCATGTCCAGTTCCTCGCGCACCGAGTTGGCCAGCGAGCCGAGCAGGTCGCGCAGTCCGGGACCACGCAGCCGGGAGTTGATGATCAGCGCCGAGATGATCAGATCCGAGCTCGGGTCGGCGAGTTCGTCGGCGAACCGGCGCAGCGCCTCGTGCATCGGCACCCGGGTGTGCAACCGGTCCACCATGGACAGCAGCGGGCCCTGGATAGACGCGTCGGCGACCCGGATCGAAGCCGGGATCGCGGCCTCGAGGCCGACCGCGCCGGCGATCGTGTCACGCAGCGACTCGGTCCACGTCGCGAGTGCCTCCAGCCTGGCGATCGCCGCGCGTTCCGAGGCGGCGCCGCCCAGCCCCTTCCACGAGTAAACCAGCAGCATGACCCCGATGCCGGCCACCACCCAGCGGGTGGCGAAAAGCACGATCAGGCCGGCGATCACGGCGATCAGCCCGCGCGGGCCGTACATGTCCCTGAGCGCACGCTCGATCCGGCTCGGACCCTGGCCGGGCGGCCGCACCGGGAGGCCGCGGATGGCGGCGACGCACAAGAACAGCGCGCCGCCGGTGAGCGCGCCGGCCAAGATGGCGAGCATGGTCGCGGACTGCGTGGTGAAGGTCATCGCCAGGCCCCCCGCGACGGGTCGTAGCCGAACGCCGCGAGCTCGTCCAGGCAGGAGATCGGCGCGTGCGTGGCCGCGCCGCCATCGCGCCCTGGCGCGAATACCTCGCTGGACAGCACCCGTCCGTCCACTCCGGTCACCTCGCGGATGCTCGAGACAAAGCGGCGCAGCCTGCCGCCGCGCGAGTACTCGTTGCTTTTCTGCTGGAACACCACGAAGTTGATCGCGCCCGCGATCAGCATGTGGGTGGCATCGATCGGCAGCCGTTCCGCTGACTGGATCGCGTAGGTGGAAATGCGGTTGAACACCTCGAGCGAGGAGTTGGAGTGGATGGTGGACAGCGAGCCGTCGTTGCCCTGGGTCATCGCGTTCAGCATCGTGACGATCTCGTCGCCGAGCACCTCACCGACGATGACCCGGCTCGGGTTCATTCGCAGCGAGCGGCGGACCAGGTCAGCCATCGAGACCGCGCCCATGCCTTCGCTGTTCGGCAGCCGTTCCTCGAAGGCGACCACGTTCGGGTGCAGTTCGGGGAAGTGGTCCAGGCCCAGTTCCAGCGAGCGCTCGACCGTGATCAGCCGCTCCTCCGCCGGTATCTGGTTAGCCATCGCGCGCAGCAGCGTGGTCTTGCCCGCGTTGGTCGCCCCGGCGATCATGATGTTCTTGCGCGCGGCCACCGCGGCGGCCAGGAACGCCGCCACGTCCGGCGACAGCGTGCCGTTGCCGACCAGGTCAGCGAGGAACACCTTGCCCATCCGCGCACGCCTGATCGAGATGGCGGGCCGCAACGTCACGTCCATCGCGGCGGACAACCGCGAACCGTCCGGCAGCCGCAGGTCGAGCTGCGGGTTAGCGGTGTCGAACGGGCGGCTGGACAGGCCGGAGAACGCGGCGAGCACCTGGATCAGCTCGACCAGTTCGTCGTCGCTGTCCGCGACCGGCTCGACCATCACCTCGCGGCCGTCGGCGTAACCGACGAACACGCGATCGCACCCGTTGATGTCGATGTTCTCAACCATCTGGTCTTCGAGCAGCGGCTGCAGCCTGCCGACACCGAACAGGGCCGCGTGGATGGCCTCGGCGAGTTCTTCCTCCTGGGCCGCGTTCATCGGCGCGCGGCCGCCCAGGATCTCGCTCCTGGCGTATTCCTCGAGGACCTGGGAGACGATCGCGCGGGCGAACTGCCGCTCGTCCTCAGCCGACATCGGCGGCATCCCGGCGGCGGCGTCCATCCTCCGCTGCTCGGCAAGACGGTCACCGACCACGCCACGCAGACGCTTAACGACGGTGTGGTCCATGTCCGGTCACCCCCCGGACTGCTCGCGGATGGGCACAGGCCGCAGCACCGTCTGTTCCTGTGGGGCATGGCCCTGTACTTGCTGGTTCTGTACTTGCTGGTTTTGGGCTTGCTGGTTTTGGGCTTGCTGGTTCTGGCCGGGGTCAGGGTCGGGCTGGATCGCGTGCGGCGCGGTGTTCTGGCCCTTGTTGTGCCTGCCACGGCGCGAGGCGACGAGGATGCCCGGCGGATCCGAAACCTGTGCTGACGTCGTCCCGGGCTGGGCTTGCCCTGGCTGGGGCTGGCCTGGCTGGGGCTGGGGCTGGAACTGGGGCTGGGGCTGGCCCGGCAGGCCGCCCACGATCTGCTTGGCGAGCCCTCGCGCGGCCTTGACCAGCAGGGTCTTGTTCAGCTTGCCGACCTGCCCATCGCGGAACAGTTCGGCGCCGCGCGGGTCCTCTGGCATACCGCCGATGACCGCGGCCGGCACGTTCCCCTGATTCAGCACGTGCTGCACCTCGCCGAGCGCCGAGCCAAGCCGCCTCTGGTCGGCGATCACGATCACGCCGACGGGAGCACCGCGCCTGCGGCTGTCCGCCCCGCCGGCCAGGGCGGCGGCCCGGTCGCGCAGCCTGATCACGTCCCCGACGCCGGATTTGGTGGCGAGGACGACCAGCGATGCCTCGGCGAGCAGGTCATTCACCGGTCCTTGTACGCCGAGACGACCGCAGTCCGCGATCACGTCCGCCTGCGGCAAGCTGGCCAGCAGCCTGCCGACCGATCCCCACAGCGAGTTCAAGCCTGCGCCCTGCTCGGCGTTGGTGACACCCGCGAGCAGATCGATGCCGCCCTGCATCTTCTGCACGTGTTCCCAGGCCTGCTGCGCAGGCATGCCGCGGCGGGCGGCGATCGCGAGGGTGAGCAGGCCGCGCCGCGGATCGAGGTGGCCGCCGTCCGCCGCGCGGAACCGGTACACCAGATCGCCGCCGGACGGGTCGCATTCGGCGAGCAAGATCGGCCGCGGCCAGACCGCGGTGAGCGCCATGGCCGTCGTCGTGACGCCGGGCGCTCCCTTGTCGGCCGCGATCGCGATCAGCGCCACGTCAGTCTTTCCCGTTGTCGTAGGGCAGGTAGACGAGGGCGACGCGCTGGTCGCTGGCACAGCCGGCGATATTCGCGGCGAGCGCGGGGTTGGGCGGAGAGGCCAGGGACAACGTCACGTTGGCGCTGTCACCCGAGGCGCCGGGGCTGACAGTGGACACCACCGCCGTCGCCAGGATCTGGTCCGGCGTGGAGGCCTGGCAAAGCGGGTCGTTCTCCCCCTGCGGGGCGACGAGCGCGACGACGTCCACGCTGTCGCCGGGCTGCAGGTTGGCCGGGATCTGGCCGGCCTTCACGTTGAGGCCGACCTGCGGGCCGTCGTTCGACTGGCTGTTGGGCCGCTGCGTCATACCTCCGACGAGCAGCGTGCCCGCCGGGATGGTGGTGCTCGCGTCGTTCCCCGCCACCTGCTCGCGGAAGCTCCACGGGACATAGCTGCCAGGGCCCGCGCCGGAGATGTCCTCCTCCTGCATGTCGGACACGGTGAGCGGCTGCCCCTGCGCGACCTTCGTGACGATCTCGATCGCGGCTACCTTCTTGCTCGCGCCGAGCACCAGGTAGCCGGAAGCGGCAGCGCCGCCGATGACGAGCAGAAGCGCCAGCGCGGCGAGGGCCGGACGTCGTTCGCGCGGAGCCGCCGGCATTCGCCGCCCGCCGGGCGCCTGCGACCACGGATCGCCGGCTCCGCCACGGGACATCCCGCCTCTGTCATTGGCCATCAGCCCGGCATCTCCCGTATGACTCAGGCGTAGCAGCAGATCACTACACGCACTCGGTCAATTTGCCGCCGTGGCGACACGATCGCTATCGCCCTCCCCCTTGGTGACCCACGATCGTCTCGGATCTCCTGGCGCACACGAAGATATCGCGATAAGTCCTGGCACGAAGGTGTTTGTGACCTATCTGTGTTCACGCATGGCGCCTCGGCACACCCGTCAACACGATGCGTTACAGCTGCCCCGGCAGGAGCGCTACCCCTCAGCAGGCTCTTCCCACACAGTGAGAGCCACAGCCAGAGTCCGGGCGTGAACAGCGGTGATCTCGGTACGATATCGGCATTTGTGCGAATACTGCGACAGGGTGGATGTTGCGGCCTTTGCGTGTCGTGAACGTGCGTGTCGTGAACGGAGGAGCCGATGAGGATCGGTCTGACCGCGCTCACTTCGCAGGGGCCACGCGATGTCGTCGTCAGCGGCGATGACGCCGCGACCGCGGGCCAGGTGGCGGAGGCGCTGCGCGCGGCGTTCGCGTCCAACGAGCACCTCGCGCCCGTGCTCATGCACCCGCGTGGCGGGACCGCGCTCGGCGTCAGGCAGGAGCCGCGCCTGCCGCTGCTGTGGGTCAACGGGCAGCAGGTGGACCAGAACACGCTCGCCAAGCAGGCGCTGCGCGACGGGGCTGTGATCACCACCGAGCCGCGGATCGCCGGCGCCACGTCCATGGCCGAACCCGGCGGCGTCGCGGAGCTGCGGGTGATCGGCGGCCCGGGCGCCGGCACCGTGCACCGGCTCGGGCCGGGCACGACCGCCTTCGGTTCCGGCCCGCAGTGCTATGTGCGGCTGCGGATGCCTGGCGTTCCAGCCGAAGCGGGCACGGTCAACGTCGCCTGGGGAATCCAGACGCCGACGCTGCACCCGCAGGCACCCGGGCTGCTGCTCGACGGCAAGCCCGTCGAGCAGTCAACGCCGTGGGAGTTCGGCGGAGTGCTCCGCGTCGGCACCGCGGTCATGCAACTGTCCCGGCCGGAAGCGCCGGACGCGCATCTGTCACCGGTCGACGGCGGGTTCGCGTACCACCGGCCGCCACGCCTGCAGACGGCCGTGAAACCGGTCAAGATCGAGGTCCCGGTGCCGCCGCCCGCCAAGTCGGGCCGGTACTGGATGCTGCTGGCCTCGGTCGGCCTGCCGCTCATCCTCGGCGGCCTCATGGTGTACATGACCAAGCAGTGGATCTACAGCATGTTCATGCTGATGAGCCCGATCATGTACCTGGGGCAGACGCTCGGGAACCGGACCGGCAAGAGGGTTCCGCACCGGCGCAGGCAGCGCGAATACCGCGAGAAGATGGCCGCGGTGACCGAGCGGCTGAGCGTGGCCAAGGTCAGCGACGAGACCACGCGCCGCGACAACGCGCCGGACCCGGCGCGGATCCTGCTGACCGCGACCGGACCTCGGCGGCGGCTGTGGGAACGGCGCGCCGACGACGCGGACACGCTGCGCCTGCGTATCGGACTGTTCGACGGTCCTTCGCTGATCGAACTCGTCCCCGCGAAGAAGGACGAGAACGTTCAGCTGCCCAAGACTCCGATCTCCACCAACGTGCCGGTCTCGCTGCCGCTGCCGAAGTACGGCGTGATCGGGCTCGCCGGGCCGGTCGACGCCTCCCGCGCGCTGGCCCGCTGGATGGTCGCCCAGGCCGCCGTGCTGCACAGCCCGCGCGACCTGTCCATCATCGTGCTCGCCGCAGATCCGGCGGCGAGCCAGCACTGGAACTGGGTGCGCTGGCTGCCGCACACCGCGCCGCGCGGGGCCGAGGACTGCGTGGCGCTGGTCGGCGGCGACACGGATTCCGCCGGACGGCGCATCGCCGAACTCGTCGCCGAGGTGACCGCGCGGAGCAAAGCGGCCAGCGAGAGCGGCGGCCCGGTCCTCGGCGCCGCGACCCCGCAGGTGGCCAGCAGCGACCTCGGGCCGAAGATCCTCGTCGTGCTCGACGGCGCTCGCCAGCTACGTCGCATCCCCGGCATGCCCCAGGTCCTCGCCGCCGCCCGGCAGACCGGCGTGTATTCCATCTGCATCGACGAATCGCAGCGCGTGCTGCCGGAAGAGTGCGCCGCGGTGCTCTCCTGGGAGATGCCTGGCAGCGCGGCGCACAACGCCGAGGGCGTGCACCACGGCCCTGGCGGCTGGGCGGTGGCCTCGCATGAGGCCGCCGCCGCCAACATCAGGCCGTTCCGTATCCGCGCACACGGCCCGGGCCTGGAGAACGCGCCGCCGCTGCTCGCTGACCAGGTCGGTCCCGGCTGGGCCGACCGGGTCGCGCGCGCGCTCGCACCGGTGCGCGACGTATCCAGGGACGACTCCGACTCGATGATCCCGTCGTCGGCGCGGATGCTGGACATGATCGGCATACCGAACCCGGGCTTCGTGTACATCCAGGCGGCGTGGAAGAAGTACGGTCGCACCACGAAGGTGCCAATCGGGCTCGGCGCCGACGGGATCTTCATGCTCGACCTGGTCACCGACGGACCGCACGGACTGGTGGCCGGCACCACCGGCGCCGGCAAGTCCGAGTTCCTGCAGTCGCTGATCGCCGTGCTCGCGGTCGTCAACCGGCCGGAGGCGATGAACTTCGTGCTGATCGACTACAAGGGCGGCAGCGCGTTCAAGGACTGCGCGCGGCTGCCGCACACCGTGGGCATGGTCAGCGACCTGGACGGTCATCTCACCGTGCGCGCGCTCGCCTCGCTCGGCGCGGAGCTGAAGCGGCGGGAAGAACAGCTGCTGCGCGCCGGCGCCAAGGACATCGAGGACTACTGGGACACCAAGAAGCTGCAGCCCGACCTGGAACCCATGCCCCGGCTGGTGCTGATCATCGACGAGTTCGCGGCCATGGTCGCCGAACTTCCCGACTTCGTGACCGGCCTCATCGACATCGCCAGGCGGGGACGCTCGCTGGGAGTGCACCTGATCCTGGCCACCCAGCGGCCGGCCGGCGTGGTCAGCGCGGATATCCGCGCCAACACCAACCTGCGAATCGCGCTGCGAGTGACCAGCCCCGACGAGTCCGCGGACGTGATCGACGCCAGGGAAGCCGCGTTCATCGCCAAGTCGACGCCAGGCCGCTGTTACGTGCGGTCGGGCGCGTCCAGCCCGGTGGCCGTCCAGTCGGCGCGCATCGGCGGCCGGCGGCCCGGCGCGGGACCGGTCAGCGCCTCGGCCACGGTCACCGCGCTGCCGTGGAAGGCGCTGGGCCGCGGGCTCGCCGCTCCGGCCGGTACCGGGTCGGACGAGGAGTCGATGGCCACCGACCTGTCTGTGCTGGTGGAGGCCATCCGCCAGACCAGCGACAAGCTCGGTGTCAGCCCGCAGCGCAGGCCGTGGCTCGAGCCGCTCCCCGATGTGCTCACGCTGGCCTCGCTGCCCGCGGCAGGTCCGGGGCGAACCGACATCCCGCCCATCCGGTACGGCCTGACCGACCTGCCGCACCGGCAGGCGCGGGAAGCGCTGACCCTGGACTTCGGCAACGCCGGGCACACGGTCGTGGCCGGCGGTGCGCATTCTGGCCGCTCGACGCTGCTGCGCACGCTCGCCGGGTCGGTCGCCTCGACGGTGTCGCCCGCTGACGCGCACATCTACGGCATCGACTGCGGCACCGGCGCGTTGCTGCCGGTCGCGGACCTGCCGCATTGCGGCGCGGTGGTTCAGCGCGACCAGCCGGACCGGATCGAGCGGCTGCTGAGCAAGCTCCGCGGCGAGATCACGCGGCGCCAGCAGCAGCTTGCCGCCCATGGCTTCACCGGGCTCGCCGAGCAGCGCGCGGCGGGAACGGGCACCAAGCTGCCCTGGATGCTGCTACTCCTCGACGGCTGGGAAGCGTACGTCACGGCATTCGAGAACTACGACTACGGGCGGCTCATCGACACGCTGCTGCAGCTGCTGCGGGAGGGTGCCTCCGTCGGGTTGCGCGCCGTGGTGACGACGGACCGTGCGGCGCTGCTCGGCCAGCCGGGTTCGGTGTTCAGCCGGCGGCTGGTGCTGCGGATGACCGACCGCTCCGACTGCGTGCTCGCCGATATCAGCGAGCGCAACCTGCCCGCGCACCAGACCGAGGGCCGTGTCTTGTTCGCGGCGAAGCCGAACCCGCTTGAGGCGCAGGTCGCGCTGCTGGCCGAGGAGCCCACTAGCCTGGCGCAGGCGGCGGCGCTCCGCCAGATCGGAGCCGCGGCGACCGGCAGGTACGGACGCCCGCCGCACGAGCTGCGCCCGCTGCGGGTGGACGCGCTGCCCGCGCGGATCTCGTTCGCTGACGTGTGGCGGCTCGACCCCGACTTCGCCGCACCGTCCCCGCTGTGGGCGATGGTGGGCGCGGGCGGCGACGAGCTCGCGCCGGCCGGGCTTGACGTTCGCAACGACGGGCCAGGCCTGGTGGTGGCAGGCCCGCCGCGCAGCGGGAAGTCGAGCACGCTCCTGGTCATGGCGCACTCACTGCTGCGCGCGGCCACGCCGATCGTGGTGATCGCGCCGCGCCGGTCGCCGCTGCGCGCGCTGGAAGGCGCGCCGGGCGTGCTCGGCGTGCTCGGCGCGGACTTCTCTATCGAGTTCCTGCGCGAGACGCTGAACCCGCTGGAACGATACGTGGTGCTGGTGGACGACGCGGAGATGCTGGTCGAGGTCGAGAACGCGCACATCCTTGACCGCATCGTCGTCACCGGCCGCGACGCCGACCACGGCCTCATCCTGGCCGGTACGACCGCCGACCTATCCCGCTGCTACAGCGGATTCGTGCAGACCGCGCTCAGGTCACGTTCCGGCGTGCTGGTCGCCGTCGACACGCCCGACGACGGCAGCCTGTTCGGCGTCCGGCTCCCCCGCAACGCCGGCCCCGGCCCGATGGGCCGCGGGATCCTGGTCCGCCCCGGCACCATCGAGCCCGTGCAACTAGCCATCCACGAGCCCTAGCCCGCCGTCGCCACGGGTCGATTGCGTGATTGACACCGCTAGAGCGTGTCGATTGCGCAATTGACCAGGCTGGGCGCGGCACCAGACTGGCAGCGGGCGCCGCGCTCTGGCTGGGTCGCCGCAGCATCACAAGCGCCACGTGAACCACTCAGTTCACGTCAGCCCCAGCTGGCGCCGCGCAGGGGTCAAACAACGCGGAACATCTTCTTTTCACGGCAGAAAAGGCTGCTCACAGCAACAATTACTACCGCGTTGGACATAATTACCGCGCTGATCGCCCCAGCATCCGCCGGCCCAGCCGCCGGGACCCGCCGGCCCAGCCGCCCAGCCGCCGGCACCCGCCGGAGCCGCCGCAGCGGCAACCGGGCGGCAACCGGCTAGTCGGCG
>DASXDG010000207.1:0-9837 GCA_036490795.1 Streptosporangiaceae bacterium
CTCGGCGTGGTCCAGTTGCCGTCCGGCCCGGTCCACCGCGGCCTGCGCTCCGTCCACCGCGGCCTGAGCCCGGTCGAGCAGGATGTCAGCACGCGCGAGCAGGCGGGTGGTCTGCGACATCAGCCTGGCCATGCGGAGCAGCGCGAAGACGCCGGCCAGCGCGAGCAGCGCGAAAGCGCTGGCCGCGATCATCGCTGCCGTCTGCGTCATGACCGCTCCTCACCGTCTCGAACGTCGCTGTCCCGGACGTCGCTGTCCCGGAGGATGGCTTTGATCCTCGCTACCCGGTCGGCGACGCGTTCCTCCAGGCCATGCTTGGTCGGCTCGTAGTAGACGCGCTCCGCTACCTCGTCCGGCGCATAACGCTGAGCGGCCACACCGCCAGGGAAATCGTGCGGGTACCGGTACCCTTCCCCGTGGCCGAGCCTGGCCGCACCAGGATAGTGCGCATCGCGCAGATGCGCGGGCACCGCACCGGCGAGCCCCGCCCTGATGTCCGCCTCAGCGGCGCTGATGGCCTTGATCACCGCGTTCGACTTGGGCGCGAGGGACAGGTGGATGACCGCCTGCGCCAGGTTGATCCGCGCCTCTGGCAGGCCGACGAACTCGACGGCGTGCGCCGCGGCGACCGCGGTCTGCAGTGCGGTCGGATCCGCCATCCCGACGTCCTCGCTGGCGTGCACGATCAGCCGCCGCGCGATGAACCTGGGATCCTCCCCCGCCGCGATCATCCTGGCCAGGTAGTGCAGCGCGGCGTCCACGTCGCTGCCCCTGATCGACTTGATGAACGCGCTGATCACGTCGTAGTGCTGGTCGCCGGCCCGGTCGTAGCGGACGAGCGCGCGGTCAACGGCTCGTTCCAGCGTGTCGACGTCTAGGAGCGTCGCGCCGAGGGCGGCGGCTTCCAGATAGGTGAGCGTGCGGCGGGCGTCCCCGCCGGCCAGCCGGATCAGGTGCTCCCTGGCGTCCGGCTCCATCGCGATTTTGCCGTCGAGCCCGCGCGGCGCTGGCTCGGCGAGCGCCCGGTCGATCACCTCGCCGATGTCATCGTCGGACAGCGGCTGCAGGGTGAGCAGCAGGGACCGGGACAGCAGCGGCGACACCACCGAGAACGACGGGTTCTCCGTCGTGGCGCCGATGAACGAGACCCAGCGGTTCTCCACCGCCGGCAGCAGCGCGTCCTGCTGGGTTTTGCTGAACCGGTGCACCTCATCGACGAACAGCAGCGTCTGCACGCCGCTCATGCCGAGAGAGCGCCGCGCGGCGTCGACGGCGGCACGCACGTCCTTCACCCCCGCGCTCACCGCGGAGATCTCCACGAAACGGCGCCGCGTCACCTGGCTGACCACGTAGGCCAGTGTGGTCTTGCCGGTGCCCGGCGGACCCCACAGCAGCAGCGACATCGGCGCGTCGTTGTCGATCAGCTTGCGGAACGGCGTGCCGGGGCCGGTGAGGTGCCGCTGGCCGATGACCTCATCCAGGTTGCGCGGGCGCATCCGGACGGCCAGTGGCGCCGCGGCCATGGCCGCCTGCTCCTCTGCCTCGTCGAACAGGCTCACGGAGCCAACTTACCGTTACCTGAGCGGGTCCTTCGTCCACCTGGCCGGGTCGGTGCCGAGCAAGTGGAGCTTGGCGGCCAGTCCAGCCGCGCCCCCGACCGCCGAGATCCCCGGTGCGCTGACATCGATCCAGACCGCGTAGCCGTCCACGTCGCCCGCGCACAGTCGTTGGGTGGTAGTGGTATTGGCCCCCATCGTCCACACGCTGGCTTTCCCCCCGTCCACGGTGACCCGCTGAGGGTTACCAGGCTGGACCCCGCACACGACCGTGATGTTCGCGCTGACCGCCCGGCTATCGGCGGCCGGGATGATGGTGACCGATATCGCCTGCGGGTGCGCGGCGGGCCCGAAGGTCAGGTTGATCGCGTCCCGCTTGGCGCCCTGCTGAGCGAACCGCGAGCCGGAGACCTGCCAGTTCTTCGGTATCCCGTCCATCCAGAACGGGAAGACCATCGGCGCGGCGTCGTTGAAACGGACGCCGGCCGCGATCCGCAGCAGCTCAGACCGGACGGTCTTCGACGGCGCGCCGGTCGACAGCAGGGCCTGGACGGCGCACCCGCCATGCAGCACCACCCAGGCATCGGGCGCGTACTCCCACAGGAGCCCGCAGCCCCCGGCCCAGTAGGCCGGGCGGCCGCCCACGTCCGGCGCCGGGTGGGTCAGCGGCACATCACCTGGCTGGCCCAGCCATCCGCAGTTCACCACCGAGGCGGTCTGGGTGCAGGTAGCCGGCGGGGTCGGGTTCAGCACGATGGCGCGGCCGTCCTTGCGCAAGGCGTATATGTCCAGCTCCTGGGCGTTGGCGTCCGAGTAGTCTCCGCTCGCCATGGTTACCGGCGTGTATCCGGCCGGCAGCCAGCCGAACGACACGCACGGCTGCATCGGATCGAACGGCACCGGCGGCAGGGCGAGAGCGGAGCCGGTTCCCTCCGGGTCCGGTGTCATGACCGGCGACGCGGTGGGCGCGCTTGCCGACCTGCTCGCGCACGTGCCGCCGGGGCCGCTGGGGACCGGGACGGAGCGCTGGGCGGGCCCGGCGGTGATCGCGAAGGCCACGGCCACGACCGCCCCGACGGCCGCCATGACCGAACCGCCCGCCCGCACCCGCCGCACCCTGCGCCCGCGCTGGCCCGCGGAGATCGCGCGGCCGACGTCGAAACGCGCTTGCGGGGCCTCCGTGCCCGCCAGTGCGTTCAGCATCGACCGGACGTCGGTCTCATCCATGCTCCGCACCCCCCACCGACGGTTCGAGGACGCGCCGCATGGCTGCGAGCCCCTTCGCCGTCTGGCTCTTCACCGTGCCGGCCGAGCAGCCGAGCGCCGCGGCCGCCTGTTCCACGTCCAGGTCGCAGTAGAACCGCAGCACCAGCGTGGCCCGCTGCCTGGGCGGCACCGCGAGCAGCGCCGCTCGCACGTCCAGCATCGCGTCCTGGTCGAACGCGGTCACGATCGCCTCGGGCGGTGTCTCGGCGAGCACCACCCTGGTCTGCCAGGACGATCGACGCTGGCCGAGGAACGCCCGGACCAGGATGGTCCTGACGTACCCGTCGAGGTTGTCCACCCGCTGAGCCCGGCTCCAGTAGGTGAACAGCCGGGTGAACGCGACCTGGACCAGATCGTCGGCCGAGTGCCAGTCCTGGCACAGCAGGTAGGCCACCCGCCGCAGCCAGGCGTGCCGCGCGGTCACGTACTCGACGTAGTCGAGATCCGCGTGCCCGCTCATCCGGCCCCGCCGCCGCTCATCCGGCCCCGCTGGCGCTCATCCGGCCCCGCCGGCGATTGCTGTCACATCCTGCTGATGCGCGCCGCGGGGTGTCCGGTTGCCTGTTTCGGGGTTTTATCTGGACCCGTCTATTCTGGCCGGCCCTACCTGAGGGGCCGCGTGGTCCAGGCGGAAACCCGGCCGCCGAGCAGGTGCAGTTTCCTGGCCAGGGCGAGCGCGCCGGCCGAGTCCGGCTGGCGCGCTGCCGGCCCGGTCAGGTTGAGGCTGACGTAGACGGTCAGCCCGTCCGCGTTCTCCGCGCACACGCTGCCATCCCTCAGTGTGGCCGGGGCACCGTCCAGGGCCGTGTCCGGCGTGCCCTCGCAGTTGCCGGCGATGGGCGTCCACACGTCCAGGTCCGCGGCCGCCGGGCCAGCCGCCGGGCCGGCCAGCAGGGTGCGGCCGAGCAGGGTGCGGCCGAGCAGGGGGCCGGCCTTCCCGGACGGATCGGGGAAGAAGGACGTCGTGCTCACCGTCCAGCCCGCGGGCAGGTGCACCCAGAACGGGAACCTGAGCGGCGTGTGCATACCGAACCGGATCCGCGCCGCTGTCTGTTCCAGCATGGCCCGCTCCCCGGCCGGCGGCAGTTCCGGTGACAGCTCCCGCGACCAGACGTGCAGGCTCGCCCAGGCGCCTGGCGCATACTGCCACAGCAGATAGCCGCCGACCTGGGTGTCCGACGCCCAGAACGCCGGCCGGCCGTTCACCTCGGGCGCCACGCTGGCTTTTTCCATATGCAACGTGTCGCCGTCCGTGCCGGCGCAGGTCACCGACCGGCCGGCGAAGGTACAGGCATTCCTGGCGTTCACGGTGAGCGCGATCTCGCTCCCGGCGCCGTTCGCCGCGGTGATCTGCACGCTCCGCGTGGTCGAGGCGGGCGAGGTGCCTTGGCCGCCGACCGTGTACCCGCTCGGCAGCCAGCCGAAGGCGGCGTACGGCACCAGCGGGTCGAACCGGTCCGGCGCGGAGGCCGGCATCGGCACTGGCGAGGCACCCACTGACGGCGCGGCCGTGGCCCTGCCCTGTGGCGTCACGGTGGCGGACGGGCTCGCGGAGACGGTCGACGCGACGAACGCGGCAACGGCCGCCACCACCGCCAGCGCCGAACTGGCGGCGGCCAGCGTGCGACGGCGGCGCAGCCGGCGCCCGCCGGCCATCGCCAGGTTGAGATCCACCCCGGCCGCCGGCACCTCCAGGTCGGCCACGCCGTGCAGCAGCGTCCGCACGCCGTTCTCATCCACGGTCGGCACCTCCTACCGACGGCACAGATGGCACCGACGTCATCGTCGGTTCCAGCACCCGCCGCATCGCGGCAAGGCCTTTCGCGGTCTGGCTCTTCACCGTGCCAGCCGAGCAGCCGAGCGCCGCCGCGGCCTGCTCCACATCGAGGTCGCAGTAGAACCGCAGCACCAGCGTGGCCCGCTGCCGCGGCGGCACGCCGAGCAGGGCGTCACGGACGTCGAGCGCGCTCTCCCGGTCGTGCCCGGCAGCCGATGCTTCCGGCGGAGAACCGGCGAGTACGACCTTCCGGTCCCAGGCCGAACGCCGCTGGCTGATGAACGCGTGGACAAGGATCTTCCGCACGTAGGCGTCGAGGTTTTCCATCCGCCTGGCCCGCGCCCAGTGCGCGAACAACCGGGTGACCGCGACCTGCACGAGATCGTCGGCGGCATGCCAGTCCTGGCACAGCAGATACGCCGTCCGCCGTAGCGCGGTCATCCGGCCCGATACGTATTCCACGTACCCGGCTTCGCCCTTATCGCCCGTCACATCCCCCAAACGCCGGCGACCCCGTACCCGGTTGCCTCATGATCGCACGTTTTCTCCGGTTGACATGCAGCCGTTTGGGTGCATAATTTGGCAACCAAAAGGCAGCCATGAGGCTGCATATATCGGCTACGGGGGCGACCGTGGATGACGTGTTCCGCGCGCTGGCGGACACAAGCCGCCGCCAGCTGCTGGACAGCCTGAACGCACGGAACGGGCAGACCCTGCGCGAACTGTGCGCGGGCCTGGACATGGCCAGGCAGTCGGTCAGCAAGCACCTGGCCGTGCTGGAGGGCGCCAACCTCGTCACCACGGTCTGGCAAGGCCGGGAGAAGCTGCACTACCTCAACCCGGCGCCCATCGCCGAGATCTCGCAGCGCTGGATCAGCCGGTACGACCAGCAGCGGGTCGAGGCGCTGGCCGACCTGAAGAGAGCACTGGAGGACAGACCCATGCCTGAGGACACTATTCCCGAGAACAAGCCCGAGTTCGTGTACACGACCTACATCCGGACCAGCCCGGAGCAGCTATGGCGGGCGCTGACCGATCCGGCCTTCACCCGTCGCTACTGGGGCGGGCTGACCTTCGAGTCCGACTGGAAGCCCGGCTCGGCGCTCACCTACATCCTCGCGAACGGCGAGCGGATCGAAGACCCGGAGCAGGTCGTGCTGGAATCCGACCCGTACCGGCGCCTGTCCTACACCTGGCACACGTTCACGCCGGGGTGGGCGGCCGCGTACCAGGTGCCGGACGACACGCGTGCCGCCTACGCCACCGAACGCCGGTCCACCGCCACGTTCGACCTCGAGGAGCAGGGCCTGCTGGTCAAGCTGACCATCAGGCACGACGGCTTCGATCAGGGCAGCGCGGTGCTCGGGGGCGTCAGCCAGGGCTGGCCGCTCCTGCTCGCCGAGCTGAAGTCGCTGCTCGAGACCGGTGACGTGGCCGTCGGAACGGCCAGCTAGCCCTGCGTGACCTCCGCCTGCCCGGCTCCCGGCGGCACAGCTGCCGGCGTGGCGTCGATCCCCGCCTCCTTGCGCTGCGCGACGGTAATGGGGGTCGGCGCCCCGGTCAGCGGGTCCAGCCCGGAAGCGGCCTTCGGGAAGGCGATCACGTCGCGGATCGTCGCCGTGCCCGCCAGCAGCATCATCACCCGGTCCCAGCCGAACGCGATACCGCCGTGCGGCGGCGGCCCGTATTTGAACGCCTCGAGCAGGAAGCCGAACTGCGACCGCGCCTCCTGCTGGGACAGCCCGATCGTGTCGAACACGGCCTGCTGCATGTCCGAGCGGTGGATACGGATCGACCCGCCGCCGATCTCGTACCCGTTGCACACGATGTCGTACGCGTCGGCGATCGCCGCGCCGGGGTCGGCGGTGAACGAGTCCGCCCACTGCGGCAGCGGCGCGGTGAACGGGTGGTGCACCGCGGTCCAGCCGCCGTCGTCGGTCTGCTCGAACATCGGCGCGTCGACCACCCACAGGAACGACCACTGCGACTCGTCGATCAGCTCGCGGCGACGACCGATCTCCAGCCGGGCCGCGCCCAGCAGCTCCTTGGACGCGTGCGGAGGGCCCGCCGCGAAGAACACGCAGTCCCCTGGCTTGGCGCCCGTTGCCGCCGCGAGCCCGTCCCGTTCGGCCTCAGACAGGTTCTTGGCGACCGGCCCGCCCACCTCACCGGTGTCGGTGGCGAAACTGGCATAGGCCAGCCCTCTCGCGCCGCGGGACTTGGCCCACTCCTGCCACTGGTCGAACTCCCGCCGCGTCTGCGCGGCGCCGCCGGGCATCACCACGGCGCCCACGTACGGCGCCTGGAAGACCCGGAACTGCGTCCCCTCGAAGTACGACGACAGGTCGGTGAGCTCGCACTCGAACCGCAGGTCGGGCTTGTCCGATCCGTACCTCGCCATCGCCTCCGCGTACGTCATCCGCGCCAGCGGCCTGGGCAGCTCGTACCCGGCGAGCCGGGACCACAGCGTGGCGACGATGTCCTCCGCCACCTGGAGCACGTCGTCCCTGGTGACGAACGACATCTCGATGTCGATCTGGGTGAACTCCGGCTGCCGGTCCTTGCGGAAGTCCTCGTCGCGGAAGCAGCGGGCAAGCTGGAAGTACCGCTCAAGCCCGCCGACCATGAGCAGCTGCTTGAACAGCTGCGGCGACTGCGGCAGCGCGTACCAGTTGCCTGGCCGCAGCCGTACCGGCACCAGGAAGTCACGCGCGCCTTCCGGCGTGGACCGGGTCAGGTACGGCGTCTCGACCTGGACGAAGCGGTGCTGGCGCATCACGTCTTGCAGGAGATAGGTGGCCTCCGAGCGGACCCGCAGCGCGTGCGCGGTGTCCTCCCTGCGGATGTCCAGATAGCGGTACTTGAGCCGGACGTCCTCGCTGACGTCGGTGCCGCCCTCGATCGGGAACGGCAGCGGGTCCGCCTGGCTGAGCACGTCCACGGTGTCGGCCGCGACCTCGACCGCGCCGGTAGGCAGGTCAGGGTTCTCGTTGCCGGCCGGCCTGGCGTTGACGACGCCGTCCACCTTGATGCAGTACTCGGCCCTGAGCTCGTGCAGGTGCTCAGAGGCGGCGTGACCACTCCCCGCGACCCCCCGGCCAGGCTCGCGCACGACCACCTGGACCACGCCGCTGGCGTCGCGCAGGTCGAGGAACACCACGCCGCCGTGGTCCCGGCGCCGCGCCACCCAGCCGGCCAGCACCACCCGCTCCCCGGCGTGTGCGGCCCGCAGCGTCCCGGCTTCGTGCGTGCGGATCATCGACCCATCACCCTTTCAGACCCCTCCATGCTTTCCGGCGCAGCCACCCTCTCGGTGAGCCAGGCCACCGCTACGTCCGCCGGCACCTCGACTTGCTCGCCATTTCCCAGATCTTTTATCAGAACTGACCGTGCTGCTTGTTCCCGCTCGCCGATCAGCAGCGCGTACCTGGCGCCCGAGCGGTCCGCCGCCTTCAGCGAACCCTTCATCCCCCGCTCGCCGAATGCCATATCCGCGGTGATGCCGGCCCGTCGCAACTCGGTCACGAGCGAGAGCATAACCCCGCGCGCGATCTCGCCCAGCGGCACGCCGAACACCTGCGTCTTGCTGTTATCGCCACCCAGTCCTTCCGCCTCCATCGCCAGCACGATCCGGTCCAGGCCAGAGGCGAACCCGATGCCGGGCAGCCTCGGGCCGCCGATCTCCTCGGACAGCCCGTCGTAGCGGCCGCCGCCGCCGATTCCGGACTGCGCACCGAGCAGCGGGTGCTCGAACTCGTAGATGGTCCTGGTGTAGTAGTCGAGCCCGCGGACCAGCCTAGGCGCCTCGGTCCACTCGATGCCCAGCCCGGCGAGGAATCCGCGTACCTTGTCGTAGTGGTCCTTGCAGTCCGCGCACAGGTAGCCGGCGATGGTCGGCGCGCTTTCCACCTGCGCCTTCACCTGCGGCCGCTTGTCATCCAGGACCCGCAGCGGGTTCAGTTCGATCCGCTGCCTGGTCTCCTCGTCCAGGTCGAGCCCGCGCAAGAACTCCTGCAGCGCCGTGCGGTAGACGGCGCGGCAACCGGGATCGCCGAGCGAGTTGAGCAGCAGCCGGTGCTGGCGCAGCCCGAGGCCCCGGTACGCGTCCCACGCCACGGCGATCGTCTCGGCGTCCACCGCCGGGTCCTCGGTGCCGAGCGCCTCCAGGTCGAACTGGTAGAACTGCCGGTACCGGCCCGCCTGCGGACGCTCGTAACGGAACGCCGCACCGTAGGCCCAGATCTTCGCCGGCAGCGCGCCCTTGTGCAGACTGTGCTCGAGCGCGCAGCGCAGCAGGCCGGCGGTGAATTCCGGCCGCAGCGTGATGGACCGCCCGCCCCGGTCCTGGAACGTGTACATCTCCTTGGTCACCACGTCGCTGGACTCGCCCACACCGCGGACGAACAACTGCGTGTCCTCGAAGACGGCCGGTTCCACGTAGCCGTATCCGGCTCGCAGCGCGCACTGAGCGAACGCCTCGCGGACGCGCAGCATCAGCGCGCTGCGCGGCGGCACGTACTCGCTGACCCCCTTGGGGGCCTGAAAACTCATCTGATTCACAATCCTCTTGTCACGGGGCCGCGGTGCTGGTCAGGGAGATCGGTCAGGAACGGATTGCGATGTCGCTCCGTCCCGATCGTCGTCTGCGGCCCGTGCCCGGACAGGACAAGCGTCTGGTCCGGCAACGTCATTGTCTTCGCGAGCGACCGCAAGATCGTCGGGTAATCCCCGCCGGGAAGGTCGGTCCGCCCGATAGACCCCGCGAACAGCAGATCCCCCGAGAACAGCACCGGCTCCGCTACCGAGCCCGCCGCCCGCCCCCCTGCGACGGTCTCATGAGGCGCCTCAGCACCAGCAGCCTCGTCAGCCCCGGCAGCCTCGTCAGCCCCAGTCCCGCCGGCCCCGGCGGCCCCGGAAGTCCCGGAAGTCCCGGGAAGGCGGAAGGTCACCGATCCCCGGGTGTGCCCCGGCATGTGGTCGACAACAATCGACAGGCCGACGAGGTTCAGGATCATGCCGTCGGCGAGTTCCTTGACGTCGTCCGGCTCGGTCAGCGTCAGGCCGTCGAACAGCTGCTGACCCACGCCCAGCGGGAAGCCTTTCGCCGGGTCGGACAGCAGCATCCGGTCGGCGGGGTGGATGTAGGCGGGTATGTTCCTGGCGCCGCAGACCGGCGCGACCGACCAGACGTGGTCCACGTGGCCGTGGGTGAGCAGGACGGCGGCGGGCTTGAGACGG
>DASXDG010000208.1:0-18124 GCA_036490795.1 Streptosporangiaceae bacterium
CCGTGGTTGGGATCGGCACCGGCACCGGCATCCCTTCACGGTCGAGGTGTCGCAACAGGTCGGTCTCCCACGCGAGATCAGCGTCGCTGCGTTGGCCGAGACGGCCGACCGCGAGGTGCCCGTTGACGCGCACGCTCCACACCTCGTTGACGCCAACTCCGCCAGTGAGCGGTTCGATGCGAACGACGTCGTCACCCCACTGCTCGAGTGCCTCCCATCCCACCGGCCACATCTTCGCAGAGGGTCATGAAGCGCTCGACCGAATTACGAACCCGTGTTCAAGGCCCGTCCCAACCCGGTCCCGCCGGGCCGGGACGGTCCGCACTGAGTCCGTACAACAGCCCGAGACAGCGCGTTTACCTATCCGGCCAGATGGCGGCGAGGACGAGCGGGTCACCTAGTGATCAAGGTGTCTACCTGCGGGGATCGTGGCGCGCTCGGAGGGACTCGAACCCCCAACCTTCTGATCCGTAGTCAGATGCTCTATCCGTTGAGCTACGAGCGCCAGTATTGAGTTGTCGGCCTGCGGTTCGGCAGGCCACCGCATCCACATCGCGTCGGCACTGCGATGATAGAGCATCTGACTCGTACGCCCGAGATGCTCTAGCGCGTCAGTCAAGGGTAAGGCACAACGGGCGCGGAGTCGCATCGGTCGGCCGGGCGCACCATCATGTCCTATGCCATTGAGCACTCGCAGTCCTGCCTGACGTGTCCCAAGGACTGCGAGGATCACTCCTCGCTGACGTCACGAGCAATCATCCCGGCCATCACCTGGAACCTATCGTTGCGACGTGTATCGGGAAGCCCGTCCAGTAGATAGCGCAGATAGCGGCGGACGAGTGCGACGCGGCTGGCCAGTTCGTCCTCCGGGACGTCGAGAGCGTGGTCGATCGCGGTCAACAGCGCGACGTCAGGACCGAGCCCGTGCAGGTCGAATGGCGGCCGAGTCGTCCCGGCGGCTCCAGACATACTCGAGCGTCCCTCGGTCACCCCGCTCCCGATCTGCCTTGCTGCGTCATGGCGGCAGACAGCCCGCCTGAGCCAGCACTTAACGCGGTGCGGACCTCGCCCGGGTCGGCCGCCACGACGGTATGCGGGTGGACATCTGAGCGCAGGCGGCACGCGACGTACCGGACTCTGCCAAGGAAGGTCTCGCACCAGATCCGGAAGTGCGGGAAGTCCGCACGCAGGCTGGCCAATCCTCGTCGATGTCGAAATCTTGAGCATGTAAGGGTTGCATTTCGATCAGGTGCTCCTCATGCGTGAGGCGTGCGCAGGTGGGCCACGTGCGTCCGAGGTTTTAGCGTAGCTCGTCTTAGGACATCTTGGAAAGTCTCAGGACTTACTCGCGTGTCCTCGCAGGTCACAGGGTATCTAGGCTGATCATCATGTCCTTGCCCGACCGGTCTGCCCGAATCAACCATGGCTCCGCCACGCCTGTGACCGTCCAGGTCGCCAAGGACATCGAAGCTGACATAGACGCCGGCAGACTCGCCCCGGACACTCGGCTACCGAGTGAGGCAGAGCTGGCCGTGCAATACGGCGTAGCGCGCATCACCGTCCGCGGCGCCATCCAGCAACTCCGCGACCGCGGGAAGGTCGTCACGGTCCACGGCAGGGGCACCTACGTCACTTCGTGATCCGCGATCATGCGGCGGGTTCAGGCCTGGGGTCCTGAACTTTCGGGCTGCCGGGTCGACCTGATTCGCGGGTGGAGCACTCGTAGCGTGACCCAGGCGGCGGCGACGCCGATCACGACCCCGATCAGCGTGTCAAAGAACCTCAGGATGGGCTGTTCCCAGGCGTCGCGCGGGCTGACGTCGGCGACGATCAGGACCACGGCCGTGGTGATCGCGGCGGTGGCGGCGTCGCCGGGCCGCCCGAGCAGCGTGACCGCCAGCGCGCTGGCCCCGATCAGCACCGGCAGGGCCCAGACGTGGAACGGCAGCATGCTCAGGTAAATCAGGCAGAACAGGAAACTCACCAGGGTCCCGCTCATGCGCGACACGGCCGCGCCCATGCTGTGTTGGTAGCTGTCCCGGCTGACGAACACCGTGGCGATCACCGCCCAGAGGCCGCCGAGCACGCTGTCCGCGTGGGACAGAAAGTACAGATGAGACAGAACCGTGGTCGCCGCCAGGTAGGTGACCAGGCAGGCGATGGCCAGAACGCCGCAGTCCACCACCGCGAGGCGCACGCCCGCCCGGTCGAAATGTTGCGTTGATGACATCGCCCCCCTTTCGCCGCGGCGCTCCGCTTACTCTGACACCGGCTCGTTCCCGCGCGTGGCCGGGGGATGGCCCAACGCCGGCTCGCCCAGGCTCGGACCGCTCACGACATCGACAGGGTGCTCACCCGTCCGGCGGGCCAGACCCCGCACCGTGCCGGAGCAGTAACCACCGTCAGAATGACGGCTGTGGTGGTGCGATCGGGCGATGGAAGCGCCGGCGATGCGGACTACGCGGCGATAGGGATCGATTACGCGCGCTACCGGCGGCCGGACCCGCGGATCGCGGCGCGGATCAGCCAGGCGCTGGGCGCGGCGCGCACCGTGCTGAACGTGGGAGCCGGGGCGGGCTCGTATGAGCCGGCCGACCGTGAGGTCACAGCGGTTGAGCCGTCGGCGTCGATGCGGGCGCAGCGGCCCGCCGGCCTGGCCACGGCGATCGACGCCACCGCCGAGGACCTGCCGTTTGCCGACGGCTCGTTCGACGCCGCGATGACCACGTTCAGCGTGCACCAGTGGGGCGACCTTCGGACGGGCCTGCGCGAGATGCGACGGGTCACCCGCGGCCCGGTGGTGATCATGACGGGTGACCCGGAGCGGCTGCGGCGGTTCTGGCTCAACGAGTACGGGCCGGAGGTCATCGACACCGAGGCGCGCCGGTACCCGTCCGTCGCGGAGCTTTCCGAGGGTCTCGGCGGACCCGTCACCGCCAGCGTCGTGCCGGTGCCGCTGGACTGCACCGACGGCTTCAACGAGGCGTACTACGGTCGGCCCGAGGCGCTGCTCGACCCCGCTGCCCGACGGTCGTGCTCGGCCTGGAGCTTCGTCGATGCCGCCGTCCACGATCGCTTCACCCGGGATCTGGGCCGCGACCTGGCCAACGGCACCTGGGATCGGCGGCACGGCCAACTGCGCAGGCTGCCCGCCTTCGAGGGATCGCTCATCCTGGTCACCTCGCCCTGACCAACCCCGCTCGCCGACCCGAAGGCGATGTGCCATCCCGAGCGAGCGCGCCCGGCGGGCGTGGTTGCACCGTTGGGCGGCCCTCAGCACGCCTTCCGGTTCAATGATCATGGTCGTATCCCGGCCCGGCGGTCGACGGAGTGTTACGAGAGAGCCTCACGAGAACCTTGAGGCTGAAGAGCACCGGGGGAAGGGCAGGTGCGGCACGGCGGCGACCAGCTGCGGCACGGCGGCGACCGGCTGACCGGTTTCGCAGCCGGGATGGTGAGGAGACGGGGCGTAATGGACGGGTGTTGGTCTCTGTCGTTGACCAGCGATGGATTGTCAGTATATGTTGATAGTCAGTGGATATTGACATAGATTCGGCGCTGGACGCCCTCGGCGACCCGATGCGGCGGCGGATCATCGGCCGACTGGCCGCTGGCCCGCTCGACGTCGGCGGGCTTTCCGCGGGCATGCCGATCGGCCGAACGGCTGTCTCCATGCACCTGCGGGTACTCAGGTCCGCCGGGCTAGTGGACACCCAGCCGGCCGGCAACCGCCGGGTCTACCACCTGGAGCCCGATGCGCTGCGGCGGCTGCGCGATCACCTCGACTGGTACTGGGAACGGTCGCTCGCCGCGTATCAACGCGCCGCGGAGGCCCGCGCGAGGGAGCAGAAGATGACGACCGGGCCGGAGATCATGGTCACCAAGCCCGTACTGGTGAACGCCCCGCTCGCGATCGCGTTCGACGTCTTCGTCGAACAAACCTGGTGGCCGGTGGACACCCATCATCTCGCCGAGCCGCACGGGAGCGAGGTCGTGCTCGAGCCGTTCGCCGGCGGCCGGTGGTACGAGCGAACTGTCGACGGCACCGAGACCGACTGGGGCACCGTCCTCGCCTGGCAGCCTCCCTACCGGCTGCTGCTGACCTGGCAGGTGAGCCCGGACTGGACCTATGCGGAAGACCCGGCTCGCGGCTCGCAGATCGAGGTCACGTTCACCCCGGAGGGCACGGACGCGACCCGCGTCGATCTCCGGCACCGTCACCTCGAGCGCTACGGCCCGCAGGCCGAGCGGATGCGCCGGATCCTCGAGGAAAAAGGCGGCGGGCCGCTCACCGCGTTCGCCCGGCACATGGCCGCGCACGCGCACGCGCATTAGTCAGCACGCAGCGGCCCGTGGAGAGACCAGAGACCTGCCAGCGAAGACGTGCTCATCACCGCCCGGCCCGCTGGCCGCCCGCGGTCACAATCCCAGGCCTACTCCTTCCTGCACGGCGGCCTGGACGCGCAAGAAATACCAGCACCCGGTCGCGGGACCGCTCAGCCTCGACGTCGTCGCGCTCACCGCTTCGGGCAACGAGCGGCAGCACCTCATCGTGTTGCTGCCGGCCGACGAGGTCAGCGCCGACCAGCTCCGCCAGTCGACCGGGCAGAAAACGCAGCCTGCCTGATCCAGCGCTAGCTATCGGCTTGGTGGCGGAGAGCGAAGATCGCGGCCTGGACGCGGTCTTCCAGGCTGAGCTTGGTCAGGATGCTGCGGACGTGCGTCTTGACGGTTTGCTCGCCGATCGCCAGGTCCCGGGCGATCTGCCGGTTGCTGTGACCGCGGGCGATCAGCCGCAGTACCTCCCGCTCGCGCGGCGAGAGCGGCCCTAGCGGGTCCGGCGGCGGCGGCCGGCGCAGCGCCCGGGTGAGCCGGGTCAGCAGCTCGGGGCTGAGGCTGGCGGTGCCGGCCGCGGCGTCGCGGACAGCGGCGATGACGTGCTCGGCCGAGGCGGTCTTGAGCAGGTAGGACGTCGCGCCCGCGTGCATGGCCCGGACGAGGTGCTCGTCGTCGCTGGCCGAGGTGAGCACGACGATGGCCGGCTGGTGCGGCGCGTCGTGCAGCGCGGCGATGACGGCGTGCCCGTCCAGTCCGGGCATGTACAGGTCGAGCAGCAGCACATCCGGGCGGGTGGCGGCGACGACGTCCACCGTCTGCCTGCCGTCTCCGGCTTCGCCGGCGACCTCGACGTCCGGTTCCTGGCCGAGCAGGTAGCACAGCCCGTCCCGGACGACGCGGTGGTCGTCCGCGATCACCACCCGGATCGTCATGGCGCCGGCACCGGTACCCGGACGGTGAGCGCCGCGCCGCGCCCGGGTGCGCTGTCGATGTCCACGGTGCCGCCGAGTTCGGCGACCCGGTCACGGATGTGAGCCAGCCCGGAGCCGGCGTGCGGGACGCTCGGGTCGAAGCCGGTTCCGCTGTCGCGGACGGCCAGTTCGACGTGCCCGTCCTGGCGGGTCATGGACACGGCGAGCCGGCGGGCGTTGCCGTGCCGGACGGCGTTGGTGCAGGCCTCCTGGGTGATGCGCAACAGGGCGTGCTCGACGGGCGCGGGAACGGCGACATCGTCCAGGCTGGCGTCGACGGTGATGCCGAGCCGGTCGTGGTAGGCGGCGCAGATTTCCTGCAGGGCGGGTGCGAGCCCGCCGCCGTCGAGGGTGGCCGGGCGCAGCTCGGCCAGGAGCGTCTGCATGTCGCGCAGCGCCTCCTCGCTAATGCGCTCGATCGCGCGGACCTGCTGATTATCCGGGTCGGCCCGGCGCATCCCGGCGGCGATCATCCGGACACCGAACAGGTGCTGGGATATCGCGTCGTGCATCTCCCGCGCGATCCGGGCCCGCTCCGCGGTGCGGGCGTCGCCGGTGGCCCGCTGGCGCTCGGCGTCCAGCGCCGAGCCGAGCTGGCGAGTCATGACGGTGAAGTTCGCCTCTAGCCGGCCGACCTCGTCCCGGCCGGAGGCGGGCAAGGTGACGGTGTAGTCGCCGTCAGCGACCGCGAGGGTGGCCTGTTCCAGCCGGCGTACCCGGCGGACGAGGCGCCGTGAGGCCAGCAGCCCGAACAGCACGCCGACCGGCACGATGGCGAAGAACAGCGCGTAGGCACCGGAGCGGAGCGCGCCGCTGCCGGGCTGCCGACCCAGCTCACTCCAGACGCGGAGCGGGTTCATGAACCCGTTCGAGTACGGCGCCTGGACGTAGACGTAGGCGACCGGGCCTGCCGAGCTGGCCCGCGACGTGCTTGCGGAGCTGGCCGGCCAGACCGACCAGAGCACGCTGCCCCACGGCGTGGACCCGCCGCCGCCGGGCTTGCCCATGCCGTGGCCGGCGGCGATCGCCGCGGCGGGGAGCTCGCTGGCCGCCTCTCGTCGAGGCGGGTACCGGGACGGCGCGGAGGACGCGACGATCGTGCCGTCGGCGGCGATCGCGACGACCGCGGTTATCGCCTGGTGACCGTAAATCGGGCCGGTGAGCGCCGGAACGGTCAGCGTGCTCCCGTACGGATCCGGCGGGACCATGCCCAGCTTTCCCCCGTGGTCGTGGCCGCCGAGCGGGGGAACGCCGAGCACCGTTCCGGCCGGGACGCTGCGGGGATAGCGATGGGCGAGTTGCTGGCTGTAGGTCTGCGCCGTGGCGAGCACCTGGGATTGCAGCTGGGCGTCGTTCACGAGCTGGGGGGCCTGGTAGCCGAGCACGAGCGCCTCGACCAGCACCACCACGGCCAACGTGACGAGGATGTAGGAGGCGATCAGTCGTCCCGACAGCCCCCACGCCCTGCGTAGCACCAGGTCCAGCACACCTGGACGCTACCTCCGAGCAACCCTCCGGCGTATCCCCCCAGCGAGGGACCTGCGCTCCACCCGGCGCGTGATGTGCCCGTCGGCGCCGCCCGGAACGCTGGCTGCCATGAAGCCACACAGCACGGCGATCGAGACACATGAACTGTCCAAGCGCTACCGGCGGGTCAGTGCGCTGACCGAGTGCACGGTCACCGTGCCCGAAGGCCGGATTTCCGCGCTGGTCGGGCCGAACGGCGCGGGCAAGACCACGCTGCTGCGAATGCTGGCCGGACTGACCCGCCCGACCGGCGGCACGGCCTGCGTTCTGGACGACGTGCCGCGGCAGGACTCGGCATTCCTCGCTGAGATCGGGTTCCTCGCCCAGGAGATCCCGCTGTACCGGCGGTTCAGCGCCGAAGATCACATCCGGATCGGAGCGCACATGAACCCGAGTTGGGACGCCTCGCTGGTGCGCACCCACCTGACGCAGCTGCGCATTCCGTTGGACCAGCGCGTGGGCACGCTGTCCGGGGGCCAGCGGGCCCAGGTGGCGCTGGCGCTGACGCTGGCCAAGCGACCGCGGCTGCTCCTGCTCGACGAGCCGGTCGCGGCGCTCGATCCGCTGGCCCGGCGAAACTTCCTGGCCACGCTGACCGGGGCGGTGGTTGAGGCCGGCGGCGGCCTCACCGTCGTGCTGTCCTCGCACCTGGTCACCGACCTGGAACGGGTGTGCAACCACCTGATCTTGCTGGCCGGCTCCCGGGTCCAGCTGTGCGGTGACATCGACACGCTTTTGGCCGAGCACAAGGTCCTGGCCGGTGAGTCCGGCCGGCTGGTCCGTATCAAGGGCCCGGTCACCGACCCCGCCGATCAGACCCGGACCGTGACGCTCGAACAGCTGGTGGTCGCATACATGGGCGCCGATGAGGCCTCCGCCGACACGCACCTCACCACGATTGGAGAAGGCTCATGACCTGGCTTGTCTGGCGCCAGTACCGCGCCCAGGGCGCGATCGCTGTCGCCCTGCTCGCCGCGTTCGCCGCGGTGATACTCGCGGACGGCTTCCAGCTCGCGTCACACTGGCACTCGATCCTCACCACATGCTCGGGAAACAGCGCGTGCCTGCAGCAGCAGGTGCCGCTGGTCAACGGCGTGGTGAGTGACCTGCCTGACATCAGCCTGATCGTGCCGACCGTGCTCGGCATCCTCTGGGGCGCGCCGCTCGTGGCGCACGAGCTGGAGAGCCGCACCACCGATTTCGCGTGGGCGCAGAGCGTCACCCGGACGCGATGGCTGGCGGTCAAGATCGGCTGGCTGCTGCTCGCCGCCGCCGCCTGCGGCGGCGTGATCGCCGCTTTGACCACCTGGTGGTCGGGGCCGATCAACGCGCTGTCCGCCAGCGCGTTCGTGCCCGGCCAGTTCGACACCCAGGGCATCGTCCCCATCGGCTACGCGGTGTTCGCCATGGCGCTCGGCATCGCCGCGGGCACCGTGGCGCGCCGGACCCTGCCCGCCATCGCCGTCGCGCTCGGCGGCTTCATCGCGCTGCGCCTGGTGATCAGCACTTTCCTCCGGCCGCACTACATGGCGGCGGTCACGACCTACTACAAGGTGACGGGCTCGTTCACACCGCCGGGGCAGGCCTGGGTGCTCAGCCAGGGCGCCGTCAGCAGGAACGGGGTGACGGTGGCGCAGGGATGGGGCGATCTATATCCCGCGCTTCCGGCCTCCTGCCAGAGGCTGCTTCCCTCGGCCCCGACGGGAAAGTCGGGCTCTGAGAACGCGGTCTTTTCCTGTATGCAAGCGCACGGCTGGAGAGGGTTCGCCACGTATCAGCCCGCCGGCCGCTACTGGCCGTTCCAGGGCATCGAGACCGGAATCTACGTCTTGCTGGCCGCCGCGCTGATCGGGCTCACGTTCGTCATCATCCGCAGGAGGGACGCATAGCGGTACCTAAACACGAGACCCCGTCCGGTCATACCGGGCGGGGCCCATTCATGCCGCCCGCATGCGGCGGCGGCGCGGACTATCCGTGTGCCTGGTCCCAGAGCCGGGCGAGTCCGGGATCCTGGAACTCCATAACCAGACTCCAGTTCTCCGCCTCGGGGTATATCGCCGTTGCACCGCGGTAGTCGAAGCTCAGCCACGTGCGATCGGCCAAGTCAGCATCTTGCCGCAGGTCAAGGCCGACGAGCGCCCGCTCGCTTACGGCACCTAGTCGGGTGACCAGGGCCGGGTCGAGGCCTTTGCCGTGTCCGCGCGGACCTGGGTTGGTCTAGACCGGCTACCGCGTACAAGCCACGAGGCCAATTGCCGTGCTTCAGATCTGGCGGCAGCCTAGGCTTCCCCCGTGCCAGCCGAGCCATTCACGAGGATCGACACCCACTTTGTGGGAAGTCGATCGCGATGAAACCTCGGGCGTCGAGGAGAAGATGTGGCTCGCCATGCCCGGCGGAGGCGCGACGGCGTCGTACTTGTTCAAGTCGGTCACCGTGAGCGAGACCCATGCTTGTGATGAGGACTTGGCCGAGAAGGCCGCAGCAGAGATAGGCCGGCTGCTCGGGGTGCCCTGCGCACACGTCGAGCTAGCCATCCGAAACTGCTCGCGCGGTTCGATTTCGGCCGACCTGTGCCCGAGGGGATCGGAATTGCAACATGGCACGCTCTTGATGCAAGATCGTGAAACCTGGCTACACGCCGGGGAGGGCACCGGGACGTCCGGGCCACTCGCTAGAGAACATCCGGCTGGTGCTTGACGGCGCAGTTCCGCCGCCCGGCAGTGATCTGCCGTTCACTGCTACAGCGTTTGACGTTTTCGCCGGATACACGATATTTGATGCGCTTATTGCCAATCGCGATCGGCATGACGAGAACTGGGCGGTGCTCTTGCCCATCGCGAGGGATGGCCCGGTCATGCTCTGCGGCTCTTACGATCACGCGAACAGCCTCGGATACAACCTCAACGATGCCAAGCGTCTCATGTACCTTGACCGCGAGAACGGAGTCAGCGACTGGTGCCGTAAGGGGACGGCGTTCCGGTACGAGCACACGCCCGGGAAGGCGCCACCGACCCTCGTGCAGATGGCGGTTAGAGCGCTCGGCCTTGCGTCTGAGGATGCGCGTGAGTACTGGCGAGCGCAGGTTGACCACCTGAGTGAGGATGACGTGCGGGGCGTCATAGGCCAGCTCCCCGGAATGTCAGCACCTGCGCGTACCTTTACAACAGAAGTAGTGCTAGTGAATCGGAAGAGGGTCCTCGATGCCTGCGCATGACGTGCTGGCGGTTGCGCGCGAGCCCAGGAGCCGGTCCACTGAGACGGCCCGGCGGCTGGTGGTGACCTGGCAGCATCCTGACGAGCGTCTGATCGAGCCGATCGGGCTGCTGGAGTACGACGGGCAGCGCTACCGGTTTGGCTATATCAGCCATGCTCTTAACGTGAAGGGCTTCCGGCCGCTTCTGGGCTTCAGAGACCTTTATGCACGGTATGTCTCAGATAAGCTGTTTCCGCTGTTCGCCCAGCGAGTGATGGATCCCCGGCGACCCGATTATCAGCGTTACGTACGGCGGCTCGGGCTCGACGAGGATGCCACTCCCTGGGAACAGATCGCCCGCTCACAGGGGCGCAGGCAGGGGGACACTATCCAGTTGCTGCCGGAGCCGGTGAACGAACATGGGGTGATCACAGGCCGCTTCCTCGTGCACGGTGTCCGGCACGTGCCAGGACTGTCCAGGATGCTTGACAGTCGGGCCGTGCAGGTCGACAGCGAGCAAGTTGAGGCAGCGCTTGCGGCCCTGAGGCCTGGGGATGTTCTCGGCATCGCCAGTGAACCCGGCAATGAGGTGAACAGCCTGGCCCTGATGGTGGTGGCCCAGCGCGTCACGCCTGTCGGATGGATTCCGAACCTTCTGCTAGAAGACATGCACCGGCTGATGGCCAGAACTGACGTATCAGTGACGGCGGAGCACGTCAACGGCCCTGATGCACCATGGCACCTGCGCGTCCTTGCCAGGCTGACAGCACGGGGGGCAGGCGACTTCAGGTTCTTTACCGGCGAGAAGTGGGAAC
Organism: Streptosporangiaceae bacterium; assembly: GCA_036490795.1. Taxonomy (GTDB): domain Bacteria; phylum Actinomycetota; class Actinomycetes; order Streptosporangiales; family Streptosporangiaceae; genus JAFARZ01. The sequence goes on from DASXDG010000208.1 coordinate 10,846, forward strand.
TGCTCGCGGCTGCTGGTCAGTAGGCAAACACGTCTGGGTACTCGCCCAGTTCGAGGGAAGCCCTGGCGGGCAGGAACTCACAGCACCGGTCATAGAGCCAGCCAAGGCCGAGCGCCGCGAGTCGGTCGCTAAGGGACGCCAGCAGCGCCGGCAGGTAAATGACGTCGGCTACCGCGTACTGGATTTGTTCTGGTGACAAGCGCCCGGCGGTCCAGTCGCTTGTGCGGACCTCTCCTTTCTGCAGCTCAACGCCCAGGTAACGCGCCACCAAGCTCTGAAGACTGTGTACATCGTTCGGGGCTGCAGGCTCGACCAGCTTTGAGGCCACCTTGGTGCATCGAATCGAAGCGGGCTTGGCGTCCCATGCGTGCATCATGAAGCGCAAGTCAAACGGTGCATGGTGGAAGACCTTCGGCACCTGGGGGTCCTCTAGGAGGGATACAAGCCGCGTGGGCCTGACTCCATCGGCGACGCTTATCACCGCCGCACCAATTCCAGGCGCGAACAGCTGGCACGTGCCGATCCTGGCTTGCCGCCAGTCGAGACCGGAAGTCTCTATATTCCACGCGAGCAGCACAGACCGTCGGTACGCGTCCAGCAAAGTGGTCGGCAGATCGCCAGGAGCAACGGTCGGCAAGCTGTAGATGCCCCCCGCACCAGACTTGCCGGCGTCCATCATCCATGCAGCATCCCATGATCATCCCGTCGGTTGAAGCTCAACGTTCGAAGACGCCACTATGGCGGTTCTGACTGCGACCACGCGTGCGGGTCGCCCAGCGCCCCGACGACGGCCACGAGCGCGCTCAACGGCTGTCAAGACGGAGCTGGGGTGAGAACGGAGCGAGCCGTTGTGGCCCTAGTACTGTCGGTCACCGCCCTCTGCCGCGGATCAAGCCAAGGATCAGGATCGAGCCGCCAGACAATGCGTTCCCACGCGTCCCGGGCCTGAGCGTTCGGAAGAACAGGCGAAGAAGTTCGCATGGCGGCCACAGCTTGCGCCCGTGTGGCAGCGTCGCTGGCGAACCGGTATGCCCAGCTTGCCTGGGCGATCTTGGTTGCCAGTTCCTTTAGGAACTGCGCTGCGGTGGGAGCAGGGGCGATGACGACCGCAGATGCCTTGGCTGCCCATGCGTTGGTATCGACGTAGCCCTGACGGTCCAGAAACAGGCCTTCGAGCAGGCCAGCCCGGTAGTCTTTCGGCCAAACCTGCAGGTCGGGCTGCAGTGCGCATTCTTCGACGCCTTCATCTTTCACGACGAAGGTATCGCGCATCGCGCGATACCCGACGGCTACTCCCACGAGCCGCTGGTCTGAGGGCTCCAGCTCTGGAAGGTTGACGGTTTGGAGAAGCTTCCGCAGGTCACCACGGTAGAAGATGCCGTCCTGCAGTGCCGTCACCAAGCCTAGCGGCCGTCTGGCCAGCAGATATCCCAGTCGGCGCAGGGCCCAGCGTGACCATAGAAATGCCGCATCCACGCACAAGGGCGCGAGTTCCTCGTCCATTTCCGGTGGCAGAACCCGTCCGTGGCCAGTGCCGAACCGGTTCCTCAGCTCAGGTCGCTGCAAGATGCAACCCTCGCTGAGAATGTGCAGCTAGAAATGAGGCATGGCTATTGCTCATACCATCGCCATGTCCGCGAATCGCGAATAGTGACCTTGGAAGGCCACGGTTACGGTGGCGGTCGGGCCGTTTCGGTGCTTGGCCACGATGAAATCTGCCTCGCCCGCTCGCGGCGACTCTCTCTCGTAGGCGTCCTCGCGGTGCAAAAGGATCACAACGTCACTGTCCTGCTCGATAGATCCTGATTCCCGCAAATCGGACAAGAGCGGCCGTTTATCCGTACGCTGCTCGGGGCCGCGGTTGAGCTGGGCGACGGCGACGACCGGGACGTCGAGCTCCTTGGCCAGCAGCTTCAGCGAGCGGGAGAGGTCGGACACCTCCTGCTGGCGGTTCTCGACGCGCTTGGGCGAGCTCATCAGCTGCAGGTAGTCGATGATGACCAGGCGCAGGTCGTGACGCTGTTTGAGGCGTCGGCACTTGGCCCTGATCTCCATCATCGACATGTTCGGTGAATCGTCGATAAACAGCGGGGCGTCCACCACCTCGCTCATCCGCCGGGCCAGCCTGGCCCAGTCGTCCTCTCCCATCTGCCCGGTCCGCATCGAGTGCAGCGGAACCCGGGCCTCGGCCGAGAGCAGCCGCATGGTGATCTCGTTTCGGCTCATTTCCAGGCTGAAGATCACGGCCGTCAGCCCGCCCTTGACCGATGACGCGCGGGCGAGGTCCAAGGCCAGGGTCGAGTTATGCGTCGCGATCATGCCCCGCCCCGCCAGGTACAGTCGGTCCGCGCTGTCCACCTGGACGCAGCGCACTGGACGCGACGGGACCCGGCGTACGTCGACGATGTGGCGCCACCGGGTCGCTCGCGGATCGTAGTGTGACAGCTCCTTGTGCCGTTGCTGCTTGCGGCTGAGCCGGAACACCTCGCCTTCGGCCGTGAACCGGAGCACGTAGCGATCCGGGGTTTCATCGCCACGGTAACCGCGGGGGGCCCGCGTCGGTGCCGGGCACCGGTAGCCGAGTCCGAGGATCAGCTCGCAGACGTCCCGGGCGAGCTCCGTACCCGCCAGCCTCAGGCTGATCTCTCCGCTGCGGAGCACGATCCCGGCGGTGTCGAGGATCCCGGCCAGCAGGGCTCGCCGCTGACCCTCGCTCGCGCGCAGGTAAGGCACCGGGATCCCACCGCTGTCCGCGCCGGGCAGCGAGATGTCGGAGAGCGAAAGAACGCCCTCGGCCTCGGCCCGCATGGCGATCTCTGGCTCGAGGCTGGCCCCACCCCGCTGCTGAGCGTAAGAGAAACCAAGCCAGACACCCAGCGCGTACGGGGGCACGGCCAACTCCGCCTCAGGCAGGTCGAGCGGTCGGCAGGTCGGGATGGATTGGCTGGCGCGCCCGCCGCCGATCCGGGCTGCGATCTGCTCGGTGGTCAGCACCTCGGCCGCCGCCGACGCCGCATCGCGGTGCGTCAGCCACTGGTGCTGGGCGTCGGCGACGATGACCTCGCCGGTGGAGAACGCCACCTCGTAACACGGCCGGCCGGTCATGACCTCGGTCGCGGCTAGCACGCGAGTAGGTCGGCCGTCCGCGCCGATCAGATGGTCGCCGGGCCGGACCTCGCCCATCGTGGTCCAGCCGGTCGGCGTCGGCAATGGCGTATCAAGGGCCAGAGCCTTGCCGATGGCCGGTCGCGCAGCAATGACGATCATCTGGCCCGGGTGCAGGCCGTTGGTGAGCGCGTCCAGGTCGGCGAACCCGGTTGGCACGCCGGTCAGGCCGCCGCCCCGGCTGCCGATCGCCTCGATCTCGTCCAGCGCGCCGGGCATGATCTCCGACAGCGGCAGGTAGTCCTCACTGACCCGCCGGTCGGTGACCCCGTACACCTCGGCCTCGGCCCGGTCGACGATCTCGTCGGCGTCCCCGTCGCCGGAGTAGCCGAGCTGGACGATGCGGGTGCCGGCCTCCACCAGGCGGCGCAGGATGGCCCGCTCCCTGACGATGCGGGCGTAGAAACCGGCGTTGGCCGCGGTGGGCACGGAGGCCATGAGCGTGTGCAGGTAGGGAGCGCCGCCCACCCGCCCGATCTCGCCCCGCTTGGTCAGCTCGTTCGCCACCGTGACCGGGTCGGCGGGCTCGCCGCGGCCGTACAGGTCGAGAATGACCTCGTGAACGATCTGGTGCGCGGGCCGGTAGTGATCGCTGGGCCGGATCACCTCGAGCACGTCGGAGATGGCGTCCTTCGACATCAGCATCCCGCCGAGGACGCACTGCTCCGCGGCGACGTCGTGCGGGGGCGTGCGCTCGAACTCGTCGCCACCACGGGGCGCGATCTCCGTGACGCTCACCAGGCACCTCCCCCATTCCGGCGCATTCCCGCGGCTGCCCGCGCGGGGCCATTGTGTCCGTTGTATCGGACGGCTCGGACAGTCTTGCCCGAGCGCCCGCGAACGTCCAGCCGTGCTGTGCACAGGCCTGTGGATAGCCTGTGCAGACACGCCGCCGTCGCTGTGCGCAGCATGGGGATAGCACTGTGGATATTCGCGGCCGAGGATGCACGAGGGCGTTGCTGCCTGCGATTACGGCATCCACTGGTTGTGTGCAGGAAAAAGTTCGGCGCTCTGGCTCTGTCCACAATGACCGGAAGTTATCCACATTGGGAATTTCACGTACGACGTTACATGTCAGCGCCACGGCACCCGTGGTTGCGATCACGGGGCAACCCGAAGCGAGGGCTGCGGGTCGCGGCGGAGCACGGCGAGGGCACGGCGGGATGCGCTCGTTTGGCGGACAGCCGGACGAGGGACTCCCTAGTATTCGAGCGTGTGTTCGACAACGGCCGCTCAGCTGGCCCGGATCTGCCGGGCAATTGAGGAGTTGGCCGGTCACCCCGGCCGGCGGGACGGCCCGGCCGCGGACGGCACGGGCCGACGGGACGGCGCCGCGCCGACGGGGGCGGCCAGAGCAGGCGGGCACGAGGATGACGCCCCGGCGGGCTCGGACTGGCGAGCCGACACCGGCCCGGAACCGGGCGAGGCCAACCCTCAGGACGCGCTGGCAGACCGGCTGGCCGAGATCTGGGCCATGATCGCCGAGGCCGACCCCGAGCTCGCCAAACGGGTTCCCGGCTACCTGACCGCAGCCGACTGACGCAGGCTCCGGCCGGATGGCGTCGGCTCGGTGAGCGCGGGCGGAGTGAAGCCAGGGCTGTGTTAGCCCAGGGCTGTGCGGAGCCCCTGAGCTCAGGCGCCGGCGACCTCGACATCCACGGTGGCGGTCACCTCGGGGTGCAGCCGCACGGACACCTGGTGCGCGCCAACGGTCTTGATCGGGTTCTTGATCTCGATCCGGCGCCGGTCCAGCTCGGGCCCGCCTGCGGCCTTCACCGCGGCGGCGATGTCGCTGGGCGACACCGAGCCGAACAGCCGGCCACCACTGCCGGCCCGGGTTTGCAGCCGGACCTGGAGTGATGCCAGCCGGCTCGCGGCGTCTTTCGCGTCGTCAAGACCCCGGATCTCCCGGACGGACCGGGCGCGCTTGATCAGCTGGATCTGCTTCTCGGCCCCGCGGCTCCAGCGCATCGCGAGCCCGCGCGGCACCAGGTAGTTGCGGCCGTAGCCGCCCGCGACCTCGACCACATCGCCGGGGCCGCCCAGGCCGGTGACCTCCTGGGTCAGGATGAGCTTCATCGGCGTACCGCTCATCGGTGCGCTGCCTCCCTCGGCCTCAGCGGGCCGTGCTCGTGTAGGGCAGCAGCGCCATCTCACGCGCGTTCTTGATCGCGGTGGCGACGTCGCGCTGGTGCTGCGTGCAGTTGCCGGAAACGCGCCGGGCTCGGATCTTGCCGCGGTCGGAGATGAACTTTCGCAGCAGCCCCGTGTCCTTGTAGTCCACGTGGGCGATCTTCTCCTGGCAGAACAGGCAAACCTTCTTCTTTGGCTTGCGAATAGGCGGTTTGGCCATCGTGGTGCTCCTTGGCAGAGCCCCGCCAGCGGCGGGGATGGTCGGTGAAGCGTGGTTAGGTCAGTTGTCGCTTGGCGGGAACCCGGCGGGCGGTCAGAACGGGGGCTCGTCAGAGAAGCCGTCGCCGCCCGAGTCGGACGCCCACGGGTCCTCGGAGGGCCGCGCGCCGCCTCCACCATACCCGGACTGGCCACCGCCCCCGGACGCGCCGCCGCCTCCGGACGGCCCGCCGCCGTAGCCGCCGGTGGACCGGCTCGACTTGGTGACCTTGGCCGAAGCGTTGCGCAGCGATGGACCGACCTCGTCCACCTCGATCTCATAGACCGTGCGCTTCTCGCCCTCTTTGGTCTCGTACGACCGCTGCCGCAGCCGGCCCTGCACGATGACGCGCATGCCGCGCTGCAGCGACTCGGCCACGTTCTCGGCCGCCTGGCGCCATACGTTGCAGGACAGGAACAGCGAGTCGCCGTCCTTCCACTCCCCCGTGCTGTTGTCGCGGAACCTCGGGGTGGAGGCCACCCGGAAGTTGGCCACGGCCTGGCCGGTCGGGGTGTAGCGGAGCTGGGGATCGTCGACGAGGTTGCCGACAAGAGTTATCTGGGTGTCGCCTGCCATCGGGGTCCTCCCGGTCGCTCGGGCGGTATCAGGTCGGGCTCGCCCCGGCCCGTACCGTCATCGCTGGTCTGGCCGGATGATCTTCGTGCGCAGGACCGCCTCGTTCAGGTTGAGCTGGCGGTCAAGCTCCTTGACGGTGTCCGGCTCTGCCGTCATGTCAATGACGGTATAGATGCCCTCTGACTTTTTATCGATTTCGTAGGCGAGCCGTCGCCGGCCCCAGACGTCTACCTTGTCCACGGTGCCGCCGTCGGTCGTGACGACGTTCAAGAACTGCTCGAGCGACGGCTGGACGGTACGTTCCTCAAGCGAGGGATCGAGGATGACCATCATCTCGTAATGGCGCATACGCTTACCTGCCTCCTCTGGACTAACGCGGTCACGGTCTCTCCGTGACAGGAGGGGCCGAGCCTGGCCACACGCGGTGGCGGGCACGGCTGAGCCAGCCTACCAGCAGGCACCGGCCCGGCGGCCCGCCGTTCATCACGGTTTGCCATGGGACGCTCGCCCTCCGGATCCGGTGGACGACGCCGCGCACACGCCCGGCCCGCTATCGCTGAGCGGCGTGAGCCGGCAGTAACATTCCTTTACCATGCCGGCTTGCCCGGCGCGGAAACCGGCTCAGCGACACCACCCGCCAGGCAGTCGTCAAGGGGGTCAGTGCCATGGCCATCAGGCCTCAGTCCCGCGCCCGTGCGCCGCGCCTCACGCTCAACAGCGACGGGCAACGGCACCCGACGGAGAACTTCCTCACCGCGTTCACGTTTGCGATCGGGATCGCCGCGTTGTTCATCGGGTTCGTGGTTCGCCTGCACTTCGCCGGCACGGTCCTCGGCATCGCGGGATTCCTCGTGGGGCTCTACGCGCAAATGGTCTCCAATACCAGGGAGCAGCGGATCCTGATCATGACCGGGATCATCGGCGCGTTCGTCGGGCTGGGCCTCAGCGTCGCGCACGGCGGCTTCGCCTGATTCGCGGCGCCCGCGCGCGGGCGCCGCGGTACCCGGGTGCGCGACACATATGTAGGGGTCCCGCATCTTGGCTGGTTATCATGGGAGTCTGGTTGTTCATTGACAACCAGATAAGGAGTGCCCATGACCGAGCCGTCGCTTCCGGAGCTGGAGGCCGAGCGGGACCGGCTGTATG
>DASXDG010000209.1:0-25949 GCA_036490795.1 Streptosporangiaceae bacterium
GGCCGCGGTTCGCAGATTTTAAGAGAATCTTAAGGATTTCGGCGTCACGCTGACCGATAGCGAGCCGGCCTGCGTCAACTCCAGGTCGACCGCCAGTGTCTCCGCCTTGACGAAGTCCGCGTGCGCCGAGACCGCCCGCAACGTCGCCGCGTCCGCGCCGATGACCACAGAAATCCGGTCCGACACGTCCAGGCCAGCGTCGCGCCTGGCCTGCTGCACCGCCCGCACCACATCGCGCGCGGTCCCTTCGGCCTCAAGCGAGGGGGTCAGCACGGTGTCGAGCGCGACCAGTCCCACGCCACCCGGCAGCGCCGCCGTCGCACCGGCGGCGTCGGCAACCGACAACCGGAGTTCGTACTCGCCGGGCTGGAGTTCCACACCGGCCGCCGTGACCACGTCGTCCGGGCCAGAAGTCCAGTCACCGGCCTTGACCGCGCGGATCACGTCCTGCACCTTGCCGCCCAGCCTGGGACCGAGCACGCGCGGGTTCACCGCTAGCTCGAACGTGCCCAGGCTGGCCGGGTCGGCGTTCAGCAGCACGTCCTTGACGTTGAGCTCGTCGCGGATGATGTCGGTGAACGGCGCCAAGCCGGAAGCGCCCGGATGCGCGACGGTCAGCGACGCGAGCGGCAGCCGTACCCGCAGCTGGCGGGCCTTGCGCAGGCCGAGTGCCGAGCTGCAGACCAGGCGGACCAGGTCCATCGCGTCGGCGAGCTCAGGATCGGAAGGCCACGCAGAAACCTCCGGCCAGGAAGCCAGGTGCACGCTCTGGTCGCCGGTCAGGCCGCGCCACACGGCCTCGGTGGTGAGCGGAAGTAGCGGCGCGGCCACCCTGCACGTGGTTTCCAGCACCGTGTACAGGGTGTCGAGCGCGTCGGTGTCACCTTGCCAGAACCGGCTCCGCGACCGCCTGATGTACCAGTTGGTCAGCAGCTCCAGGTGATCACGGAGCGCCTGGCAGGCCGCGGCGATGTCATACTCGTCCAGCTCGGCGCCCACCGAGGTCACCAGCGAACGCGTCTTAGCCAGGATGTACCTGTCCAGCACGTGATCCGAGGACTGGCTGAACCGCGCGGTGTACGACTCCGCGTTGGCGTACAGCGCGAAGAAGTAGTAGCTGTTCCACAGCGGCAGGATGGCCTGGCGCACCGCGTCCCTGATGCCCTGCTCGGTGACGATCATGTTGCCGCCGCGCAGCACCGGCGAGGACATCAGGAACCAGCGCATCGCGTCCGAGCCGTAGCTGTCGAACACCTCGTTGACATCGGGGTAGTTGCGCAGGCTCTTGGACATCTTCTGCCCGTCGTCGCCGAGCACGATGCCGTGGCTCAGGCAGGTGCGGAAGGCCGGCCGGTCGAACAGCGCCGTCGCGAGCACGTGCAGCAAGTAGAACCAGCCACGGGTCTGCCCGATGTACTCCACGATGAAGTCACCCGGGTAGTGGCTGTCGAACCACTCGCGGTTCTCAAACGGGTAGTGCACCTGGGCGAACGGCATCGAGCCCGACTCGAACCAGCAGTCGAGCACCTCCGGCACCCGCCGCATTACCGACTGGCCGGTCGGATCGTCCGGATTAACCCGGGTCAGCGAGTCGATGTGCGGCCGGTGCAGGTCGGCCGGCCGGACACCGAAGTCACGCTCGAGCTCGTCGAGGGACCCGTATACGTCCACCCGCGGATAGGCCGGGTCGTCGCTCATCCAGACCGGGATCGGCGAACCCCAGAACCGGTTCCGCGAGATCGACCAGTCGCGCGCGTTGCTCAGCCACTTGCCGAACTGGCCGTCCTTGATGTGCGAGGGGACCCAGGTGATCTGGTCGTTCAGCTCGACCATCCGGTCACGGAACTTCGTCACCTCGACGAACCAGCTGGACATCGCCTTGTAGATCAGCGGGTTGCGGCATCGCCAGCAGTGCGGGTAGGAGTGCGCGTACGTCTCGGCACGGACAAGTGCCCCCGAAGCGCGCAGCGCGGCGGTGATGGGCTTGTTCGCGTCGAAGACGTGCTGCCCTTCGAAGTCCGGCACCAAAGAAGTGAACCGTGCCTGGTCGTCCACGGTCAGCACGACCGGGATGCCCGCCGCGGCGCACGCCTCCGCGTCCGCCTCACCGTAGGCGGGCGCCATGTGCACGACGCCGGTGCCGTCCTCGGTGGTGACGTCGGGGGACAAGATCACCCGGAACGCGTTAGGCGTGTCGGCGAGGTACGGGAAGAGGGGTTCATAGCGTCGTCCGGCCAGCGAAGCGCCGGTCACGGTGTCGACGCGGGTGGCATCGCCCAGTTCGTTCTGATAGCGGGAAAGCCTGTCCTCGGCGAGGATGTACCGCTCGTAGTCCAGTTCCACGACGGCGTACCTGATGTCCGCCCCGACCGCGACCGCGAGGTTGGACGGCAGCGTCCACGGGGTGGTCGTCCAGGCCAGCAGCCATTCACCAGTCTCCAGCCGGAAACGGACCGTTACCGAAGGGTCCTGGCGTTCCTGGTAGACGTCGTCGTCCATCCGCAGCTCGTGGTTGGACAGCGGCGTCTCGCACCGCCAGCAGTACGGCAGGACCTTGAAGCCCTGGTAGACGAGGCCCTTGTCATGCAGCTGCTTGAACGCCCACATGACGCTTTCCATGTAGTCCAGGTTCAGCGTCTTGTAGTCGTTGTCGAAGTCGACCCAGCGGGCCTGCCGGCTGACGTAGTCCTGCCATTCCGACGTGTACCGCAGCACGGACTCGCGGCAGGCGGCGTTGAACTTGTCGATGCCCATCGTGATGATGTCGGCCTTGCCGGAGATGCCGAGCTGACGCTCGGCCTCCACCTCGGCGGGCAGCCCGTGGCAGTCCCAGCCGAACCGGCGGTCCACGCGGAAACCGCGCATGGTCTTGTACCGGGGCACCACGTCCTTGACGTAGCCGGTGAGCAGGTGCCCGTAGTGCGGCAGCCCGTTGGCGAACGGCGGACCGTCATAGAAGACGAACTCGGGGGCGTCCTCCCGGCGCGCGATCGTCGCGCGGAACGTGTCGTTGGCCTGCCAGTCCTTGAGGACGTCCGCCTCAAGTGAGGGAAAGCTCGGCTGGGTCGGCACGCCGCCATCGTTGGCGGCACTGGCGTCCTGGCTACGCGGGTAAACGGCCATTATGAGTCTCTCGCGGCTAGAGCTAGGGGCCACGAGGACGACGCGCCCGCTCCTGCGCGGGCGTACCGCGGTACCACCTCGCTTGCCGGATCCGCTATGAACGAAAGCCGGCCGCTCATTGAAACAGGCTGTGACGGGCCGCACCCGCCCGGTTCTACTGGGGCCTCGCGGCCTGTTCTTCCGGGGGCTCCCCGGTGATGGCCGGATCGACGCCTAGTGCTGTCAAGTGTAACCGGCACTCGGATAATTCCCGGCCATCTATCCACGGGCTATATCGCCGGGAGGACCGACCTGACGGCGGCCGCCGTTGCCGAGCATGGGACGCCAGCGTCAACGACGGCCACCGGGATGGCCACACACCCTAGATCACGGCCGGTTACGCCAACGGGTTCGGCCGGGTAAGCGCGCGTAAGACCTCGGTAAGATTTGCCGCTTGCCCGTCACCGGACAAATGCCGCCACTACGCTGTTTTCCGGTGAAGCGCACGTGGTGGATCGCCCCGTACTTCGGCGGCATACTGGCGGTCTTCGCGGTCGCCGGCCTGCTGTCACTGACCGTGTTCCATCACTCACCGGTCAAGCACGCTGAGGCCGCGGCCACTGCGCCGGCGAAAACAGCGCTGGCCGATGCCGGCCCAGATGGTCACCGACACCCTGTTCCGGACGCTGACCCATGATCTGCAGGCGCGTGACGAGACGGCGCTGCTCAGCCTCGTCGCGCCGTCCGCCAGGCCAGCCGTGGAGACCTGGTACGAGAACCTGCGGGCGATCGGTTACACCACCGGGCTGGTCATCCCGTCCGGCAGCAACAGCGTGGTGGACCTGAACCAGCAGGGCAACGGCACGATCACGGTCCTGGCCGGCGCGCACAGTACGTTCGACCCGGTCAGCAACCAGGGTCCGGACATCCCGGCCGAGCCCTACCGGCTCGGGCTGCACTTCGCCAGCGCGACGGCGACCGGGCAGATCACCTCGTGGAAGCCGCTCGGCGACGCCCCCTGGGACCAGAACGCGCGTCTCTACGTCCGCACGGCCAAGCACCTGGTCGTGGCCGGGCTGCCCGGCGACAGCGCCCTGGTGAACCAGCTCCTGCCGCTGGCCGAGGCCGCCGCCAACTTCGACGGCGGCATGCTCAGCCACGTGAACGCCCACGACCTGCACCAGGACGGCTTCATCGTCTTCGTCAGCAAGACCGGGACGACAAGCTGGTTCACCACCGGCCAGCAGCCTGCCGGGTGGCCGCGGGCCTACCAGGGCGGCCAGACGTTCCCGCTGCCCGGCGCCAGCGGTGACATGACCGGCATCGCCACCGGCATCTCGGCCGGAGTCACCGGCGGCGCCCGGGTGGTCGTCACCCCCGGCCGGAGCACGGCCCAGCTGGTCCAGCTGTTCACGCTCGACATCCTCGCGGCGGACGACGAGGGCCTGACCAGCGGGTTCAAGCCGCCGACGGTTCCGGCGTGGACCCTGCGGGGAATCGCGGACGCGGTACAGGGCCTGTACCAGGCGAACAAGAACCCGACCCCCGGCAGGTACGACTTCGCCGTGCTGACCGCCGGAATCCGTGCCCTTCCGGCCAAGTACCGCCACGGGCAGTTGCCCACCGGCAGCCAGCTGAACAGCGGCACGGCGACCACGCGCAAGGACTGGAACGCGGTGGCGGCCAGCGTCTACGCGTACATCGGCCGCACCTACGGCATGAACCAGATGTTCGGCTCGGCGGCGCTGATGTGGACCGGTGAGCCGACACCGTTCGGCAACGTGCTGATCTCCGGCAAGGGCGGCACGTACCGCTTCTACGCCACGAACACGCTCAAGGCGCGCTGGCGCACCTGGCTGGCCAGCCTGTAACCCGGACACCTGATAACCCGGACACCGCGTAGACGTGGTGATCCAGGCTACCGAAGTACACGGTGCCGTCCGTGGCCAAGATCGCGGAACGGATGGGACCGCCGGTCCGGTACCGCCACAGCAGGCCGCCGCTGCCGATGTCGATGGCGGACAGGTATCCGTCGTCGCTGCCCGCGTACAGCGTGCTCCCGGCGATGGCGAGGCCGGAACGCACCGCGCCGCCGGTGCGGTGGCTCCAGATCCGCGTCCCGGTACCCAGGTCCACCGCGCAGACGGATCCGTCGGCGGACCCGGCATAGACGGTCTCGCCCGCGGAGACGGGCACCCCCTCGATCGCGCCGCCGGCCGGGAACGACCAGATCCTGCTGCCGTTCTCGTTGAGCACCTCGTACAAGGTGCCGGCGTCGCTGCCCAGGTAGAGGCCGCCACCGGACAGCATCGGCCCGCCGTTCAACGCACCGTCGGCCCGGAACCGCCACCGCACGCTGCCCGACTTGGTATCGAACGCGTACAGCACCCCGTCGCCGCCGCCGGCGTACACGTAGTCAAGCTCCAGTGGCAGGCCCTTCGCCAGCGGGGTAGAGCGGACCGCCCCACCGGTCAATGACCGCCAGATCTGCCGCCCGGTCCCGGCGTCCAGCGCGTAGAAGTAGCGGTCGTCGCTGCCGATATAGACCGTGCCGCCGGCCGCCGCCGCCGTGCCGCGCACCGCGCCGCCGGTGGCATGGGTCCACCGCGCCTTGCCGCTACCGGCCGGTATGCCGTACACCCGGCCGCCGCCGCTCCCGGCGACGATCAGCCCGCCGGCGGCCGTGACCGCCCCGGTCACCGGACCGTCCACGGGGATCGATCTGGCCAGCCGCCCGCTCGCCGCCTCCAGCGCGTAGATGTGCCCGTCCTGGCTGCCGATGTAGACGAGACCGCCGGAGACCGCCGCGCCAGACGTGACCGGGCCGCCGGTCTGGCGGGCCCACAGCGTGCGGCTCAGCGCCGGGTCGGGCGGGGGACGCCTGCCGCCAGCGAGCGCCCAGCCGCCAGCCGCCAGCCCGGCAGCGGCCAGCCCCGCCGCGCCCGCGATCAGCGCGCGCCTGCTCACCGGCCCCGCGCTCGGGTCCGCCACGGCGGACGGCGGCACCGTCGTCACCGGCGGCACTGTCGTCACCGGCGGCACTGTCGTCACCGGCCGCGGCGGCGTCACCGGCCGCGGCGGCGTCGCCGGCGGCAGTGGAGTCGCCGCGTACCTGGCGATGAGCTCGGCCACCGCCCCCGGCCAGAACGAGGTCGCCGAACCGCCCTGCACGTAGGGCCGGCACGCGTCTAGCACCCCGGCCAGCGTGACCCGCCGCTCGGGGTCCTTCTCCAGGCAGGCCGCCGCCAGCTCCCGCAGCGCCGTCGCGGGCATCGCGCCGAGCATCGGCTGCTCATACATGATCTTGAACAGAACTGACGGTGGATCTCCCTCCCCGAACGGCACGACCGCGCACGAGGCGAAACAGATCACCGAGCCGAGCGCGAACACGTCGCTGGGTGCTGTGGCGGGTTGTCCCGCCACGAGTTCGGGCGCCATGTACGCCGGTGAGCCCATCGTGTAGCCGGCGGTGGTCAGCACGGCGCCGTCGAGCGCCCGCGCGACGCCGAAGTCGATCACCCGCGGACCGTCCGCGGCCAGCAGCACGTTGGTCGGCTTGAGGTCCCTGTGCACGATGCCGCGGGCGTGGATGGCCCGCAGCGCCTCGGCTAGCCCGGCGGTCAGGCGCCACACCGCGGCTTCAGGCAGCGGCCCGTAGCCGCGGACCGTCTGCTCGAGCGAGGGGCCGGGTACGTACGTGGTGGCCAGCCACGGCGGGTCGTCCCGCGGCCCGGCGGCCACCACCTGGGCGGTGTACATGCCGTTCACCGCGCCCGCCGCGTCCACCTCGCGCGCGAACCTGACCACGAACGCCGGGTCCGCGGCGAGGTCCGGATGGCAGATCTTCACCGCCACGGCCCGCCCGGCCGGCGAGTAGCCGAGGAAAACCTGGCCCATCCCGCCGGCGCCCAGCCGCGCGTGCAACCGGAACTCCCCGACCCGCCGCGGGTCGCTGGCCCTGAGCGGTTCCATGCTAGGCGGTCACCGCGTAGGCGTGCTGGTCGGCGCTGCCGAAGAACACGATCCCGCCGGTCACCGCGACGTTGGAGGCGACCGGTCCGCCGGTGGTGAAGGCCCAGAGCTTGTTGCCGGTGGTGGCCTGCCAGGCGTAGAGCAGCCCGTCGTTCCCGGCGCCGTAGACCGCGTTCCCGGCGGCCGTGGACACGAAGATGCCCTGGGGCACAGCGGCGTGCCACAGCAGCGCCCCGGTACTGGTATTCAGCGCGGCCAGGCCGCTGTCGCTGCTCGCGAACACGAGGCCGTCCGCGACTGTCACGGTCGCATTCTTGCCGACGGACCGGTGCCATAGCTCCTGGCCGCTGGTGGCGTCCAGCGCGTAGACGGTGCCGCCCTGGCTTCCGGCGTAGACGACCCCGCCGGACACGACGGGTCCCGGCTCGAGGAAGCTCGCCCCGCGCAGGGCACGCCGCCACGCCTGGGTCCCGTTCGCCGCGCGCAGCGCGATGACCTCGCCCGCGCTGGTGGTCAGGTACACCAGGCCGGGGCCGGCGGCCAGGCCGCCCATGACGTCTGAGATGCCGCTGTCCAGCACGTACGTCCACAGCGTCTCGCCGCCCGCGGCACTGATCGCGATGACGCCGGAATGCACCGGCGTCTTCGGCGACGTGCCGGCGTACACCACGTGGCCGGCCACCGTCAGGCCGAAGTCACCGTGCGAATCGACGACCCACCGCCGCTTCCCGGTCGACGCGTCCAGCGCGGTGATACCGCCGCCGGTGTTGTCGCTGCCGGCGAACACGGAACCGCCTGCCGTAACCAGCTGGTTGTTGGAGCTGGCGTCCGTGGCGAAGCGCCACAGCTGGCGACCGGTGCGCGCGTCCATCGCGTAGACGGCGTCCGCGTAGGTCCCCGCGAACGCGATAGCACCGCTGGCCGCCACGGACTGGACTGAGCTGTTCGCCGGGAAGCTCCACAGCCGGGTGCCTGACGGCGGCAGCGGCTTGTGCGCCCGGTCGGCCGAGGTGAGGTTGCCGCTGTCGGTGTGGCCGGACCCGGTCGTGCCCTCATCGCGGATCGCCGCCCAGGCACCGATCGCCAGCCCGGCCGTGGCCATGCCGGCCAGGGCGGCCAGCGCGCGCCGCCTGCCCATGCCGGAAACCGGCTGGGTCGCGCCGTGGTGCCCGCCCGCGGGCTGGTGCCCGCCCGCGGGCGGCGCCGTGTCCTGCGGCCGGCCGGCGCCCGGGCCGGGCGCGGCCGGGTCGAGGCGCGTCCGCGTATCGCCGAGCCCGCGCAGGCCGCTGGACGGCATGGGCAGGCCTGGCGGCGGCTCGGGGCTGGCCCCCCACGGCGGCAACTGCCTGACCGGCGCGTCCGGATCGAGCTGTGCCTGGTAGTTCGCGATGTACCTGGCCACCGCGTCTGGCCAGAACGCACCTGGCGCGCCGGCTTCGGCCACCGGCAGGCCGCCCGCCAGCTGGGCCGGCGTCGGCCGCATGGCCGGGTTCTTGGACAGGCACGCGGCCACCAGGGCGCGCAGCCCGGGCGGGACGGGCTCTAGGTCGGCTTCGGTGTAGACGATCCGGTACAGCAGCACCGCCGCCTGCGCGTCACCGAACGGCGCCATCCCGGTAGCGGCGAAGTACGCCACCGCGCCGAGCGAGAACATGTCGCTGGCCGGCCCGGTCTTCTCGCCCCTGGCCTGTTCCGGCGACATGTAGGACGGGGTACCGAGCACGCTTTCCGCCGCGGTCAGCACCGTGCTGTCCAGGCTCCTGGCGATGCCGAAGTCGATCACCCGCGGCCCGTCCTGCGCCATCAGCACGTTGCCTGGCTTCAGGTCGCGGTGCACCAGGCCGCTGGCGTGGATGGCGCGCAGCGCCTCCGCCAGCCCGGCGATCAGCCGCCACACGGCCGGTTCAGGCAGCGGGCCCGCGCCCATCACCATGTCCTGCAGTGGCGGACCCGGCACGAACGCGGTGGCCAGCCATGGCGGATCATCGTCGGGGCCGGCCGCGACGACGGGGCTGGCGTACGCGCCGTTGACCGCCTGCGCGGCCGCGACCTCCCGCTTGAACCGGCCGCTGAACTGGGGATCGCGGGCAAGGTGCGGGTACACGACCTTCACCGCCACCGCGCGCCCGGCCGGAGAGATGCCCAGGTACACGCGGCCCATGCCGCCCGATCCCAGCCGCGCGCGCAGCTGGAACTCGCCGATCGCCCGCGGGTCATCCGCGGCTAGCGGGTTCATCAAGTACTCCGTGGTTGCCCTCGTCCGCCCGTTACCGTCCCAGTCTGGCGGCTCGGGCAACGGCATGACGCCGAATCAGAACAAAACGGGCGCCGTCCCCCCCATTGGCGCGGAAGATTGCCCCAACGCGGAAGAAAAGGCTGCTCACCAGGGTTCGGATCGACAAGGTTTTCGGACCGAGTAATCATAACTAACAGTGGTGCTTCGGTCATCGATAGTGCCATCGGGCGCCACGGCGGGCGTAGCGGGTGACCTGGCGCAAGCACCAGCGTTAGTTATGACAGCCAGGCATCGATGCCGGTCAGCAGCCGTGCGCGCACGTCGGACGGCGCGGCGCTGGACAGCACGGAGGTGCGGGCGAGGAAGGCCAGTTCCGGATCCGAGAACCCGTGTACCGAACGGGCCAGCTCGTACTGCGCGGCCAGCCGGGAGCCGAATAGCAGCGGATCGTCAGCCCCCAGCGCCACCGGCACGCCCGCGTCCACCAGAACGCGCAGCGGCACGTCGGCCGGGACAGCCGCCACCCCGAGCGCCACGTTGGAAGCCGGGCAGACCTCGCAGGTGACCTCCTCGGCGGCCAGCCGCTTGACCAGAGCCGGGTCTTCGGCGGCGCGGACGCCGTGGCCGACCCGGTTCGCGTGCAGGCTGTCCAGGCAGGCCGCGACGCTGGGCGGGCCGGCCAGCTCGCCGCCGTGCGGGACCAGCCGCAGCCCGGCCCGCTCCGCGATGCTGAACGCACGGACGAAATCCCCGGCCGCGCCGCGCCGCTCGTCGTTCGACAGGCCGAACCCGACAACCCCGTGGTCCGCGTACTGCGCCGCCAGCCGGGCCAGGATCCGCGCATCGAGCGGATGCCTGGTCCGGTTGGCGGCGATGATCACGCCGATGCCCACGCCCGTCCCCACGCTGGCCTTCGCGGCGGCGTCGAGCACGAGCTCGATGGTGGCGCTGAGCCCGCCGAACCGGTTCCCGTACCCGGACGGATCGACCTGGATCTCCAGCCAGCCCGACCCTTCCCGCTGCTCGTCCTCGGCGCTCTCCCGCAGCAGCCGGTACACGTCGTCAGGCCGGCGCAGCACCGAGCGAGCCGTGTCGTATAGCCGCTGAAACCGGAACCAGCCCCGCTCGTCGGTGCCGCTCAGCTGCGGTGGCCACTCCTCGGTGAGGGCAGGCGGCAGGTGCATCCCGTAGAAACCAGCCAGGTCGACCAGGGTCGAGTGGCGCATCGAGCCGGTGAAATGGAGATGGAGATGCGCCTTAGGCAGCGTTTCGACAGGGCGCGGCATCCGCCCAGTGTGCACTGCCTACCGGGCGTCGGCGAGCAACTTGGCTATCCGGGTAATGCCTTCTTCGAGGTCGGCGTCGCCCAGGGCGCAAGAAAGCCGGAAATACCCAGGCGTGCCGAACGCCTCGCCGGGCACGACCGCGACTTCGGCCTCCTCCAGGATGAGGCCGGCCAGTTCGGAGCTCGACCGGGCCACCCGCCCGCCGATCTCCTTCCCGAGCAGCCCCTTGACGCTCGGGTAGCAGTAGAACGCACCCTGCGGTTCCGGGCAGATCACGCCGGGGATCTCGTTGAGCATCCGCGACATGGTGAGCCGCCGCCGGTCGAATGCTTCGCGCATCTGTTCGACGGCGACCAGGTCGCCCGTGACGGCGGCGAGCGCGGCGGCCTGGGCGACGTTGCACACGTTGGACGTGGCGTGGCTTTGCAGGTTGGCGGCCGCGCCGATGACGTCCTTCGGGCCGATCATCCAGCCGACCCGCCAGCCGGTCATCGCGTAGGTCTTGGCGCAGCCGTTCAGCACCACGCACCGGTCGGCGATCTCCGGCGTCTGGACCGGGACGGAGGAGAACTGGGCATCGCCGTAGATCAGGTGCTCGTAGATCTCATCGGTGATCACCCACAGGCCGCGCTGGTAGGCCCACTGGCCGATTTCGCGCACCAGCGAGGGCGGGTAGACCGCCCCGGTGGGGTTGGACGGGGAGACGAACAGCAGCACCTTGGTGTTCTCGGTGACCGCGGCGTCCAGGGCGGCGACCGAGGTCAGGTATCCGGTGCTCTCATCGGTCGGGACGATCGTGGAAATCCCGCCGGCCAGGGCGATCGCTTCGGGGTAGGTGGTCCAGTAGGGAGCGGGCAGCAGCACCTCGTCGCCCGGGTCGAGCAGGGTGGCGAAACTCTGGTAGACGGCCTGCTTGCCGCCGTTGGTGACCAGGACCTGACCGGTCTCGACCCGGTAACCGCTGTCGCGCAGTGTCTTGTCCGCGATGGCCGAGCGCAGCTCGGGCAGGCCCGCCGCGGGCGTGTACTTATGGAATCTGGGCTCCGCACAGGCCTTCTGCGCGGCTTCGACGATGTAGGCGGGCGTGGGGAAATCGGGCTCGCCGGCGCCGAAGCCGATAACCGGGCGTCCGGCCGCCTTCAGCGCCTTAGCCTTGGCGTCGACAGCTAGCGTGGCGGACTCGGCGATGGCCGCGATACGTGCGGAAACTCGTGTTGGCATGGAACCGATTGAACCATCGTGGCGTTGAGTTAGACGAATGGGTACCGCCGGACGTACACTGGCTTGGCCGACAGCGTGACTGAGGTAGCGGAAGCATGCCCGTTGGGCTATGGTTCGTAATTCAGCCTCGCAGCTTTTGTTAGCAGAGGGCAGTAGCTCAATTGGCCAGAGTCCCGGTCTCCAAAACCGGTGGTTGGGGGTTCGAGTCCCTCCTGCCCTGCTGATTCGTTGGACAACAGGTGAGGTTATGGCTACGCAGACACGCGGTGAGGCGGACAAGCGCGGTGGTCGTGCGGCAAAGCGCGACCAGCGGATGACTCCGGCGCTTTTCGTCCGGCAGGTCGTTGCTGAGTTGCGCAAGGTGATCTGGCCCACCCGTAAAGAGCTGGTCACGTACACGGTGGTGTGCCTCACGTTCGTAGTGATCATGGCGACCATCGTCACATTGCTGGATGTCGGCTTCGCCAAGCTGATGTTCTGGGTGTTCTAGCTCCGCGGAGCCGGTCTGGGTCCGCTTGGGGGAGCGCGCCCGGACCTTGGGGGCGCTTGGGGTGGGGCCAGGAGAAAGGACTAAATCTTGTCTGAGGACAACCTGAACTATGACGACCCGGCGGCGGGGGAGACCGTTCTCGCCGAGGCCGCCGTTGACGCTGCCGACGACGACGTTGAGGCTACCGGCGAGGCGCCGGAAGCCGATGCGCCGGAAGCCGATGCGCCGGAAGCCGACGGGTCAGAGGCCGAGCTCGTAGCGGTCGAAGTCTCAGCAGAGGCTGAGGCGCCGGAAGGCGAGGACGCCGAAGAGGCAGCTGAGGACGCGCCGGTCGTCGACCCGCTCGAGGAGTTCCAGCGCGAGCTGCGGATGATGCCGGGTGACTGGTACGTAGTCCACTCGTACGCAGGCTACGAGAACCGGGTGAAGACCAACCTGGAGAGCCGCATTCAGTCCCTCAACATGGAGGATTACATCTTCCAGATCGAGGTTCCGGTTCACCAGGTCACCGAGGTCAAGGCCGGCAAGCGGCAGCAGGTCCAGGAAAAAGTGCTGCCCGGCTACATCCTGGTCCGGATGGAGCTCACCGACGAGTCCTGGGCCGTGGTGCGGAACACGCCCGGCGTCACGGGTTTCGTCGGCCTGTCCAGCCGTCCCTCGCCGCTCCAGCTCAGCGAGGTCGCCTCGCTGCTGGCGCCCGAGCCCGAGCCTGGCACCCCGGCGGCGTCCGCCGCGGCGGCGGCCAAGGCCACGGCATCGCCGGAATTCGAGGTCGGCGAGTCGGTTACCGTTATGGACGGGCCGTTCGCGACGCTGCCGGCCACCGTGAACGAAATAAACGGGGACACCCAGAAGCTCAAGGTTCTGGTGTCCATCTTCGGCCGCGAGACCCCCGTCGAGCTGTCGTTCGATCAGGTCACGAAGATATAAATAGTTAGGGAAGCAGGAAATGCCGCCAAGAAGGAAAAAGGTCGCTGCCCTCGTCAAGGTGCAGCTGCCCGCCGGCCAGGCCACCCCGGCACCGCCCGTCGGTACCGCGCTCGGCCCGCACGGCGTCAACATCATGGACTTCGTCAAGCAGTACAACGCTGCTACCGAAGGCCAACGAGGGAACATCATCCCGGTCGAGATCACGATCTACGAAGACCGGTCGTTCACCTTCGTCACCAAGACGCCCCCGGCACCGGAGCTGATCAAGAAGGCGGCCGGCGTCGACAAGGGCAGCGCCGTCCCGCACAAGGACAAGGTCGGCACGATTTCCGCGGCCCAGCTCCGCGACATCGCCACGACCAAGATGCCCGACCTCAACGCGAACACGATCGAGGCCGCCGAGAAGATCATCGCCGGCACCGCCCGGTCGATGGGCATCACCGTCCGGCGCTGAGTTTTCAGTCCCACCGTGGCAGGGCCTGTGCGCGGGCCCGTCGATGACCACAGACTCCACAAGGAGATTTCGTACATGAAGCGCAGCAAGGCATACCGCAAGGCCGATGAGGCCTTCGACAGCGAGAAGCTGTACACCCCCGCCGAGGCCGTCACGATGGCCAAGGCGAACCCGGTGTCCAAGTTCGATCCGACCGTCGAGGTGGCCATCCGGCTCGGTGTCGACCCTCGCAAGCAGGACCAGATGGTCCGTGGCACGGTCAACCTGCCGAACGGCACCGGCAAGACCGCCCGGGTTGCCGTCTTCGCCACCGGTGACCGGGCAGAAGAGGCCCGCGCCGCTGGCGCCGATGTGGTCGGCTCCGATGACCTGCTCGAGCGGATCCAGGGCGGTTTCCTCGACTTCGACGCCGTCGTGGCCACCCCGGACCTGATGGGTAAGGTCGGCCGCCTGGGCCGCGTGCTCGGCCCGCGTGGCCTGATGCCGAACCCCAAGACCGGCACGGTGACCGCCGACGTGGCCAAGGCCGTCACCGAGATCAAGGGCGGCAAGATCGAGTTCCGGGTGGACCGGCACGGCAATCTTCACTTCATCATCGGCAAGGCGTCGTTCACGCCGGTGGCGCTGCTGGAGAACTACGCCGCGGCGCTGGACGAGGTGGTCCGCCTCAAGCCGGCCGCGGCCAAGGGCCGGTACCTGAAGAAGATCGTCTTCACCACCACCATGGGCCCCGGCATCCCCGTCGACCCGAACAAGACCCGCAACTTCACCGACGACCTGGCTGAAGTCAGCGCGTAAGTTTCGCCGCCGACCCCCGCAGACCCCGCCGGGGGCCCGCGGGGCTCGCGGGTACTCCCTCCTGTCCTAGCCGCCGTTAACGCGGCAACTATGTCCAACGCGGCGATTAATGCCGCTGTGGGCAGCATTTGCTTCCGTGCTGGACATAATTACCGCGCTGATCACCCGCCAGCCCGCACAAACGCATCAGCGCGCGGCGCGACGCCGCCACCCGCGAACACGCACCTCTCCGGCCGTGTTCTAAAGCCTTCTGGCGGAGAATCATAACTAGCAGTGGTTCTTCCATCGCCGATAGTGGCATCGGACGCTCCGTCCGGAGTTGCCGCTGGCGATTTGGCCGCGGACACGCGGAGCCCGTACACTGAGTGCGCCGAAGACCGCTGGATGCTGTCCTCAGGGACAGCCGAAGGCTCCGGGTAACCGGACATCCCGCGCAGGTTAAACGAGTCGATGCACGTTAACCGTGCTGCCGCCCCGTGCGCCTGTGCGCCGGGGCTTTTTTCGTGGCCCGAGCCACGGTGGTCCCAGGCACGACACCGAGGAAGAAAGAGGAGGCACATGGCCAACGCCGAGAAGGTGGCCGTGGTTGCCGAGCTCACCGAGCGGTTCAAGGACTCGAACGCCGCCGTGCTGACCGAGTACCGGGGACTCACCGTGGCGCAGCTCGCGGAGCTGCGCGGGGCGCTGGGGAGCCATGCCACGTTCAACGTGGTGAAGAACACGCTGACCAAGATCGCGGTATCCGAGGCCGGACTCGAGGAGCAGCTTTCTTCGCTGCTCAGCGGGCCGTCCGCGGTGGCGTTCGTCAGTGGCGACGTGGTGGAGGCCGCTAAGGGCCTGCGCGACTTCACCAAGGCGAACCCGCTGCTGGTGATCAAGGGCGGTGTGGTCGACGGCAAGGCGGTCAACGCCAACGAAATCATCAAGCTGGCTGACCTGGAGCCGAAGGAAGTTCTGCTCGCCAAGCTGGCCGGGGCCATGAAGGCCTCGCTGGCAGGCGCGGCGGCGACGTTCAACGCGCTGCCGGTGCAGATGGCCCAGCTGGCCGAGGCCCTGCGCGCCAAGCGCGAGGCCGGCGGCGAGGCCACGGGGGAAGCCCCGGCGGAAGCTCCAGTGGCAGCAGCAGAAGCAGACGTGCAGGACACCGCGCCCGCCGCGGATGACTCAGCAGAATAAGGAAGTAGGAAAACATCATGGCGAAGATGAGCAGCGCGGACCTGCTTGAGGCGTTCAAGGAGATGACGCTTCTCGAGCTGTCCGATTTCGTGAAGCAGTTCGAGGAGACCTTCGACGTCAAGGCCGCCGCCCCGGTCGCGGTCGCCGCCGCCGGCGCTCCCGGTGCGCCCGCCGCCGCGGAAGAGGCCGAGGAGCAGGACGAGTTCGACGTCATCCTCGACGCCGCTGGCGACAAGAAGATCCAGGTCATCAAGGAGGTGCGCACCCTGACCAGCCTGGGCCTCAAGGAGGCCAAGGACCTAGTCGACGGCGCCCCCAAGACCGTCCTGGAGAAGGTCAACAAGGAAGCCGCGGAGAAGGCCAAGGCCGCCCTAGAAGGCGCCGGCGCCACCGTAACCGTCAAGTAGTAAAAAACCGCAGGGGGGAGCAGCCCCGCACGGCGCGGCACTCCGTATGGCGCCCAGCCACCCCCTGCGAACCCAAACCACGAGGGCCGGCAGGCCCGAAGTGTGCGCGCGGCCGGGAGGGCCAAACTGGCCCTCCACGGCCGCGTCAGCAATTACGGCGAGCCCCATGAGGGCGGCAGCATGCGGGGGTCTGGGGGTCGCCCCCCAGAAGATAGGGAAATAAACGAGATACCCCCCAGCGTTAACCTCTACACATCACACCGCATGTGGCATCTGTCACCCAGACAATCTGCCCCGAGTGTCCGGTTTGGACTTGACGTTTCGTCGAAGAAGAGCGAAGCTTCGGAGCAACCGTGAACATCATAGAGGCGTATAGTTGACAAGCAGCCTGCCCTTCGGCTACGCTGCCAGTTTGCGCTGCACTCTGACGTCCTCGGTCTCACCTCGCGCTTAATGGGGTATTTGCCGCGGGGCGTTTGGCGTGCGTGCGGTGATATTTCCGCGACAAAGTTCGGAAGGACCCCTGTTGGCAGCATCGCGCAGCGCCTCCGCACCGACTACCTCCGCAGCTAACGGTTCCCGCCGCGTTTCCTTCGCGCGCATCCAGGAGCCGCTCAAGGTACCCGATCTCCTCGCCCTGCAGACCGAGTCCTTCGACTGGCTGCTTGGGAACGAGCGGTGGCAGGCCCGTATCAAAGAAGCCAAGGACGCCGGCCGTAAGGACGTGCCAGAGCAGTCCGGCCTCGAGGAGATCTTCGAAGAGATCAGCCCGATCGAAGACTTCTCCGGGACCATGTCGCTCTCGTTCCGTGATCACCGGTTCGAGCCGCCAAAGTACTCCTCGGAGGAGTGCAAGGACAAGGACATGACATTCTCCGCCCCGATGTTCGTGACGGCGGAGTTCATTAACAACACCACGGGCGAAATCAAGAGCCAGACCGTGTTCATGGGCGACTTCCCGCTCATGTCGGCCAAGGGCACCTTCATCATCAACGGCACCGAGCGCGTGGTCGTCTCCCAGCTCGTCCGTTCGCCGGGGGTTTACTTCGACCGTCAGGTCGACAAGACGTCCGACAAGGACATCTACGCGTGCAAGGTGATCCCGAGCCGTGGCGCCTGGCTTGAGTTCGAGATCGACAAGCGGGACGCTGTCGGCGTCCGCATCGACCGCAAGCGCAAGCAGTCCGTCACGGTGCTGCTCAAGGCGCTCGGCTGGGATGACGCGAAGATCCTGGACCGGTTCGGCGACTACGAGTCGATGCGCGCCACCCTGGAGAAGGACCACACGGCCGGCCAGGACGAGGCGCTGCTCGACATCTACCGCAAGCTCCGTCCGGGCGAGCCGCCGACGCGCGAGTCCGCGCAGGCGCTGCTGGAGAACCTGTACTTCAACTCCAAGCGCTACGACCTGGCCAAGGTCGGCCGGTACAAGGTGAACCGCAAGCTGGGCCTCGACCAGCCGATCCAGCAGGGCACGCTCAGCGAGGAAGACATCGTCGGGACCATCGAGTACCTCGTCCGGCTGCACGCCGGCGAGGAGGAGATGACCGTCGCCGGCCGCGACAACACGATCGTGCTGGAGACCGACGACATCGACCACTTCGGCAACCGGCGGCTGCGCACGGTTGGCGAGCTGATTCAGAACCAGGTCCGGCTCGGCCTGGCCCGGATGGAGCGGGTGGTCCGTGAGCGGATGACGACCCAGGACGTCGAGGCGATCACGCCGCAGACCCTGATCAACATCCGCCCGGTCGTCGCCTCCATCAAGGAGTTCTTCGGCACCAGCCAGCTGTCTCAGTTCATGGACCAGACGAACCCGCTGGCCGGACTGACTCACAAGCGCCGCCTGAGCGCCCTGGGCCCCGGCGGTCTGTCCCGCGAGCGGGCGGGCTTCGAGGTCCGCGACGTGCACCCCAGCCACTACGGCCGGATGTGCCCGATCGAGACGCCTGAAGGTCCGAACATCGGCCTGATCGGCTCGCTCTCGAGCTATGCGCGGGTCAACGCCTTCGGCTTCGTCGAGACGCCGTACCGCAAGGTCGTGGACGGCGTGGTCACCGACCAGATCGACTACCTGACCGCCGACGAGGAGGACAGGCACGTCGTCGCGCAGGCCAACACCGTCCTGAACTCGGACGGCACGATGGCGGAAAGCCGCGTGCTGGTCCGCCGTAAGGGCGGCGAGATCGACTACATCCCGCCAGACGAGATCGACTACATCGACGTCTCCGCCCGGCAGATGGTGTCCGTCGCCACCGCGATGATCCCGTTCCTGGAGCACGACGACGCCAACCGCGCGCTCATGGGCTCGAACATGCAGCGGCAGTCCGTTCCGCTGCTGCGGTCCGAGGCCCCGCTGGTCGGCACCGGCATGGAGTACCGTGCCGCGACCGACGCCGGCGACGTGATCCTGGCCGAGAAGCCGGGTGTGGTCGAGGAGTCCTGCGCGGACTTCGTCACGGTGATGAACGACGACGGCACCAGGACCACGTATCTGGTGTCCAAGTTCCGCCGCTCCAACCAGGGCACCTGCTTCAACCAGAAGCCGATTGTCCAGGAGGGCGACCGGGTCGAGAAGGCGCAGGTGCTGGCCGACGGCCCGTGCACCGACACCGGTGAGATGGCGCTCGGCAAGAACCTGCTCGCGGCGTTCATGCCGTGGGAAGGTCACAACTACGAGGACGCCATCATCTTGAGCCAGCGGCTCGTGCAGGATGACGTGCTGTCGAGCATTCACATCGAAGAGCACGAGGTCGACGCGCGCGACACCAAGCTGGGCCCCGAGGAGATCACCAGGGACATCCCGAACGTCTCCGACGAGGTCCTGGCCGACCTGGACGAGCGCGGCATCATCAGGATCGGCGCCGAGGTCGTCAACGGCGACATCCTGGTCGGCAAGGTCACTCCCAAGGGCGAGACCGAGCTGACCCCGGAGGAGCGTCTGCTCCGCGCCATCTTCGGTGAGAAGGCCCGCGAGGTTCGTGACACGAGCCTCAAGGTGCCGCACGGCGAAGAGGGCAAGGTCATCGGCGTCCGGGTGTTCACCCGCGAAGACGGCGACGAGCTGCCCCCGGGCGTGAACGAACTAGTCCGCGTCTACGTGGCCCAGAAGCGCAAGATCACCGACGGCGACAAGCTGGCGGGGCGTCACGGCAACAAGGGTGTCATCGCGAAGATCCTGCCGGTGGAAGACATGCCGTTCCTCGAGGACGGTACCCCGGTGGACATCGTGCTGAACCCGCTCGGCGTCCCCGGCCGGATGAACGTCGGCCAGGTCCTTGAGACCCACCTCGGGTGGGTGGCCAAGTCTGGCTGGCAGGTCGACGACGGCGAGGAACCGTGGAAGAAGCGGCTGCACGCGGCCGGCATCGATCACGCCGAACCAGGCACGCCCGTCGCGACCCCGGTCTTCGACGGCGCGCACGAGGCGGAGATCACCGGCCTGCTCGCCAGCACGCTGCCGAACCGCGATGGTCAGCGGCTGGTTCAGCCCACCGGCAAGGCGAGGCTGTTCGATGGCCGCACCGGTGAGCCGTTCAAGGACCCGATCGCGGTCGGCTACATCTACATCCTCAAACTGCTGCACCTGGTCGACGACAAGATCCACGCGCGTTCGACCGGTCCGTACTCGATGATCACTCAGCAGCCGCTGGGTGGTAAGGCGCAGTTCGGTGGCCAGCGATTCGGTGAGATGGAGGTGTGGGCGCTGGAGGCATACGGTGCCGCCTACGCCCTCCAGGAATTGCTCACCATCAAGTCCGACGACGTGCTCGGCCGGGTGAAGGTCTACGAGGCGATCGTCAAGGGCGAAAACGTACCGGAACCGGGTATCCCGGAGAGTTTCAAGGTGCTGATCAAGGAAATGCAGTCGCTCTGCCTCAACGTCGAGGTGCTGTCCAGCGACGGAGCCGCGATCGAAATGCGCGACACCGACGAGGATGTCTTCCGCGCCGCTGAGGAACTCGGTATCGACCTGTCCCGGCGTGAGCCGAGCAGCGTCGAAGAGGTCTGACAACCAAGGGGGTTACAACATGCTAGACGTCAACTTCTTCGACGACCTTCGCATCGGGCTGGCCACGGCTGAGGACATCAGGCAGTGGTCGCACGGCGAGGTGAAGAAGCCGGAGACCATCAACTACCGCACGCTCAAGCCGGAAAAGGACGGGCTCTTCTGCGAGAAGATCTTCGGTCCGACCCGGGACTGGGAGTGCTACTGCGGCAAGTACAAGCGCGTCCGGTTCAAGGGCATCATCTGTGAGCGCTGTGGCGTCGAGGTCACGCGCGCCAAGGTGCGCCGCGAGCGGATGGGCCACATCGAGCTGGCCGCCCCGGTCACGCACATCTGGTACTTCAAGGGTGTGCCGTCGCGGCTGGGTTACCTGCTCGACCTGGCGCCGAAGGACCTGGAGAAGGTCATTTACTTCGCCGCCTACATGATCACCTTCGTGGACGACGAGGCTCGCCAGCGCGACCTGCCGTCCCTGGAGGCCAAGATCACGGTCGAGCGGAACCAGCTCGAGCAGCGCCGGGACACCGACGTCGAGGCCCGGCAGGCCAAGCTGGAGGCTGACCTGGCCGAGCTTGAGGCGGCCGGTGCCAAGTCCGACCAGAAGCGGAAGCTCCGTGAGGCGAGCGACCGCGAGTGCAAGCAGATCCGCGACCGGGCCGGCAAGGAGATCGACCGGCTGGACGAGGTCTGGTCCCGGTTCAAGGGCCTGAAGGTCCAGGACCTGGAGGGCGACGAGCTCCTGTACCGCGAGATGCGGGACCGGTTCGGCCGGTACTTCCGCGGCGGCATGGGCGCCCAGGCCATCCAGGACCGGCTGGCCAGCTTCGACCTGGACGAGGAAGCGCTGAGCCTGCGCGAGACGATCCGCTCCGGCAAGGGCCAGAAGAAGGCCCGCGCACTGAAGCGGCTGAAGGTCGTCTCCGCGTTCCTCAACACCCGCAACTCGCCCATGGGCATGGTCCTCGACTGCATTCCGGTGATCCCGCCGGACCTGCGGCCGATGGTTCAGCTCGACGGTGGCCGGTTCGCCACCTCCGACCTGAACGACCTGTACCGGCGCGTCATCAACCGGAACAACCGGCTCAAGCGGCTCCTTGACCTCGGCGCGCCCGAGATCATCGTGAACAACGAGAAGCGCATGCTTCAGGAGGCTGTGGACAGCCTGTTCGACAACGGCCGTCGCGGCCGTCCGGTCACCGGTCCTGGTAACCGCCCGCTGAAGTCGCTGTCCGACATGCTCAAGGGCAAGCAGGGCCGGTTCCGCCAGAACCTGCTCGGCAAGCGCGTCGACTACTCCGGCCGTTCGGTCATCGTGGTGGGCCCGCAGCTCAAGCTGCACCAGTGCGGCCTGCCCAAGCAGATGGCGCTTGAGCTGTTCAAGCCGTTCGTGATGAAGCGCCTGGTTGACCTCAATCACGCGCAGAACATCAAGAGCGCCAAGCGCATGGTCGAGCGCGCGCGCCCGGTCGTGTGGGACGTGCTCGAAGAGGTCATCACCGAGCACCCGGTGCTGCTGAACCGTGCACCGACCCTGCACCGCCTGGGCATCCAGGCATTCGAGCCGCAGCTGGTAGAAGGCAAGGCCATCCAGATCCACCCGCTGGTCTGCACCGCGTTCAACGCGGACTTCGACGGCGACCAGATGGCGGTGCACCTGCCGCTGTCCGCCGAGGCGCAGGCCGAGGCCCGGATCCTGATGCTGTCCACCAACAACATCCTCAAGCCCGCCGACGGCAAGCCGGTCACCATGCCCACCCAGGACATGATCATCGGTCTGTACTGCCTGACCAGGGAAGCGGAGGATGTGCCGGGTACCGGCCGGGCGTTCGGCACGTTGTCCGAGGCGCTCATGGCCTACGACAACCACGAGCTGGACCTGCAGGCGGTTGTCCAGATCAGGCTGCCGGAAATCGTCCCGCCGCGCGAGTACGAGCCGCCGCAGGGATTCGAGCCTGGCGACCCGATCAGGCTGCGGACGACCCTCGGCCGGTGCATCTTCAACGAGACGCTGCCGCCGGACTTCCCGTTCGTGAACTACGAGGTGGGCAAGAAGCAGCTCACCGTCATCGTGAACGAGCTGGCGGAGACCTACCCGAAGGTCACGGTGGCGGCGGCGCTGGACGCGCTGAAGGACGCCGGCTTCCGCTGGGCGACCCGTTCCGGTGTCACGATCGGCATCGAGGACGTGACCGCTCCGCCGAACAAGGCGCAGATCCTGGAGAACTACGAGCGCCGGGCCGACAAGGTGCAGCGCGAGTACGACCGTGGTCTGATCACCGACGACGAGCGGCGTCAGGAGCTCATCGAGATCTGGACGCACGCCACCGCGGACGTGGCCAAGGACATGGAGTCGGCGTTCACCACGACCAACCCGGTCTGGATGATGGTCAACTCCGGTGCCCGAGGCAACTTGATGCAGATCCGGCAGATCGCTGGTATGCGAGGCCTGGTGTCGAACCCGAAGGGCGAGACGATTCCCCGGCCGATCAAGTCCTCGTTCCGCGAGGGCCTGAGCGTGCTTGAGTACTTCATCGCGACGCACGGTGCCCGTAAGGGCCTGGCCGACACCGCGCTGCGTACCGCGGACTCCGGGTATCTCACCCGGCGTCTGGTGGACGTCGCGCAGGACGTCATCGTGCGCGAGGAAGACTGCCGCACGGACCGTTCGCTCGCCATGAAGATCGGCGACAAGAACGCGGACGGCACGGTCACCAGGATCGACAACCTGGAGAACACCGGCACCGGCCGGAGCATCGCCGAAGACGTAGAGGTCGACGGCGTGATCCTGGCCAAGACCGGGGACGACACCACGGAGCTGATGCTCGACCGGCTGATCGAGGCCGGTGTCGCGTCGATCCGCACGTTCAGCGTGCTGGTCTGCGAGGCCAAGATCGGTGTCTGTGCCAAGTGCTACGGCCGCAGCCTGGCCACCGGTAAGACGGTGGACGTGGGCGAGGCCGTCGGCATCGTCGCCGCCCAGTCGATCGGCGAGCCGGGCACGCAGCTCACCATGCGTACCTTCCACACCGGTGGTGTGGCGGGGGCGGACATCACTCACGGTCTGCCGCGTATCCAGGAGCTGTTCGAGGCCCGTATCCCCAAGGGCATGGCGCCGATCACCGAGGTCGAGGGCCGGGTCAAGATCGAGGAGACCGAGAAGACCAGGAAGATCATCGTCGTTCCCGACGATGGTTCCGAGGAGATCGCCTACCAGGTCCCGATGCGGTCCAGGCTGCTGGTCAGCGAAGGCGCGCGGGTGTCCGTCGGTCAGCAGCTGATCGCCGGCGCGGTCAACCCGCACGAGGTGCTCCGCATCCTCGGCGGCCGTGCGGTCCAGCTGCACCTCGTGCACGAAGTGCAGGAGGTGTACCGGAGCCAGGGCGTGTCGATCCACGACAAGCACATCGAGATCATCATCCGCCAGATGCTCAAGCGGGTGAACGTGATCGAGTCCGGCGACACCGAGCTGCTGCCCGGCGAGCTGGTCGAGCGGCCCAGGTTCGAGGCGGTCAACCGCGCGATCGTCGGCGAGGGCGGTACCTCGGCGGCAGGCCGTGCGACGCTGATGGGGATCACCAAGGCGTCGCTGGCCACCGAGTCGTGGCTGTCGGCGGCCTCCTTCCAGGAGACCACCCGGGTGCTCACCGACGCGGCGATCAACGCCAAGTCGGACTCGCTGCTCGGCCTGAAGGAGAACGTCATCATCGGCAAGCTCATCCCGGCCGGTACCGGTATGCAGATTTACCGGAACATCCGGGTCGAGCCGACCGACGACGCCCGCTCGTCGGCCTTCCCGCCTGGCACCTACGCGGAGCCGGAGAACTACGCCTTCGGGCAGGGTTCCGGCGAAGCGGTGCCGCTGGAGGAGTACGACTTCGGCTCTTACAACCGTTAGTAGTAAAAAAGGAGGCGGCGGGCTCGGTCCCGCCGCCTCCTTTCCTTTTCTCATAACTAACGGTGGTGCTTGTCATGTGGACAGTTGAAGCGCACATGGAGGGGAAGCCCTCCGCCTCGATTGCCCTCTACGAGGCGTTCGTGGCCGCGGTGACGGATTGCGGCCCGTTCAATGTCGCGGTTTCGAAGACGTCGATCACGTTCAAGGGCTCCCGCCGCGGCTTCGCCGGTGCCCGCCCCACCGCCGGGGGAGTGCGCGGTTACCTGGACCTCCAGCGAGCGGTGACCGGCCCCCAGATCACCAGCGCGACCCCCTATACGAGCCGCCTCTACGTGCACCACTTCCGCCTCGCCAGCGAGGCCGACCTGGACCCCCAGTTCCGCTCCTGGATCGCCGAAGCCTACGCCGTAGGCGCCGGCGCCCACATGCGCCCCTAGCCCGTCCAGGGCTCGCTAAGGGGCCCTGTGGCACACGCTGTGGCACACGCCGCGGATGGCAGTCACGGGCGAGAATCCCCAATAGGCCCGGGAATGCGCGGGCACCAGGTAGTGTTGTACCCGATCGACAGGGTGAACCTATGCCCGCACCCATCGCTGATTTTGATTGGCGCGCGTGGCATGGTAGCTTTTTCATTCGTGTCCGTGCACGCATGGGCATGTAAGCGTGCCAGCTGACGGCGTGGTTCTGGGACTGCAAGTTCCGGGCCTGCAGGCGATGGCTGGTCGTGGGTTTCCTTCCCCCTCTGTGGCGGCTTTTGCGAGTCGCTGACGCCCGGGCTGAGCGGCCCGCCTAGCCTGACGGCTAGTGCGACACGCCCGACCTCGGGGGTCGGCGGGGGATGGGAAACCGCAGGTAGGAACCCTCTGGGGGGTCAGATTTTCCTAGAGGAAGACCTTCGGGGGATCAAGCAGACACATGGTCCGCGGGAAACCGCGGGCCGGAACGACAGCGAAGACGGAGACGCGGTTGCCCACCATCCAGCAGCTGGTCCGCAAGGGCCGCCAGGACAAGGTAGCTAAGAACAAGACGCCTGCGCTCAAGGAGAGCCCGCAGCGCCGTGGTGTCTGCACGCGTGTCTACACGACCACGCCTAAGAAGCCGAACTCCGCGCTGCGCAAGGTCGCCAGGGTCCGGCTCACCAGCCAGATTGAGGTCACCGCGTACATCCCGGGTGTCGGCCACAACTTGCAGGAGCACTCCATCGTGCTCGTGCGTGGCGGCCGGGTGCGCGACCTGCCCGGCGTCCGCTACAAGATCATCCGCGGCTCGCTGGACACGCAGGGCGTGCGCAACCGCAAGCAGGCGCGAAGCCGGTACGGCGCGAAGAAGGAGAAGAGCTGAGATGCCTCGCAAAGGTCCCGCCACCAAGCGGCAGCTTGTCACCGACCCGGTTTACGGTTCGCCGCTCGTCACCGCGCTCGCCAACAAGGTCCTGAAGGACGGCAAGCGCTCGGTGGCCGAGCACATCGTCTACGGGGCCCTGGAGGGCTGCCGGGACAAGACCGGCAACGACCCGGTGATCACGCTCAAGCGCGCGCTCGACAACGTCAAGCCCACCCTGGAGGTCAAGAGCCGCCGGGTCGGCGGCGCGACGTACCAGGTCCCGGTGGAGGTTCGCGCCTCCCGCAGCACCACGCTGGCGCTGCGCTGGCTCGTCACCTACTCCAGGCAGCGCCGGGAGAAGACGATGACCGAGCGGTTGATGAACGAGCTGCTGGACGCGAGCAACGGCCTCGGGGCGAGCGTGAAGCGCCGTGAAGACACCCACAAGATGGCGGAGTCTAACAAGGCCTTCGCCCACTACCGCTGGTAACAGCGGGATCAGACTTAAACGATCTTAAGGAAGACATCGTGGCCACCCAGACCGCCGTAGACCTCGCCAAGGTCCGCAACATCGGGATCATGGCGCATATCGACGCGGGCAAAACCACTACGACCGAACGCGTTCTGTTCTACACCGGCATCAACTACAA
>DASXDG010000210.1:0-4906 GCA_036490795.1 Streptosporangiaceae bacterium
TTACCGTGTTGGAACAAATTATCGTGTTAATCGCTTGGTCTGCCGCGATCGGCGCTCCGGCGGCTACCCGATCGTGCGGAAGTGCTCTAGCAGGCGGCGGCCGATGATCATCTTCTGTATCTCCGCGGTTCCCTCGCCGATCAGCAGCATCGGGACATCGCGGTAGAGGCGCTCGATCTCGTACTCCTGTGAATACCCGTAGCCGCCATGGATGCGCAGGGCGTCCTCGACCACTTCCTTGCTGAACTCGCTGGCGAGGTACTTCGCCATGCCGGCCTCGAGGTCACTCTTCTCGCCCGCCTCCTTGCGGCGCGCCGCCATCACCATCATCTGGTGAGCTGCCACGACCTTGGTGCCCATCTCGGCCAGTTTGAATTCGATCGCCTGGTGCTGCGCGATGGGCTTGCCGAACGTCTTACGGTTCTGCGCGTAGCTGATGGCCAGTTCGAAGGCACGATGGGCGAGCCCGCAGGCGCGTGCGGCCACGTTGACCCGCCCCAGTTCCACCGCGTCCATCATCTGGTAGAAACCCCGGCCGGGAGTCTCGCCGAGCACCCGGTTGGCGGGAACCCTGCAGTCGTCGAGGAGAAGCTCGGTCGTATCGACTCCCTTGTACCCCATCTTGTGGATCTTCCCGGGAACGGTGAGTCCGGGCCGCGTCTGCCCGAACCCGCTGTCCTTCTCGATCAAGAAGGTGGTCAGGTTGCGGTGCGGGCGCTCCTGCCCCTCCGGTGTGCGGGCGAGCAGGGCGACGAGACGGGAGGATGCGCCGTTGGTCAGCCACATCTTCTGGCCGCTGATCACGTAGTCGTCCCCGTCTGGCCGCGCGGCGGTGCGGATCGCGGCGACGTCGGACCCGAGATCAGGCTCGGACATGGAGAAGGCCGCGCGCACCTCGCCGGCGGCCATCGCGGGCAGGAAGCTTTCCTTCTGCTCGGCCGTGCCGTACCGGGTGATCAGGTACGCGACGATGAAGTGGGTGTTGATGATGCCGGAGATGCTCATCCATCCCCTGGCGATCTCTTCCGCCACGAGCGCGTACGTCAGCAGCGACTCGCCCAGCCCTCCGTACTCCGGGTCGATGGTGAGCCCGAAGACGCCAAGCCTCGCCAGCCCGGCGACGATCCGGTCCGGATAGGTGTCGGAATGATCGAGTTCGCTGGCGACCGGAATGATCTCGGCGTCCACGAACTCGCGCACCGCGCTGAGAATGTCGTGCTGCACGGCGGTCAGGCCGTCGGTCTGCGTTAGCTGGAACATGCTGCCCCTCCTTGCTCAGTCCGCCAGATGGCTCAGTCCGCAAGCTGCGCTTGGACCGTCATTGCTTCGTGGCCGTGCGGCCCGGTGACGCGCAGGTCGCACTCGCCGCCGGCCAGGCCGCCGGCGACGGTCAGCCGATCCCCGGCGTAGACCGGAGAACGGGCGCGGAAGGCCAGCTCCGTGACCGTGCGTCCGGGGAGATGCCTGCGCGGGAGTTCCATGCAGAGGATGGCCTGCAGCGGCCCGTGCACCACGAGGCCGGGATGTCCTTCGACGCCGGTCGCGTAGGGCGCGTCGTAGTGAATGCGGTGTGCGTTGTAGGTCAGGGCGCTGAACCGGAACAGCAGGACCGGATCGGCGCTCACATGCATGCGCCACGGCCAGTCACGGCCGGCGGGTGCCGCGTCAGCGGTTCCGCCTGGCGCCGCCTCGCTCCGGTACACCAGGTCCTGCTCCTCGACCGCTAGCACGGTGCCCCCGCGGCTGAACGAATGCCGGAGGGTCACGAAGAGCAGCTGCCCGGTACGGCCTTGCCGGATCTTCCACCCGGCCAGTTCGCTGCGCCGGGATATCTCATAACCGCAGTTCATCGGGGCCCGGTAGCTGACACGGCCCCCAGCGTACATGCGGGTAAGCCCGGGAACCGGCGGGGCGAAGCGTCCGCCGGCCGGGTGGCCGTCGGGCCCGAGGTCTCGCTGCGCCGGGCGGTCGAGGAAGTACAGCCAGTGCCACAGCGGAGGCAGCGGGCCGCCGGGCGGTTCGATGTCGAGCAGGCCTGCCAGGGCCACAGCTGGCCCGGCCGTTATTGTCTCGATGGCCTCAGCCGGTTCCGGGGCCCAGCCGGCCAGTGCCTCGGAAAGGTCGGTCACGCCGCGCCGCCGGTGATTCCGCGGTCCGCGAGCGACCGCAGGTCAGCGCCGGACAGCCCGAGTTGCGCGCTGAGTACCGATGCGGTGTCCGCGCCGAGGACGGGCGCCGGGCTGACCGCGGTGACGTCGTCTGTGACGAGTGGTATGCCTGGAGCGAGCAAGGATCCGACCCCAGGCTGGCTGATCTCCCGCAGCAGCGGGTTCGCCGCGAGCGTGCCGTCGTTCACCAGGTCCGTGAAGCTCCGGTACACCGACCACAGCACCGACGCGCCCGCCAGGTCCCGCTCCAGGTCCGCGAGTTGGCGGCCCGCGAACCACGGTTCCAGCAGGGCCGTGAGCACCTTGCGGTGCTGGTACCGGTCGCTGTCCCGGCGGAAGTCCGCGTCCAGCAGCCGCTCCAGGCCGGCGAACGTCTCGGTCAGGCCGGCCGCCGCGGCTAGATCGGCGAAATGCCGCGATGTCAGCGCGACGACCATGACCCGGTGCCCGTCGGCGGTCTGGAAGTCACGGGCGAGGCCTCCGTACAGGTGGTTGCCGATCCGGGGCCGGTCCGTCCCGCTGACCTGCGCCTCGGCGAGGAAACCCAGGTGCCCGGCCACGGCCAGCGCCACGTCGGCCAGGGCGAGCGTGATCCGGCTGCCCGCCCCGGTTCGCTGGCGGCGCCGTTCGGCGGCGAGCAGGCCGATGGCGGCGTAGAGCCCGCAGGCGACGTCCCAGGCGGGCAGGACGTGGTTCACCGGGGTGCCGAGCTCTTCCGGTCCGGTGATCAGCGGGAAGCCGGTCGCGGCGTTGACGGTGTAGTCAACGGCGGGACTGCCATCGCGGTTGCCCTGGATCTGAAGGTGGATCAGGTCCGGGCGGAGCCGGGCGAGTTCGGCGTAGGACAGCCACTGCTGGCCGACCGTGTTGGTCAGCACGATGCCGCCACCGGGGCCGCCACCGGGGCCGCCACCGGGGCCGCCGCCGGGGCCAGCGGCGGCGACAAGGTCACCGAGGATCCGCCGGCCCTCGGGATCTCGGAGGTTGAGCGTGACCGAGCGCTTTCCCTTGTTCAGGCCGGTCCAGTACAGGCTGGTGCCGGATGGCGCGAGCGGCCACCGGTCATGGTCCGGACCGCCGCCGATCGGGTCGATCCGGATCACTTCGGCACCGAGCTGAGCCAGTGTCATGCCACCGAGCGGAGCGGCGACGAAGCTGGAAATCTCGATGACGGTCAGTCCGTCAAGCGGCTTCCCGTCGGTCATCCGCGCGGCGATCACCGGAGGATGTATCCGGTCGTGCCGTCGCTGATCGTGGCGCGCAGCCGGCCCTGTATGACCAGCAGGTCGAGGTGAGCCGCCGTCTCGAGGACGGCGAACATCTGGCTGAACGGGTCCAGTTCACCGAAAGCTCGCTCGCGCCTGGTCCAGGTGAGGATGTTGGCCGCATCGAACGCGGTGGCCGACCCGCCCGTGATGGCGCGCTCGGCGGCGTCGAGGCGGACGGCGTGATGGGTGAGCAGTTCATCCACCCGGGCGTGCACGCTGGCGGCGGACGGTCCGTGCGCCGGCAGCAGCATCGCGTCGGGAAGCTCCCTGATCACCCGCAGCGAATGCAGGTAATCCGCGAGCGGCAAGGTCGCCTGGGCCGGTTCGAAGCCGATCGACGGGGTGATCCGCGGCAGGACGTGATCCCCGGCGAAGCTGCTAACAGATGCTGGTTCCATGACGGCTCCCTGTGGTCGAGAAATGCGGTTGCGCCTTCGACCGCCGCGATCGTGGCCGCCAGCCCGAGCGCCTCGGAGAGGGCCACGCCTTGGTCGACCACGCGGGTCACCAGGCCCAGCTGGGCGGCCTCTTCGGCATCGAGGCGGCGGCCGGTCAGGATCAGGTCGAGGGCTTGCGCTCTTGGCAGTGCCCTGGCCAGCCGGAGCAGGCCGCCGCCGTTGGCGATCAGCCCGCGGGGTTACCTCGGGCAGGCCGAAAACGGCGGTGCGCTCGGCCACGATCAGGTCGCAGGCGAGCGCGATCTCGAATCCGCCCGCGAGGGCGGCCCCCGCGCTGAACGCGGTGTCGCCCGCACCGCAAACCACGCCGACGCTCAGTTCCTGGCTGTTCTCCAGCCGGTCGGGCGCGACCTCGAGGCCGCGGGCCATTTCGCGCGAAACGGCATTGCGCTTCGCCGGACGGTTGAGGATGATCTGGGCCACCGCGCCGTCGGGGACGAAGCGTACGTGGGGGACGGTCGCGTCCGTCGATCCGGTCTCTGTCATGGCCGGATCACCACGCCGGAAAGGACCATGGTGGCCATCGCGCCAGCGATATTCTCCGCGGAGTAACGTCTATGCCTACGAGTATCAGGCCGCCATCAACCCGGACTGAGCCCCTCGGCCGGACCGCCGAACGACTGGTCGTTCCAGGGCTGGACGGCGCTAGCAGAATACGCCGCGGCCATTAACAAGGCAAAGTCCACCACGCCGAGCGCCGTCCAGGCAGCGCTGAACGGCCTGACGATCCAGTCTCCGACGGGTCCGATCACGATGGACGCGGCCATGCATCGCGTCACCATCAACATCCTCGTGTTCGAGACCGTGGGTGACAAGAGCGCACAGTACGGCGTCAAGCTGCTGAAGTGGTGCGCCATCAACTCCTCCACCGACAAGATCGTCGCGGCGCCATCTGATACCGGCAATCTCGGAGAAGACTTTTCCGGGTTGGCCTGTGTATGTTTCCATGCGGTAGCCGCTGCCCGGCGGCACCACGAACGCACAGTGAGGAGCCGGCCGGTGCCGCATATCA
>DASXDG010000211.1:0-9567 GCA_036490795.1 Streptosporangiaceae bacterium
CCAGCCAGGGCGGCTGTCGCAAGAGGGAACCCGGTGTGAATCCGGGGCTGCCCCGCAGCGGTAAACGGGAACGACAGCCGTCATTGAGCACTGGGCTAGCCAGCCTGGGAAGCGACGGCCAGTAGGCGGCAGATCTGCCACGCCCGTGAGTCCGAAGACCTGCCAGCGCGCCGTGCGCGCTTGGCCGTGCGCGGCCACATTGGACCGAGCTCGCGAGGAGAGAGCCCGTGGACACTGCCGCGCCGGTGACGAACAGCCTGCTGCGTACGCTGCCCGGACGCTACTATACCGATCCCGAGGTGTTCCGCCGCGAGCAACGGATGATCTTCGAGCGGATGTGGGTATGCGCGATCAGGACCGCGGAGATCGCCGGGCCCGGCGCGTTCCGCACCGTCCGGATCGGCGACGAGAGCGTGATCCTCATCCGGAACAAGGACGGAGAGCTGCGCGCGTTCCTCAACGTGTGCCGGCACCGGGGCGCGCGGATCTGCGCGGAGGACGAAGGCCAGGTGCGCAGGAACCTGCGCTGCGGCTATCACGCGTGGACCTACGACCTGAACGGCGCGCTGGTCGCCGCACCGAACCTGGTCGCGATGCCCGACGTAGACCGGGAGGCCTACGGGCTGATCCGGGTCGGGCTGCGCGAATGGCTCGGTTACGCCTGGGTATGCGTGGCGGAGGAACGGCCGTCGTTCGAGGACACGGTGATGGCCGACGTGACGGTGCGGCTCGGTGGCCCGGAGGCGATCGACGGCTACCGGATCCAGGAACTCCAAGTCGGCCGCCGGATCAGCTACGACGTGAAGGCGAACTGGAAGCTGATCATCGAGAACTTCATGGAGTGCTATCACTGCGCCACCATTCATCCCGAACTGACCAGGGTCCTGCCCGAGTTCGCCAAGGGTCTGGCGGCGCAGTACTACGTCGGGCACGGCGCCGAGTTCGCCGACTGGGCGCAGGCATTCACCGTGACCGGCGACGGGGGACTCGGCCAGCTGCCGAGCGTGGCACCGGAGCAGGAACGCCGCTACTTCGCGATCACGGTCCTGCCGCAGGTGTTCCTGAACCTGGTGCCCGACCACGTGATCGCGCACCGCATGTTCCCGCTCGCGCAGGACCGGACCACGGTCGTCTGCGACTGGCTCTTCGACGCCGACGTGATCAGCGGGGGCAAGGACGTCGGTCCGTCGGTGGAACTGTTCGACCGGGTCAACCGGCAGGACTTCGAGGCGTGCGAGCTGACCCAGCCGTCGATGGGCTCGCGCGCCTATCGCGACGGCGGTGTGCTGGTGCCCAGCGAGCATCACATCGCCGGCTTCCACGACTGGATCACGGCCCGCGTATAGGCGACGCGCCGACACGACATGTAGTGCTTGGCTTCGGGTGGTCGCCCTATATATAGTGTCTCTCGCAGCTGGTTCCGTGCCCTCGCCAAGGGCGCGGAGGCAACAGGGAACCCGGTGTGAATCCGGGACTGCCCCGCAGCGGTAAACGGGAACGACAGCCGTCATTAAGCACTGGGCCCTGATCAAGCCTGGGAAGCGACGGCCAGTAGGAAGCACCAGTGCCCGTGAGTCCGAAGACCTGCCAGCGCGTTCAGTTAGGTCCGAGCTCGCGAGGAGAGAGCATGACCGAGGCACGCATGCACGTGCGCAAACGCAATGGCGACACCGAACCCGTCGACGTCACCAAGATAGTCCGCGCCATCGACCGCCGGGCCGGCAACCTGACCGATGTCGACCCGATGCGGGTGGCGACGAAGACGATCAGCGGTCTGTACGACGGCGCGACCACCGCCGAACTGGACCGGCTGGCGATCCAGACCGCGGCCGAGATGACCGGCGAGGAACCGCAGTATTCCAAGCTGGCCGCCCGGCTGCTGGCCGGCTACATCGCCAAAGAAGTGCGAAACCAGGGCATCGCGTCGTTCAGCCAGGCGGTCACGCTTGGCCACGCCGAGGGCCTGATCAGCGATGAGACCGCAAGTTTCGTCAAGGACAACGCGCGCAAGCTCGACGACGCGATGGACGAGGCGCAGGACCAGCGGTTCGAGTACTTCGGGCTGCGCACGGTCTACGACAGGTACCTGCTGCGGCACCCGTCCGGCCGCCAGGTGATCGAGACCCCGCAGTACTTCATGCTGCGCGTTGCGTGCGGCCTGTCCAAGACTCCGCAAGAGGCGATCGGCTTCTACCGGCTGATGTCCGACCTGGCGTACCTGCCCAGCTCGCCGACGCTGTTCAACTCCGGCACCCGGCACTCCCAGATGTCGTCCTGCTACCTGGTCGACTCCCCGCGCGACGACCTCGAATCGATCTACGACCGGTACAAGCAGGTCGCCCAGCTGAGCAAGTTCGCCGGCGGCATCGGCATCTCCTGGTCGCGGGTGCGGTCACGGGGCGCGTTGATCCGGGGCACGAACGGACAGTCCAACGGCATCGTGCCGTGGCTGCGCACGCTCGACTCGAGCGTCGCGGCGGTTAACCAGGGCGGCAGGCGTAAGGGCGCGGCGTGCGCTTACCTGGAGCCGTGGCACCCCGACATCGAAGAATTCCTGGAACTAAAAGACAACACAGGAGAGGACGCGCGCCGCACGCACAACATCAACCTGGCCAACTGGATCCCGGACGAGTTCATGCGCCGGGTCGAGACCGACGAGATGTGGTCGCTAATCGACCCGGACGAGGTGCCGAGCCTGCCCGACGTGTGGGGTGACGAGTTCGACCAGCGGTACCGCAGGGCCGAGAAAGAAGGCCGTTACGTAAGGCAGGTCAAGGCGCGTGACCTGTACGGCAAGATGATGCGGACGCTGGCGCAGACCGGCAACGGCTGGATGACGTTCAAGGACTCGGCCAACGCCAAGTGCAACCAGACCGGCCAGCAAGGCAACGTGGTGCACCTGTCCAACCTGTGCACCGAGATCACCGAGGTGTCCAGCGACACGGAAACAGCCGTCTGCAACCTCGGCTCGGTCAACCTCGCCGAGCACACGATAACGGCAGGAAAAGGTGTGGACTGGGACAAGCTGCGCGCCACGGTGCGCACCGCGGTCACGTTCCTCGACCGGGTCATCGACATCAACTACTACCCGGCTCCGCAGGCCGCCGCGTCGAACCCGCGCTGGCGGCCGGTCGGCCTCGGCGTGATGGGCCTGCAGGATGTGTTCTTCGCGCTGCGGCTGCCGTTCGATTCCGATGAGGCGAAGACCCTGTCCACCCGGATCGCGGAGGAGATCTACCTGACCGCGCTTGAGGCGTCGGCCGAACTGGCGGAACGGGACGGAGCACACCCGGCGTTTTCTGCGACAAGGGCTGCGAAGGGCCAGCTCCAGCCCGACCTGTGGGGCGTCACCCGCACCCAGGATGAGCGGTGGCAGGCGCTGCGCGAAAAGGTCAGGCAGACCGGCCTGCGTAACTCGCTGCTGATCGCGGTCGCGCCGACCGCGACGATCGCGTCCATCGCTGGGTGCTATGAGTGCATCGAGCCACAGGTCTCCAACCTGTTCAAGCGCGAGACGCTGTCCGGCGAGTTCCTCCAGGTGAACGGCGCGCTGGTGACGGAACTCAAGCGGCACGGGCTGTGGACTCCTCAGGTCCGCGACGAGATCAAGCGCGCCGACGGCTCGGTGCAGGGTGTCACCGGGCTCCCGGACGAGGTCAAGACGCTCTACCGCACGGCGTGGGAGCTGCCGCAGAAGTCGCTGATCGACCTCGCCGCCGCGCGGGCACCGTTCATCGACCAGAGCCAGTCGCTGAACCTGTTCGTGGCCGCGCCCACGATCGGCAAGCTGTCCTCGATGTACCTGTACGCGTGGAAGGCAGGGCTGAAGACCACCTATTACCTGCGGTCCCGCCCCGCCACCCGGATCCAGCAGGCCACGGTCGAGCCGGAGGCCGCGGTCGCCTGCTCGCTGGAGAACCCGGAAAGCTGCGAGGCATGCCAGTGACCGGCACAGTGAATGAGATGCTGCTCGACCCGGGCATGAACCTGACCCTGCGCCCGATGCGGTACCCGCGGTTCTACGACCGGTTCCGCGACGCGATCAAGAACACCTGGACGGTGGAGGAGGTCGACCTGCACGCCGACCTCGCCGACTTGAAGCGCCTCTCACCAGCCGAACGGCACCTGGTCAGCCGGCTGGTCGCGTTCTTCGCCACCGGGGACACGATCGTCTCGAACAATCTCGTGCTGAACCTGTACCAGCACGTCAACTGCCCCGAAGGACGGCTGTACCTGTCCCGGCAGCTGTTCGAGGAGGCCGTGCACGTTCAGTTCTACCTGACGCTGCTGGACACCTACGTCCCCGACGCGGCGGAACGTTCCGCCGCGTTCGCCGCGATCGAGAACATCGGTTCGATCAAGCGCAAGGCGGACTTCTGCTTCAAGTGGATCGACTCGGTCTTCGGACTGCGCGAGCTGCGCACGCGAGAAGACCGGCGAGCATTCCTGCTGAACCTCATCTGCTTCGCTGCCTGCATCGAGGGCTTGTTCTTCTACGGTGCGTTCGCGTACGTGTACTTCCTCCGCTCCCGCGGCCTGCTGCACGGGCTGGCCTCGGGCACCAACTGGGTGTTCCGCGACGAGTCCATGCACATGGCGTTCGCGTTCGACGTGGTGAAGACCGTCAGGGAGGAAGAGCCCGGCCTGTTCGATTCCGCGATGGAGGCGCAGGTGAGCGACATGCTCGCCGAGGCCGTCGAGTGTGAGGTGGAGTTCGCCGAGGACCTGCTGGAATCCGGTGTCGCCGGCCTGCCGCTGGATGCGATGCGGCAGTACCTGGAGCACGTCGCCGACCGGCGGCTGGTCCAGCTCGGCATCCCGGCGCGGTACGGCTCGCCGAACCCGCTGACGTTTATGGACCTGCAAGACGTGCAGGAGCTGTCGAACTTCTTCGAGCGCCGGGTGTCCGCCTACCAGGTAGCGGTCAGCGGCACAGTCTCCTTCGACGAGGAGTTCTAATTCATCATAACTAACAGTGGTGCTTCAGCCCGCGAAGCGTTGGCGGCGGCGGGAGACGAGCACTGCGACTCCGCTTTCCCTTGTACACTCTGCGTGACTATCGGGGTGCGTGTTGTTATGGGGGCGGGATGGCGGACGGGTTCTTCTCTGCGTGGCTGATCGGCGAGAACTCGCTGGTGACCGAGTGCGCACTGACGCTACGCGAGAACGGGCACCGGGTACACGGGGTCGTATCGCCGCAGTCCTCGGTGTGCCGGGCCGCCGCCGCGCAGGGGATTGC
The DNA here is from genome assembly GCA_036490795.1 of Streptosporangiaceae bacterium. Classification (GTDB taxonomy): domain Bacteria; phylum Actinomycetota; class Actinomycetes; order Streptosporangiales; family Streptosporangiaceae; genus JAFARZ01. Next base: position 5,240 of record DASXDG010000211.1, read on the forward strand.
GGCGGTCGAGCCGGGACGCGACCTGGAGCAGGTGCTCGGCGCGGAACCGTTCGACTACCTGTTCAGCGTCGTGAACCTGCGGATGCTGCCCGCTTCGGTGCTGAGCCTGCCGAGGCGACTGGCCATCAACTTCCACGACGCGCTGCTGCCCGCGGACGCCGGGGTGCACGCCGCGGCATGGGCGGTGGCGGGCAGCGCGGACCGGCACGGCGTGACCTGGCACGTCATGGAGGAGGAAGCCGACACCGGCGACATCCTCATCCAGCGTGAGTTTGGCCTGGATGACTCGTCGACCAGCCAGAGCGTGAACCTGGCCTGCTGGCGGGCCGGCCTGAACTCGTTCCGCGATCTGGTCGCGCAACTTGCCGCGGGACAAGAACGCCGGGTACCGCAGGACTTGTCGCGACGCACGTATCACGGCCGTACCGACCGCCCGGCCGGCGGGTTCGTGCTGTCCTGGCGGCGCCCGGCCGCGGCGGTCAGCGCGCTGGTGCGGGCCTGCGATTTCGGGCCGAGCCGGAACGCGTTCGGTGCGGCGAAGGTGATGCTGCCGGACGGGTCCTGCGTGCTGGTCAGGTCCTGCGTTCCGGTCAGCGGGCTGGTCGTGGCTCCTGGAACCGGGCCGGCTCCCGGGACAGTGGTCGCCGCGGATGAGGCGGGAATTACGGTTGCCGCCGCCGACGGGCTGGTCCGGCTCGCCGGGTTCGCGGGCTTGGCCGGTGCCGAGCCCGGCGTGGATGTCCGCGCCGGGAGCACGCTGCCCGAGCCGGACGGGTCACTGGCCGGCGGTGAGCGCGACGCGGTGACGGCCGAGGCCTACTGGGTTCTGCGGCTCACCCAGTCGCGGCCGCTGCGATTGCCGTTCGCCGGGTTGCCGGGGGAGCAGCCGAGGTGGCGGTCGCATCCGGTGGCGGTACCGGTATGGGTCGGCGACGCGTCCGACCCGGCCGTGATGGTGGCCGAGGCGGCTCTCGCTTACCTGGGGCAGGTGACCGGCGAGTCCGGCTTCGACGTGGGCCTGCAGGTCGCTGATGCCGGACCGCTGCTGGCCGGCGTGGTCCCGGTCAGGAGCGGCCGTATCGCCGACGGCGCCCATCGCGGCTCTTACCTGCGCGACGTTGCCGCCCGGTATCCAGAGCTGGCCGGACGGGCATTTCTCCCGCCGGTCGTGGTTGACCTGTCCGGGGTGGCGGAACCGCCGGCCGGTGCCGTCATCCTGGTCCGCGCTTTCGCCGGCGGCGAGTGCACGCTGGTCATCGACGAGGCCGCGGTCCCGCCCGCGACCGCGCTGTCGCTGGCCGGCGGGTTCGCCGCGTTCCTCGCCAAGCTGCCGGAGCAGGGGCCGGGCAGCGCACCGCTCGTCGCGCCCGCGGAACACTACTGGCAGGCCTTCACCTGCAACTCGACCGTCGATGCGTACCCGGATGTGTCCCTGGCCGGGCTGTTCGCCGGGCAGGTGCTGAACTGCCCGGACCGGATCGCGGTGTCCTGCGGCGGCGAACGGCTCACCTACGCGGAGCTGGCCGGCCGGTCCGGCCGGCTGGCCTCCTACCTCGCCGAGCGCGGTGCTGGACCGGGCACCAGGGTAGGCGTGTATCTCGACCGGTCCGCGGACCTGCTCGTCACGCTGCTCGCGGTGCTCAGGACGGGTGCCGCGTACGTGCCGCTCGACCCGGTGTACCCGGCCGCGCGGATCGGTTACATGCTCGACGACGCCGGCCTGGCGCTGCTCGTCACGCAGTCGGACCTTGCCCGCAACGCCACCGGCACCATGGTGGTGCTCGACCAGTGCCGCGAACAGATCCTCCGCGGGCCGGCTGTTCCGCCGCAGGTGACCCTTACCGGCGACGACCTCGCATACGTGATCTATACCTCCGGGTCCACCGGCCGGCCGAAGGGCGTGCAGGTCACCCACCGCGGGCTGACCAACTTCCTCTGCTCCATGGCCCGCCAGCCAGGCTTTACCTCCGGTACAACACTGCTCGCGGTCACCACTGTCTGTTTTGATATAGCGGCTCTTGAATTGTTCTTGCCGCTGATCGCGGGCGGGACAGTGGAGATAGCCCCGGCAGGCGCCGTCGGTGACGGCGCGGCGCTACGGCGGCTGCTCGACTGGGTGCGGCCGGGCATGCTGCAGGCCACGCCGGTCACCTGGAAGATGCTGATCGCGGCCGGCTGGGACGGCGGCCAGGACCTCGCCGCGCTGTGCGGCGGAGAGGCGCTGCCCAGGGACCTGGCCGCTGACCTGGTCGCGCGCGCCGGTTCGGTGTGGAACCTGTACGGGCCGACCGAGACGACGATCTGGTCCACGGCGTGGCAGGTGCGCGCGGAGGAGAAGGTCAGCATCGGGCTGCCGATCGCGAACACCACCTGCCACGTGCTGGACGGCGCGATGCGCGTGGTGCCCGAGGGGCTGCACGGTGAGCTGTACATCGGCGGGGATGGGGTCGCCGCGGGCTACCGGAACCGTCCCGAGCTGACCGCCGAGCGGTTCGTGCCGTGCCCGCCCGAACTCGGCACCGGCACCCTGTACCGGACCGGTGACCTGGTCAGGCGCGGAAATGACGGCCGTCTTTATTACCTCAGCCGGGCCGACAACCAGGTCAAGCTGCACGGGCACCGGATCGAGCCGGGCGAGATCGAAGTGGTCATGCGCGGCCACCATGCGGTCAAGGACGCGGTCGTCGCGGTCCGCGACGAGCGGCTGGTGGCGTACCTGGTCCTCGATGGCGCGGCGGATGACCTGCCCGCGTTCCTGCGATCCCGGCTGCCCGGGTACATGGTGCCCGCGGTGTTCACCGCGCTGGACGCGTTCCCGCGGACGCCGAACGGGAAGGTGGACCGCAAGGCGCTCCCCGAACCCGATGACGTCGCGGTTGCCGAGGTGGAGACGGCAAGCCTTGCCTGCGATAGCGAGCAGGCGGTGCTCACGGCCGTCCTGGCGTACGTGGCGGCGCTGCTCGGCGGGCCGGCGCAAGCCGGACGGCGTTTCGCTGACCTGGGCGTGGACTCCATCGCGGCGGTCGACCTCGCCAGGCGGCTCACCGAGCTGACCGGTCAGCAGCTGTCCGCGGTCGCGGTGTTCGAGCACCCGACGCCGGCCGCGCTGGCCGCCTGGCTGTGGCGGCAGCTGTCCGGAGCGGTGCCATCGAGCGCACCGGTTCTGGATCTTTATGCCGAAGCGGTGCTGCCGGACCACATCACGCCGTCCGCCGCCGTCGGCGATCCTCGCGACGTGATGCTGACCGGCGCGACCGGGTTCGTCGGCGCGTTCTTGGCCCGTGAGCTTGTGACCGCGACCAGCGCCACCGTGCACTGCGTGGTGCGGGCCGCCGATCATGCCACCGCCGCCAAGCGGGTGCAGCGAGCACTCGAGGAGTACGGGCTGTGGACCGAGCAGGTCGCAGCGCGCATCCGTGCCTGGGCCGGTGACCTCAGCCAGCCGCTGCTCGGCCTCAGTCCCGCCGAGTTTGACCAGCTAGCGCTCGCCGCCGACGCGGTTTATCACGTCGGAGCGCAGGTCAACGCCATCTTGCCCTACGGTGAGCTGAGTGCCGCGAACGCCGGCGGCACCAGGGAGGCGCTGGAACTGGCCGCGCGGCACCGGCCATCCGCGTTTCATCATGTGTCCACGATCGAGGTTTTCGCCGGCGCTGGTTTCTACCCGGAGGACGCTCCGGCCGGGCCAGCGGAGGAACTGCGCGGCGGCTACGCGCAGACCAAATGGGTGGCCGAGCGCTTGGTCAGCCAGGCCGCTGAGCGAGGCCTCCCGGCCGCCATCTACCGGCTGCCGCGCATCCTCGGTGACACCAAGACCGGTGCCTGCCAAACCCGTGACCTGCTCTGGCAGGTGGTCAAGGGCTGCGTGCAGGCCGGCGCCGTTCCCGATGCCGGCGGTGCCCTGTTCCACGTCGCGCCCGCGGACTGGGCGGCGCGTGCTCTGGTCGAGCTGTCCCGCAACTCGCCCGTGCCCGGCGCTGCCTACCACATCGCGGGCGAGCAGCGGATCGGGTTCGGGATGCTGACCGGGTACCTGCGGAGCGCCGGTTACCGGTTGCGCGAGTACCCGCTGGACCAGTGGGCCGCGATCATCAGGGAGCACCCCGGCAACGCGGCGGCCCCGGCGCTCGACGTGTTCCTCGCCGAGGTGACCGGCCACGGCTGGAGCCAGGTCCAGCTAGGCACCGACGCCACCACCCGCGCCCTAGGCCCCGCCTTCCCCCCGTGCCCGGACCTGAGCCCGGCCCTGTTCGCCACGTACCTGCACCACTTCACCAGCACCGGCTACCTCCCCGCCCCCGACGCCTAACGGCCCGCCCCCGAGCCCC
>DASXDG010000212.1:0-6724 GCA_036490795.1 Streptosporangiaceae bacterium
GTTGCCGAGGAGTTGCGCGATCGCGTACTCGCCGTCGATCTGGTACTCGTTCAGGTTGATCCCGCCGCCGACGATTCCGCAGGTGGTAAGCGCGCCGTCGATCTTGCCGCGGCCCTGCTGCGCCTCCAGGGCGCTGACCAGCCCACCCATCGAGGTGCCGAAGGCGAGCACGTGCTTCGGCCTGGACGGCAGCACGGTGGACTCGACGGCCGCGAGGGTACCGAACTGATCGCTGACCGCCGTGTCGAGCGCCCACTCGGAGTTGTTCGGGTCATCGGAGGAGCCGGCGAGCGCGTACCCGTCGGCGAGCAGCGCCGCCTGCGTGTTCGGGTCGGGCGCGTCCGCCGCCGTAAGCGGCCCGAAGCCGTGGCTGTAGAGGATCAGGGTGCCGTTCCAGGACTTGGGGTACTCCGCGATCCAGACGGTGCCGTTCGCCAGCGTGCCGGTGACTTGAGTGCCAGGTGCCGCGCCGGACGCGCCGGACGCGGCGAGCGCGGCGCCCGGGGCGGCGAGCGCGGTGCCGGCCGCGAGCAGGGTGACCGCCGCCGTCGCGGTGAGGGTCTTGCCGGATTTCAACCGCATCCGCATTTGATGCCTCCTTGCATCGCGGACCCGAGCACAGGTCCCACTGATTTCGGATGCTGCCACGCCACGCGCAAGATGTACAGGTTTCCTGATGATCGCGGTTCGCTAAACGACACATCCCGAACGAGTTCGGGCTACTCTCACCGCGCCACCGCTCTCGCTCGGACGACCGGGCGGCGCGCAGGACAGGGGCGCGAAGCCACGCACCCGTTCGGAATAACCTCATTCTTCCGCCGCCTTCGCAGCGGCGGCGGCTCCTAATTGAGCCAGGCCATGACCTGGGATGTGGGATCATAAAAGCATGGACTTTCTCGCCGACCTTGAGGCCAGGGGCCTCATCCAGGACAGCACCGACCGCGACGCGCTGCGCGCCCGGATTCAGGCTGGCCCGGTCGGCGTGTACTACGGCTGCGACCCGAGCAAAGACTCGCTGCAGGTCGGCAACCTGATCGGCCTGCTCGTGCTGCGGAAGTTCGCCGACGCCGGGCACCAGGCGGTCGCGCTGGCCGGCGGCGCGACCGGGATGGTCGGCGACCCGGGCGGCCGGTCCAAGGAGCGGAACCTGCTCGACGCCGAGGCCTTGGCCCGCAACACCAAGCGGATCGCCGAGCAGCTTGAGCGGATCTCCCGCGTCCCCCTGGTGAACAACCTGGCCTGGACGGGCCAGCTCACCCTGCTCGACTTCCTGCGCGACATCGGCAAGCACGCGAGCGTCAACCAGATGATCGCCCGCGAGTCGGTCAAGGCGCGGCTAGAGAGCGATAACGGCATCTCGTTCACCGAGTTCAGTTACCAGCTGCTGCAGGCCAACGACTACCTGCACCTGAGCAGGAACCACGGGGTCGAGATCCAGGTTGGCGGCTCGGACCAGTGGGGGAACCTGCTCGCGGGCGTGGACCTGATCCGGCGCGCCGACGGCAAGCACGTGCACGCGTTCACCTGGCCGCTGCTGCTCCGCTCCGACGGCAAGAAGTTCGGTAAGTCCGAGGAGGGCGCGGTCTGGCTGGCGGCCGACCGCACGTCGCCCTACCAGTTCTTCCAGTACTGGATGAACGTCGCGGACGCCGACATCGAGCGCTTCCTGCTCCAGCTCACGCTGCTGCCGGTCGACGAGTGCCACGCCATCGCGGCCGCGCACGCCGGTGCGCCGTTCCGGCGCGAGGGCCAGCGCCGCCTCGCCAGGGAGATCACCACGATCGTGCACGGCCCGGAGGCGACGGCAGCGGCCGAGGAAGCGAGCGCGATCCTGTTCGGCGGCTCGCCGGCGGGCGCGTCCGCGCAGGCGCTTGAGTTCCTGGCGACCGAGGTCCCGACCTCGCCGTTCGCCGCCGGGGTAACGCTGGCGGCGACCCTCGCGGCAACCCCGCTCGCCTCGTCGCTGTCCGACGCCCGCCGCACGATCGTCCAGGGCGCCGCCTCCGTTAACGGCGAGGTAGTCGTTGGGGACCGCCCCCTCGTCGAGGCCGACCTGCTCTACAACCGCTGGCTCCTGCTGCGCAAGGGCAAGCGGAACTACCACTTGCTAGACGCCGCGACCAGCTAACGGTAACTTCCGGTCTCCGCGAGCACGTGATGCTGGATCGTTGAGAGGGCCCGCCACGCCTAACGATCCACCATCCTCAAGAACCCGAGGCGTGGCCTGGTTGCGGGCCGACCCGACCCGCGTTTCTCGCATAGCGGCGATGCGGGGCCATGAGATCGAGACGATGGTGAGGCCGCCCAGTAGCAGCAGTGTTCCCGCGGCGATTGGCAGCGACAGGTGCTCATGCAGCATCCCGATGCCCAGCGCGGTCGCTACCAGCGGTTCGGCCAGCGAGAGGGTACCGGCGGTCGCGGCGGTGAGGCCGCGCAGCCCACGTGATCAGGTCAAGCGAGCGCGGTGAGGCTAGTTCCGACAGCTCCGGTAGCGTCCACGGAGCCAGCACGGCGCCGCCGAGCAGCAGTGTGACCGGTACCGCCGCCTGCATGTTCACGTTGCCGTGGATGAGGCGCTTAGCCGACACCGTGTAGACGCCGAAACACCCGCCAGCCACTACGCCGCAGACGATTCCGTAGATGTCGCCGCTTGCCCCGCCGGCGGATCCGGCGCCCTGCGGCGCGGAGATGAGCACGCAGCCTGCGACCGCGCAGGTCGTACCCGCTATCCACCGGCGCGGGAGCCGGGTGCCGAGCACGATCCGCTCGCACAGGCCGGTGCTCACCGGCGCGATGCCGAACGTGACCGCGGTGGCCACGGCCGCGCCGCTTCGTGCGGCTGAGGTCAGGAACGTTCCCTGGAAGGTGGCGGTGGCGGCGGAGGCGGCAAGCAGTGCGGGCCAGGCTGCCCTGGGCAGTGCGCGGAACGCGCCAGGGTCGCGGACCAGCACGATGACCGTCAGCACGAGCCCGCCGGACAGGATCCGGGCGCCGCCGATAGCGACCGGTCCCGCCGGAGAGTGCGCCAGGATCTCGGCCGGGCCGACGGTTCCCCATAGCAGTCCGGCCGCAAGGACAAAGAGGATCGCTGAAAGACTGTTTCGCTGCACGGCTTGATGCTATGGAAAGATACGGGAGAATGACGTTCTGGCCGAATATCTGTGAGGAGTTCCTCAGTATACCCGTCATTTATTTGGCTCTGCCTAGCCTTCGCAAGCCCGTACCGAAGAAGGTTCGGCGGTTACCGCGTCATGCCATCCGGAAGTTCGGATTGCTCGGCCGGCTGGACGTAGTCGAATACGACCGTGGTCCGCACGTCCACGAACTCCTTGCGGCGAGCCAGCCGGTCGAGCACGAAGTCCCTCAGGTACTGGGTGCTCGGCACGGCCACGTGCACGAGGACGTCCTCGTTGCCGGTGACCACGAACACGCCGAGCGTCTCAGGCAGCTTCGCCATGTTGTCCCGCACCGTCTCGATGGCCTCCCGCGACTGCGGCCGGATCCGGATCGAGATCAGCGCCTGAACCCCGCGGCCGAGTGCCGCAAGGTCCACCGCGGCGTGGAAGCCGGTGATCACGCCACGGGCACGCAGCGCGCGGGTACGTTCCAAGGCGGTCGACGGGGCAATCCCGAGAGCCTCGGCGAGCTCGCGGTTCGTCTGCCGGCCATCGCGCTGCAGCCGCCGCAAGATCGCCTGATCCACCGCGTCCATCATGTGCTCCCGTTCATCCGCGGCCATGAAGGCGAACACCATGCGCCGACTTGACGCCTGATCGTGCCTCTAGCCGAAGATACTTCGGCTAGTCGACCCAGCGTATCGCCGGCCCGGTCAGTTCTTGTTCAGCGGGGAACCGAACCTGATGAGGTTGTTGTCGGGGTCCACGTGGACGGCCTCGCGCATGCCGTAGGGCGTGTCGTAAGGGTCGCTGGTGCCCGGTACGCCAGTGGCGCTCCATTGTCTTGCCAGCGCGTCACAGTCCGCGACGGAAAGGTCGGCCGCGGCCGCGGTTCGGGCGGGATCGTGGTCCTTCTTCAGGTACAGGTGAAGCTCGGCCGTACCGAACCGTGCCCAGGCCCACTCGGTCGCTTCCGCATGGGGCATAACCGCAAAGCCCAGCTGCTCGTAGTGCGCCAGGGTGACCCGCATGTCGCTGACTGGAAAGCAAGGGGAAAAGCCGGCGTTCATAGGATCAGTGTGACACCGGCGCTCCGCCCGTTATGCCAGCATTGCCCTATGGATCACGCGGAAGCACAGGCGTTCGCCAAGCGGTGGGTCAAGGACTGGAATGCGCATGAGGTTGACGCACTGCTTGAGCATTTCACCGATGACGTCATATTCACCTCACCGGTAGCGATCCGCATCTTCGGCGGCGACGGAGTGCTCCGCGGCAAGGAGGCCCTGCGCAAGTACTGGTCCGAGGGCGTCCGCCTCATCCCGGACCTTCACTTCGAGATCCTCGCCCTCTACGTCGGCGTCACCACCCTTGTCATCAACTACCGCAACCAGGCCGGGGGAGTCGTCAGCGAGGTCCTGACCTTCGAGGGCCCTCTGGTGAGGGAAGGCCACGGCACATACCTGAGCGAGGCTCCCGCCCCCGTGGAGTAACGGGCCCTGCCGGGACGTTTGCACCAGTCGCGGAGCGCATTACCACCGCACCTTCGCACCACTGGTCGGCCACCGAAGCGCCGCCCGGTAAAACAATCTAACTCATACCGTGTCGCCGCATTCGATACGTACACCCGTGCGATAGGTTAATCACATCACCAACCTGACCCCGCCTAAGGGATCAGGCGGGCCGCCGCGGTGCGCCAACACCGGCAGCGGCCCTGGACCACCCATCCGACAACACCGGAGGACGATCGTGAACACTAGTATTTCTCGTCCCGCCCAGGCCGTACGCCTGATCGGCGAGGTTCCAGGCGCCGACCGGCTGCTCGGCCGCACCAGGGACGACCTCGCCGACGCGATGACCTGGCTGGCCTGGTACGCGCCGGGCACCTACACGGCTGTCATGGACTACATGGATTACTGCGACGGCGAGCCCATCCCCGGCCGCGAACCGATCGCCCCATAGCCTCCGCGACCAAAAGCACCAACCCGCCCTGCCGGTGCCCGTCCGCTCGTCCCCGCGGACGGGCACCGCTGCGTTGGGCCACTGTGAAACAGCCGACCTGTGGCAAGGATCGTTATGTGTTAAGCGCGACCGGTACCCGCGTCCGTGCGCGTCCGCCGTGTGACGTGCCATGTTCTAGGAGCATGGCGTCGATGAGAGTCGTTTCCGCGCGAGTTGGCCTGGCCGCGCCGTCGCCGAGCCCGAGTGGCGTGAGCCACTCGTTGACATCGGCCCACCGCCAGATGAACGACCGCCCAGCGGTCCCCTCTGGCGCAGGGAACGGACGACTGCTGTTGCGCTCGCCGTTGGCCCACTGCAGGATGTTCTGTCTGCTGTGCCCTGTCCGCTGTGCGATGTCAGGGATGCCGACTAGATCGGGGTCAACGTGGCAGACCCGCAGCGTAGGCAGTGCCTTGGTGAGGCGCGAGACGAGCCTTGCGGCTGCGTCCACGCTGTCCGCGCCCCTGCCAGAGACCGCGTACCGCGTGCGCCCGCGGTTCGACGAGAGCACCCCATCGAAGTCGCCCGTGAGGATACTCGTGGCCGGTTCGTCGTCCACCGACACCCCGTCGACCACGAAGAGGAACTCGAACTCAGTCATCGCAACCATCCGGCATCCCCTCTCCTGCATAGAGCTCTTCAATGCCATGATGCCTCGATGGCCAATCGTTGTCAAATGACAACACCGCCGACCGGCCTCCTGGGGTCGTCTGGGTCCAGCGGACATCGCGACGCCTCATGCGCGATCCGCCGCGCAGTGCGACCTGGGTTCTGCGGCGTGCCACCTACGGCGATCCGAGTGCAGGGCGGTTCGCACGGGCAGTAAAGGGAGCCCCAGTGCCCAGCTTCCCGGATGGTCCACCCGTCCTTGACCAGCCGGATGAGGACCGCGCGGACCTCCTTTTTCGGATGATCTGCCGGATCAAGCAGGCGCCGGACATGCGCCCTCCTGCAATATGGATGTGCTTACGGCCACCAGCAGCGAGAATATGACGTCGTTAACGTTCAGTTACTAGTTTTCACTAAATGCAACTAGTTGCCAGTTCGGAGTCGTATTTCGCAGGTTGAGATTCCGTGCGAGCAAGAGTGCTGATGGCATGCACGGGTGTGGCCTGGGAGAACGCGGACACTGCGTATGCGGCGTGAGCTACTTGCCGTTCTCCGGTGGGAGCGAAATGGTGGCCTGGGACGACGTTCGCGCCAAGGTCCGCAACACTACAGAACTGCTAGCCAAGCACAGCTACCCCAGTGTGCCCTAAGTACGTGTCCGGCTTCGGCTGTGGACAGCGGTGCGGTCCGCTTTGGCCTGGTGGCGGTGCTCGGCGCACTACGGGGGTCAGAGCGGAGTCCAGTATCGGCTGGCCCGCCGCCGGTCCCACTCGGCGAGCCAGCCACGGTCGCCGGGCCGCTCGCCCTGTTCGGCCCGCTCGGTCGCCTTGTCCAAGGTGGCTTCGATTTCCTCGATCCGGCCCGCGTCCTCCTCGACGTGCAGGGCGACCGCGCGCACCCGGGGGCTCGGGTCCTTCTGCAGCCGCCTGACCTCGCCGCGCAGCTGCTCATACAGTTGGTACCCAGCGGCGCAGGGGCAGATGGCATGCAGCGCCTCGACG
>DASXDG010000213.1:0-11998 GCA_036490795.1 Streptosporangiaceae bacterium
GTCCGCGAGCGCGGCCAGCCGCGGCTCAGGCGCCGCGCTGTCATGCGGCTGGCCCTGCCCGAACCCGCCACCGGGACCGGCATGGACACCCGGCACCGGACCCGCGCCGGGCAGGTGCGCCCACCCGGTACCGATCCCGGCCGCCAGCAGCGTCTCCCGCCACTCCGCGTCATCCTTGCCCTCAGCCTCAGCCAGGCCCGCGACCGCGTCCAGATCCCCGGCCCAGCTCTCCGGGTCCTCCGGATCAGGCGGGCACGACTCCGGATCCAGCCACTCCGGCGGCACCTCCCCGCCCGCGCCTCACACAACGCCATCCAGGTGGCGTCATCAACAGGATCCGCTACCGCCCGCCCCGGACCAGGAGACCGGGCCACGACACAGCCGCGAGGCGAGGCCGGGCGGCTAGCTGTGGCTCGCGATGAAACGCTCGACCAGCCAGTCGGTGAAGTCGGCGTCCACGGGCTCGCCTGTCACCAGAACCCGGTAGTAGACAGGCCCGAACAGTTCGGCCAGCGCCCGGTCAAGATCGAGGTCCGCCGGAAGCTGTCCGCGCTCGATTCCCCGCCGGAGCATGTCCCTTTCCCAGTTCAGTTGGGCAGATAGGTGGTCGCGGCGGAAGACGGCGGCCATTTCCTTGTCGTGCTGGGCCTGGCCGATCAGCGACGTCAGCACCATGCCGGCCGGATCCGTGGTGAGGAACTCGACGAGTTTGCGCAGGTACTCGCGCAGTTCGGCGTCGATCTGGCCGGTTTGGACCGGGGTGAGCTGCTCCTGCGCGTCGCTGGTGTAGTTGTCCATCAGGACATCGGCCTTGGAGCCCCACCAGCGGTAGATCGTCTGCTTGCCCACCCCGGCCCGGGCCGCGATGCCCTCGATCGTGACGGCCGCGTAGCCGACCTCGACGAGCAGGTCGTCGGCGGCGTTCAGGATCGCCTGCCGCGACTTCTCGCTCCGCCGGTCCTCCCTAGGCCCGCGGGCCGAGCTATGCACCGGCTCGCGAACCGAGCCGCGCGCCACGTCCCCATTCATGCCGCAGAGCCTACCCGAATTTGCGCGAGACGGACCGTCTCGTCTAAAGTGATGATCATGTTCACCTCCCGACAGCGCAACATCGCCTTGCTGGTGGCCGGCTGCTTCTTCATGGAGAACCTCGATGGCACGATCGTGACGACCGCCGCGCCGCGTATCGGCGCCGATCTGCACGTGCCGTCCAGCGCTGTCGGTCTCGTCATCACCGTCTACCTGATGACGCTGGCCGTGCTGATCCCGCTCAGCGGCTGGATGACCGCCAGGTTCGGCACGAGGAAGGTGTTCCTCGCCGCCATCGTCATCTTCACCACCGCGTCCGCCCTGTGCGCGGCCAGCAACAGCCTCGGCGAACTGGTGGCGATGCGGGTCCTCCAGGGCGCGGGCGGTGCCATGATGGTCCCGGTCGGCCGGCTGGCTGTGCTGGGCAAAGCCGCGAAACAAGACATTATGCGGCTCGTCGCCTACATCGTCTGGCCCGGTCTGGTCGCGCCCGTGATCGCGCCGCTGGCCGGCGGGCTCATCACCACGTACACGAGCTGGCGATGGCTGTTCCTGATCAACGTGCCGCTGGGCGTCATCGCCCTGCTGGCCGCGATCAGGCTGGTGCCGAGCTCAGCCACGACCCAGCCGCCCCGCCTCGACGTGATAGGCGTGATCCTCACCTGCGCCGGGCTCGCGGGACTCACCTGGTGCGCGCACCTGCTGTCGACGCCGGCCGTGTCGTGGACGCCGGTCGCGATCACCGGCATCGCGTCGATCGTGCTGCTCGCCGCGACCGTTCGCCATCTGCTGCGGGCCGAGAACCCGCTGGTCGACCTGCGGACGCTGCGCATTCCCTCGCTCCGCGCGGCGGTCGGCGGCGGCTCGCTGTTCTGGATCGTGGTGGGCGCCGCACCGTTCCTGCTGCCGCTGCTCTTCCAGAACATCTTCGGCTGGAGCCCGGTCAAGTCCGGTGCAGTCGTGCTGTTCATCTTCGTCGGCAATATCGGCATCAAACCGGCCACCACGTTCCTGATGAACCGCTTCGGGTTCCGCGCGGTGCTGACCGCGGCCACCGCTGGGGCGGCCGCCACGATGCTGGCCGCGGCATGCTTCACCGCGGCGACTCCGCTGCTGCTGATCGTGCTGGTCACGCTGCTCAGCGGCGTGGCACGCAGCGTCGGGCTGTCGGCATACACGACGCTGTCGTTCAGTGAAGTCCCGCCGGAGGAGATGCCGCACGCGAACACGCTCAGCGCCACGTCCCAGCAGCTCTGCTCGGGCCTGGGCGTGGCCGTCGCCGCGGTGGCGCTGCGCGCGGGTCTGCCGGCCGCCCGCCTATTTACCGGTCACCCCGGCGCCGGGGACGCCTACACCGTCGCCTTCGTCGTGCTCGCCCTCATCGCGCTAGCCGCCACCGCCGGCGCGCTCCGCCTCCACCCCGAGGCCGGCGACGCGGTCCGCTCGGTGAAGACGCCCTCGTCCGAGCCCGCGCCGACCCGGTAACCCTCGGAAATCACCCCGCGGGCCGGTCCAGTGTTGCCAGGTACCCCTGGCCGACGTTCTTCAGCGCGGAGGCCATGTACACGGCCGGGTCCGGCGGCTCCGTCGTGGCGAGCCCATCCACGTAGCGGTTGAACAGGCAGAACGCGGCGGCGATGAGCACCGTGTCATGGATCTCCAGATCGGTCGCGCCCGCTTCCCGCGCGGCCGCGACGTCTTCCTCGCGCACCGCCTTCCCGCTTTGCTGCACGGCGCCGGCGATGAGCAGCAGGGCCGCGAGCTTCGGCGTGACCGGGGCGGTCTCCGGCCCGGCGAGTACCTGGTCCACCAGCGTCGTGCCGCCGGGCAGCCGGACGGCCGCGGACGCGGCATGCGAGCCGGTGCAGTAGCCGCACTCGTTGCGCGAGGACACATAGGCGGCGATAAGCTCACGCTCCCCGCTAGTCAGCGTGCTTGGACCGCACATCAGGACCTCTGCCAGCATGCCCATGGGGAGGGCGGTCTCCGGCCGGTACTTGAGCAAGGACCGGATGCCGAACTCATCATTACCCACGTCGATATGCGGCACTACCGGCTCCTGACTGCTAGGGGCTGATCCTCACCCGCGCGCGCGATCCCCGCGGCTCCCGGCAGCGGTCTCCGCATGGGAACCATACAAAAACTGCCCAGGAAAGTCTTCTCCGAGATTGCCGGACCCAGCACCCCGTTTGCTTACCGCCATGCTCCGCGTGGATCACCGCGGCGGCCTTGGTCGTCACCCTCCTGTCGTGGATAATGCTCGCGCCGCTCGGCGTCGCGGAGGTCAGGGTCGACCCGCTGTCCGCGCTGACCGTGGCGGCTGCCGCCTAGAGTTCGGGCTCCACCGACCGGATGATCTTGCGGAGCAGGCCTGCCAGCTGCTCCTTCTCCTCCGGCGTGAGGGCCGACGACGCGTACGCCTCGCCCGCGTTGAACGCGGGAAACAGCCGCTCGATGACCTGGCGGCCGCGAGGGCGCAGGGTGACCATGACCAGCCGGCCGTCTTCATCGTGGGCCCGTCGCAGTGCCAGATCCCGCTTCTCCAGGGTCTTCAGCACCCCGGTCAGCGTGCCCTTGGTGACGCCGGCCTCGGCGGCCAGGTGCCTGGTCTGCTGATCGCCCCAGATCCACAACACGAACAGGACGGTGAACGCGGCCCAGGACAGGTCTTCCTCGGCCAGCACGTCGCGTTCCATGTGGTTGCGGATCGCGTTGGCGGCCCGGTAAATGTTGGACACGGCGGCCATCGCGGCGAAGTCGAGCGGGTGGTTCCCGATCTGCTTGCGGATGTCCTCTTCGGCTTGGACCAGGTCTTGGTCACTGCCCAGAGCAAAACGGCGTGGCATGCGACGATCGTACTAACCGCGCCGGGGCGCCCGGATCCCGCGGAACTCCCAGTCCCCGCCGAACGCCGTGGAGATAACCTCCTCGCTCTCCGTCGGCTGTGCCCCGTACCCAGCAGCGACCGGCGCGGGACCAGCCACGACGTGGTTCGACAGCCGCCCGAGACCCTCGACTTCGACCTCGACAAGATCACCCGGCTGGACCGGGCGGGAATTGGCCGGCGTGCCGGACAGCAGCACATCGCCCGGCATCAGCGTGATTGTCCTGGCGATGTCGGCGACCAGGTAGTGCATGTCCCAGGTCATTTCGTCGGTTGACCCGTCCTGCACCACGGCCCCGTTCACGTACGTCCGCAGTCGCTTGCCGCGGTAGTCCCAGCCGGTGACCAGACCGGGCCCGAGCGGCGCCATCGTGTCCGACCCCTTGACCCGCAGCATCGACCCGGCGTCGGTGTCGCGGAAGTCATGCAGCCCGAAGTCGTTCGCGACCGTGTACCCGGCGATGTAGTCAGCCGCGGAATCCGGCGACACAGACCGGCACACCCGCCCGATGACGATCGCGACCTCGCCCTCGTAGTTGAGGTACTTGCACCCCTCTGGCCGGACCACGGCACCACGGTGCCCGACCAGCGCCGAGACCGGCTTGTGGAAATAAGTGGGTGCCGGCGGCAGCGACGCCTGGAACTCGGTAACCCGCGACCGGTGGTTCAGGTGCACGGCGATGATCTTGGTGGGCGTCACCGGCGGCAGATGCACCGCGTCGGCCTCGGCGACCCGCCGCCCGTCGCCGGCGACCAGGGCAGCGCCGTCCCGCACGACCTGGACGACGGCACCGTCCAGCAAGATCCGCCGGTGCTCTGTCGTCTGGCCGCCTGCGGCGGCGGGGGTCACGACGTCCACCCCGCTGACGGCCGGTCGAACCACAGATGCAGCTGCCCGGTGCCGACCGAGTTCTCGTACTCGCTGAACAGCCGACCCGGCGCGGTGACCGCGCTCTCGCCGAGCGCGCCGAGCATCATCAGGTACGGCCCGAACCGCGCCTCCGGCCTAAACGTCAAGAACTCCGGCATGGTCTCGAGCACCCGTGCGTGGTCCCCGGCGGTCAGCCACTCAATACGCGCGAGGTCCGCCGCCCGCGCCGCGGCCGTCCTGATGTGCACCGGGTCGCTTGCCTCGTGCGCGCGCAGCTCGCGCAGGGACCAGAACGTGTGCGAAAGCGCGCCGGACGCGATCAGCAGCACCCGCCGGTCCAGCGCCTCGATCGCCGCGCGCAGGGATCGCCCGGCCCGCAGGAAGTCCTCAGTCTCCCCGGTCTGCGCGGTGCTCACCGACACCCAGCGCTTGTCCGGCAGCCCGCGACCCAGGTACGTCCACAGGTTGACGGTCGCGTAGTGCACCGGCAGGTACGGGTCGTCGATCGCGGTGATCCACGTCCCGCAGGAGTCCGCGAAACTGACCAGCCCGTGCGCCAGCGCGGGGTCACCACGCCAGTCGTAGGGGATCCGGCACATGCCGCGCGGCAGCTCGTCGGAGGTGAACAGCCCGGCCCGCACGTCGTGCGCCGCGACGACGAACTCGACCGTGGTGTGCCAGTGCGAGTCGAGCACCACAACCGTGTCGTAGTCGAGCGTCTCGAAGACCTCGCGGCGCAGCCGCTCCAGGCCAGGGACCAGGCTGATCTCCTTGCCCTCGTTGAGCTCCATCCGGTCCGCCCGCGGCAGCATGATCGTCGGGACGTGCGCGAGCAGCCCCGCACCCGTAACCTCACCCACTAGGACCACCCCTCCGGTGCGTAGACGGTGTTCTTCACGTCGCTGTAGAAGTCGAAGCTCCAGGTGCCGCCCTCGCGCCCGATACCGGACTGCCCCGCACCGCCGAACGGCGCTCGCAGATCCCGGACAAAGAAGCAGTTCACCCACACGGTCCCGGCCACCAGCCGCGCCGACACCCGTTCCGCCCGCTCCCTGGACCCGGTGAACACGGTGGCCGCCAGCCCGTACTTGGTGCCGTTGGCCAGCGCGATCGCCTCGTCCTGCGACCCGAACGTCTGCAACGTCAGCACCGGCCCGAACACCTCCTCGGTCAAGATCTCCGACCCCGGTAGCGCGTCGGTCAGCAACGTCGGCCGGTAATACAGCGTCGACTCGCCTTCGGGGCCGGGCCCGGCCCCGCCGCCGAACACCACCCGCGCGCCGTCCGCCACCGCCCGGCGGACGAACCCGTCTACCCGTTCCAGGTGCTGGCGGCTGATCAGCGGGCCGAGGTCCGTGTCCTCCTCCCGAGGATCACCTTGCTTCATAACTGACGCTCGTGCTACCAGCCGTTCGGTGAACTCGGTGACCAGCGATTCGTGCACGAGCAGCCTGGTCCCGGCCAGGCACACCTGCCCGGCGTTGTCGTACTGCCCGGCGGCGTGCCGCACCGCCAGGTCCAGGTCCGCGTCCTCGAACACGATCAGCGGCGACTTCCCGCCAAGCTCCAGCGACACCGGGGTGAGCTGCGCCCCGGCCGAGGCGGCGACCAGCCGCCCGGTCGCGACCGAACCGGTGAAGCAGACCCTGGCCACGTCCGGGTGCGCGACCAGCGGCGCGCCTGCCTCCGCGCCCAGGCCCTGCACGACGTTGAAGACCCCAGCCGGGAGCCCGGCCTCGCGGGTGATGCCGGCGAGCATGCTGGCGGTGAGCGGCGCCCACTCCGGCGGCTTGGCCACGACGGTGTTGCCGGCCGCGAGGGCCGGGGCGATCCGCCAGGTGGCAAGCATGAGCGGCGCGTTCCACGGGGTGATGATCGCGGTGACGCCCGACGCGTCCCACGACACGTGCTGGGCGTGACCGCGGATGTCCGGCGACTCACCGTCCAGGTGCAATAGCCAGTCCGCGAAGAAACGGAAGTTATGAGCTGCCCTGGGCAGCACGCTGTTGCGGTGGGAGCGGAGCAGCCCGCCGTTGTCCTGCGTCTCCACCTCGGCGAGCTCCGGCAGGTACCTTTCTATGCCGTCCGCGATCTTGTTCAGCACGGCCGCGCGGTCGGCCGGCGAGGTGGCGGCCCAGGCCGGGAACGCGTCCTTGGCCGCCTCCACGGCTCTGTTTATCTCCGCGGCTCCGCCGCGGTGGAGCTCCGCGATGGGCGTCTCGTCGATCGGCGAGATATCGGTGAAGGTGCTCTGCGACGCGACCCGCTCGCCCCCGATCCAGTGCCTTGGATCGATCTGTGCGTCCAGCTTCATGCCAGCACCGTCCCGCCGTCCCAGGTGACGCCCACCTGCCGGTAGTAGCCGCCGATGATCTCCCTGACCTCGAGCCTGGCGAGTTCCTCGGCGGGGGAGTCGAACAGCTCCAGTGTCGCGTCGCCGCCCCAGGCCGGGCCGGCCTCGACGTGCGCGCTGCCGGACTTGATCAGCTCGGCCAGGACGTCCGGCTTGTCCTTCTCGATCGACGGCAGCCAGCGGTGATGCGCCATCGGGTGCCCGTTGACGAACCCGTTCGACTCGCACTCCTCCCGGAGTGTCACCACCGCCTGGGCGAGCCGCCGGTCGGCGGCGGCCAGCGTGCCGGCGAACCGCCCGCCGGGCGCGATCCGCGGCGCGGCCCGGCCGAACGGGTGCGGACGGGTCTGGTGGATCGAGCCGAGCTTCTTCGGATACCCCTGGTACTGCCCGCGGACCAGGGCGAAGTCCTTGTCCACCCAGATGTAGACGCACCGCGAGTACACGGTCCCGTCATAGGTGCACCGGACCACCGCGAAACACTCCCGGTACTGCGCCCGCACCGGGTCGAGGAGCTCCTCCCCGCTGTCCCCGCAGGATTGCCAGTCGGCCCAGATCAGCGCCACCGCCCCGGGGTCGTCGGGAGCGAGCTCCAGCGGTGCCGGCAGCAATTCGGCGACCCGGCCCGGATCGGTCCGGTACTCCACGGTGAGCAGGTCACCGGAGTAATGCCAGGGCGGTGCCGGCAGCAGCGAGGACCGCCCGCTAGCCGTCCGCGGATACCAGAACCCCTGCGCCACGCGCCTCCGCCTCCCGCCCACCCTAGGCCTGCCCTAGGTCGATTGCGTGATTGACTTCGCTAGGGCGTGTCAATCGCGCAATTGACTTCATCAAGTATTTGTCCCGCTGATCCCGCTGATCTCATAGGCCACTGTGGTCTCGTCGGCCGAATCGTTTGTGTCCATACGATTTGCGATGTTAGCATGCTGCGATGGCAGGGTCGCTAGAGCGGCTTCAGGCAACTGGAGTCGACGTAGTCCGGGTTTCCTACCCCGATCTGATCGGCGTGGATCGCGGGCGTGACGTGCTGCTCGACCAGGTACCGGCGGCTAGCGAGCACGGGCTCGCGTTCTGCCGCGCGGTGTATCACACGTCCCCCATGGCGGACGTCGTCCCGGTCGCCGGAGGGCTGGACCAGGGCCTGCCGGACATCGCGGTCTTCCCCGACCTGTCCACCCTCACCGCCATGCCGTGGGAGCCGGACGTGGCCTGGTGCCTGGGCGACGCGAGGTTGCCGGACGGATCGGCCGCGCCCGAGGACCCCCGCGCGGTGGCGCGCAACGTCGCCGCGCGCGTCGCCACGCTCGGCTACGAGCTGGTGTGCGGGCCCGAGCTGGAGTTCTACCTGTGCGAGCAGGACCCCGACGGGCAGTGGCGGCGGTACTCGAACGAGCCGGGCAACGTCTACGTGGTCGGCCGCAAGGGCGACCCGAAGGGCCTGCTGCTGCGTATGCTCCGCCAGCTCCGCGACGCGGACCTGCGGGTGACGGCCGCCAATCACGAGTTCTCACCCGGTCAGTTCGAGATCAACCTGACCCACTCTGGGCTGCTGGACGCGGCGGATCGTGCGTTCCGGCTCAAGTCGGCGGTGCAGGAGATCGCGCGGCACAACGACATGCTGGCCACGTTCATGGCCAAGCCGTTCAACGATGAGGGCGGCTCCGGGTTCCACGTGCACGTCTCGGTGTGCGACGAGGCCGGCCGGAACGTCTTCGGTGACCCGGACGGCACCGACGGCCTGTCCGCGCTCGGGCGGCACGCGATCGGTGGCGTGCTCGCGCACGCACCCGCGCTGAGCGCGCTGCTCAACCCGACGATCAACTCCTATAAGCGGTTCGGCCCGGACACGCTGGCGCCGTGGCTGATCGACTGGGGCCTGGACAACCGCAGCGCGATGGTGCGGATCCCGCCCGAGCGCGGGTCCGCGGCGCGCATGGAGGTCAGGCTCGGTGACGCGACGGCCAACCCGTACCTCGGCATCGCAGCCATCGGCGCGGCCGTGTACCTGGGCATCAGCGAGAAGACCGAGCCGCCGGAGAAACTCCAGGGCTACGGTTACGACGCTTCCCGGTCACCCATCCTGCCGATGCGCCTGCCCGAGGCGCTCGCCGCGCTCGAAGCGGACACGGCGCTGACCGATGTCCTCGGCCAGTACTTCGTCCAGTCGTTCCTGACCTATAAGCGCAACGAGATCGACCGCTTCGAGCGCTACATCACCGACTGGGAGTTCCGCGAGTACGCGTACCACCTATAAGCGAGTACACGCTGAGACGAGTCGGCCCTCCGCTGGCAGGCGAGCCTCCGCCGGCAGGCGAGCCTCCGCCGAGCGGGGGCCGCCCGGCCGGGCAGGCGCGAAGCGATTAGCGTGGTACTTAAGTCCTACGCGGTAAAAACCATGCTGTGAGCAGCAATTTCTTCCGTGAAGAGCAAATGTACCGCGTTGTTTCACCACCCAGCACTCTCGGCTGAGGCTGGCGTGGGCCGGGTGATGTATGTGACGAAAACCCGGTGGGTGCAAGTCCGCAGACGCCGCGCGTCACCCGCAAGGTCACGCATCAGTCGTCACCTTCCGCATCAGCCGTCGCCGTCACTGTTACCGTCCAGGCGCTTGGCGAGCGTGCGCAGACCGCGGTACGCCGCAGTACGTACGGCACCGGCCCGCTTGCCAAGCACCTGTCCGGCGCTTTCGGCGTCCAGGCCGACGACGGCGCGCAGCAGCACCGCCTCGGCCTGGTCGCGGGGGAGGGTCGCGATGAGCCGGATCGCCGCGTCGGTGGACACCGCCTCGATCGCGTCGGCCGCCGTGTCGTCGTGGCCTGGCATGCCAGCCAGGTCTTCGGTCGGAACCGGCACAGCGGGGAGCCTGCGGCTGTTGCGCCGCAGGTGGTCCAAGGCACGGTGACGGCCGATCGTGGTGACCCATCCCCGGAACCCGTCGTGATCTCCGGTGAAGCTGGTCAGGTCCCTGGAGACTTGCAGCCAGGTTTCCGATGCGACGTCCTCGGCATCGTCGCCTACCAGCGAGTGCAGGTACCTGAGCAGCCTTGGCTGGGTGTCCCGGTACAGTGCGCGAAACGCCGCAGAGTCACCCTGCTGCGCCTCGCGCACCGCACCGGAGAGATCGGTAACTCCCGGCCGTGCGGCATCGGCCGGCCGGCGCATCCGGTTACAGCCTTCGCAGGCCGTCGCGGACGCGTCGCAGGAGTTCTGCCGATGGCGGGGATGTCGGTCTGACTACGTACTCAGGCCAGGACGGTGACGTGGTGCGCGGATGCGGGATGGCTGGCGGCCGTTCCGGCAAGCCGCGGTTAGTGCCTGATTCTGATGTCCGGCATGTCGTCATATCTAGCTCAGCGCCATCGAGGTCATTTTTGTCGCTCTAATTC
Source organism: Streptosporangiaceae bacterium (assembly GCA_036490795.1). Taxonomy (GTDB): domain Bacteria; phylum Actinomycetota; class Actinomycetes; order Streptosporangiales; family Streptosporangiaceae; genus JAFARZ01. The sequence goes on from DASXDG010000213.1 coordinate 10,524, forward strand.
GCGGGAGTAGCAAAAAATTCGGGCGGGACGGTGCCCTGCAAGCCACCGTCCCGCCCGATGGGCGGCGCTAGTAGAACCGTGCCTTCATCGCTGCCCCCTCATGGCGCCCCTTTACAGCTGACCGAGGAGGGATGTCGGGAGCAGGGACAGCAGCGAGGATGGCAGTTCCGCCAGCACCTGTGAGAGCACCGAGGACGGGAGCGTGCTCAACAGCTGTGTCAGCGTCGACGTGGGCAGCTCAGCGAGCAACTGGGACACGGTCGACGAGGGTAGTTCGGTGAGCATGGTGGACAGCGCCGAGGTCGGCACCGCCGTCAGTACCTGTGACAGGGTCGAGGCCGGCAGCGAGGTGAGATCGGTTGCCAGCGCCGAGGTCGGCAGCGCGGCCAGCAGCTGGCCGAGTACCGAGCTGGGCAGCTGGGCGAGCTGGCTCGGGTCGGGCAGCTGCGGCAGGTCGAGCAGCAGTGCGCAGTAGTCGGCCACGTTGGCGGCAGAACCAGCCGTGGTGATCAGCGAAGAAAACTCAGAACTCTCGCTGCTCAGCGTCGCCAGCACGCTGGACTTGCTCAGCCCCCGCACCAGGGCGGTCGCGCCGCTGGCGTTGCCGGCCAGTGCCGTGCACAGCCCGGCTGCGGTCTGCGGCAGCGACGCCGCGGTGGCGGTGGAGCCGGGCTGCGTGGACGGGGAGCCAGTGCTGCTCGGCGTGCCCGTGGGCGCGGTCGTGACGGCCTGGCTGGGCTGAGAACTGGGTGTCGCACGAGGAGAGGCGCCGGGCGAGAGGCTCGGCGCGGCGGTGGCCGCCGGCGTGCTCGCGGTCACGGTCGGGTTTGTCGGATGCGTGGGGTTCAGCGCACCGGAGGTCGCCGCTAGGGCAACGCCTCCGGTAGCGAAGGCGGCCAGCGAGGAGAGGATGACCTTTGCGGTGAAGATCTTTCCGAGCATGGAGGTGCGCTCTTTCTGGGGAGTGACGGACGTGGCGAGAAGGTTGGCCTCGAAGGCGGCCATTGCCATCTGCTCACCGGCCAGCTCACCGTCCCGCGCGGGCGCCGAGGCGGCGGCCAGCACGCGAGCCAGCTGATCGGTTCCGGGATCGTCAGCGATAACCCGCCCGTCGAGCAACTGCTCGGCGGCGTTCCGGCTGATCCCTCGGGAATGGCGTGTTTTCATCTCATGTCCTTCAGCGCCAGGTTCCCCAGTTGCGTCACTCCCTTGTCGTTCGCCGCCTGTCCGGCGGCCTCCTCCGCCTGCCCGGCCGCCTGTCCGGCCGCCTCCAGTCGTGTAGCCAGCGTGCGCAGTCCGCGGTGCGCGGCAGACCGGATCGCCCCCGCCCGCTTACCGATAACCTTGCCGGCCGTTGACGCGTCCAGCCCGACCACGGCGCGCAGCAGCACGGCCTCGGCCTGGTCGGGCGGCAGTGTCGCGATGAGGCGAAGCGCCGCCTCGGTGGTGACGGCCTCGATCGCGCCGTCGGCCGT
>DASXDG010000214.1:0-11479 GCA_036490795.1 Streptosporangiaceae bacterium
CCGCGATACCGGTGACGCCAGGGCCGCCCGCAACGCCGAGGAAGCGCTCACCGCTCGCCGGTCCTGGCTGGCCGAGGCCGAGAACACCCTGGCCGAGTTCAGCAGCTAGGGCCGAGTTCAGCAGCTAGGGCCGAGTTCAGCAGCTAAGGCCGAGTTCAGCAGCTAGGGCCGAGTTCAGCAGCTAGGGCCGAGTTCAGCAGCTAGGGCGGCCTGCGTGCCGCGAGCCCCCACCCGAGGGGGCCTGCGGTCCGCGAGCCCCCTCGGCCCTAAGGGGTCTGCGGCGCCACGAGCCCCGTGGGCGCTCGGGGCCTTGGCGTGCGCTCAGGCCCGGCGGGCGCGTGGCCCGGCGGGCGCGGGCGCGGGCGCGTGGCCCGGCGGGCGGGCGGTCAGGCCCGGCGGGCGGTCAGCTCGTGACGCGGTAGACGTCGTAGACGCCGTCTACGGCGCGCACGGCGCGCAGCACGTGCCCTAGGTGCTTGGGGTCGCCCATCTCGAAAGTGAAGCGGCTGAACGCGACCCGGTCCCTGGTCGTGGTGACCGTGGCGGACAAGATGTTGACGTGCTGATCGGACAGCACCCTGGTCACGTCGGAGAGCAGCCTGGTCCGGTCGAGCGCCTCCACCTGGATGGCGACGAGGAACACCGAGCCCTCATTGGGCGCCCAGCGGATGTTGACCAGCCGTTCCTGCTGCGTTTCTGTCAGGTGCATGATGTTCACGCAGTCCGCGCGGTGCGCCGACACGCCATGCCCGTGCGTGACGAAACCGGTAATCGGATCGCCGGGCACCGGGGTGCAGCATTTGGACAGCCTGACCCAGACGTCGGCCGCCCCCTCGACCTCGACACCGGAGTCGCCGGGCGTCCGCGGCTTCGGCGCCTTGGCCGGCAGGGTGATCTCGGCGATGTCTTCTTGCGCCCCGGCGAGCCCGCCGGCCGACCTGACCAGTTTGTCGATGATCGACTGGGCGCTGACCTGGCCCTGACCGACCGCGGCGTACAACCCGGACAGATCGGGGTAGCGAAGGTCCCTGGCGAGGGTGAGCAGCGTGTCAGCGCTGGCCTGCCGCTGCAGCGGCATGCCCTGCTTGCGCATGGCACGTGCGATCTGGTCCTTGCCCGCCTCGACCGCCGCTTCCCTGCGCTCCTTGGAGAACCACTGCCTGATCTTGTTCCTGGCACGGGCGCTCTGCACGAACTTGAGCCAGTCCTGGCTCGGCCCGGCCTCGGCGGCCTTGGTGGTGAAGATCTCCACGGTGTCGCCGTTGTCCAGCGGCGATTCGAGGGCGACGAGGCGTCCGTTGACGCGTGCACCGATCGTGCGGTGCCCGACCTCGGTGTGGATCGCGTAGGCGAAGTCGACCGGCGTGGCGCCGCGCGGCAGCGCCACCACCTCCCCGCGCGGGGTGAACACGTACACCTCGGCGGCGCCCGCCAGGTCGAACCGCAGCGACTCAAGGAACTCGGCCGGATCCTCGGTTTCCCGCTGCCAGTCCACCAGCTGACGCAGCCAGGCCATGTCCTGCGTATCGCCATCCCCGGCTTGACCTGCCTTGGCCCGGCTGCCGAAGACCGACTCTTCCTTGTACTTCCAGTGCGCGGCCACGCCGTACTCGGCCTTGCGGTGCATGTCCCAGGTGCGGATCTGCAGCTCGACCGGCTTCCCGCCCGGCCCGATCACCGTCGTGTGCAGCGACCGGTACAGGTTGAACTTCGGCATCGCGATGTAGTCCTTGAACCGTCCGGGGACGGGGTTCCACCGCGCGTGGATGATGCCGAGGGCCGCGTAGCAGTCGCGGACGGAGTCGACGAGGACCCGGATGCCGACCAGGTCGTAGATGTCGTCGAACCCGACATTCTTGGCGATCATCTTCTGATAGATCGAGTAGTAGTGCTTCGGCCGGCCGGTGACCGTCGCCTTGATCTTCGCCTCGCGCAGGTCGCCGGAGACGTCCTCGGTCACTTCCTGCAGGAACTGCTCTCGCCGCGGTGATCGTCCGGATACCAGGCGGGCGATCTCGTCGTACCGCTTGGGGTACAGCATGGCGAACGCGAGGTCTTCCAGCTCCCACTTGACCGTGTTCATGCCGAGCCGGTGCGCCAGCGGCGCGAAGATCTCCAGCGTCTCGCGGGATTTGCGCTCCTGCTTGTCCCTGGGCAGGAAACGCATCGTCCGCATGTTGTGCAGGCGGTCGGCGAGCTTGATGACCAGCACGCGGATGTCGCGGGACATCGCGACCACCATCTTGCGCACGGTCTCCGCCTCGGCGGACTCGCCGTACTTGACCTTGTCCAGCTTGGTGACACCGTCCACCAGGGCCGCGATGTCCTCGCCGAAGGCGCTGCGCAGCTCGGTGAGCGTGTACGGCGTGTCCTCCACCGTGTCGTGCAGCAGGGCCGCGCAGATGGTCTCGGTGTTCATCCCGAGCTCGGCGAGGATGGTGGCCACCGCGAGCGGATGGGTGATGTACGGATCGCCGCTCTTGCGCTTCTGATCCCGGTGCCAGTAGGCGGCCACGTCGTAGGCGCGCTCGATCAGCCGGACGTCTGCCTTGGGGTGCGTGGCCCGGACGGTCTTGATCAGCGGCTCGAGGACAGCGTTCAGCGCGGGGCCGCGCTGGGCCCCCAGACGGGCCAGCCGCCGCCGTACAGCGGGCGTCGTCTGCCTAGGCGCCCCCGGAGCACCATCGGCACTCGGGGCGCCGGCGGTGATCACATCCCCGGCCACTGCGCTCCGTTCCCCTGCATCCGCCAAAGCACCAGTCTACTTTGGGAGAGTAAAACGCCCGCTCAGACCCGCAGATTCCCGGGCCGGGAAATAAGTTCAGACCGCGAGCAAGGCCGAGACCGGCAGATCCGGCAGTTTAGCCCGGCCATCGAGGAAGGAAAGCTCGATGAGCACCGCGATGCCGGCCACGGTGGCCCCCGACCTGCGGACCAGGTCCGCGGTGGCCCGTGCGGTGCCGCCGGTGGCCAGCACGTCGTCCACGATCAGCACCCGGTCCGACGGCGCGAACGCGTCCTGGTGCACCTCGATCGTCGCCGTGCCGTATTCCAGCTCGTAGTCCTCGCTGAACGTGGCGGCGGGCAGCTTGCCCTTCTTCCGCACCGGGACAAAGCCAGCGCCCAGGCGGCAGGCCACAGGGGCGGCCAGGATGAATCCTCGCGCCTCGATGCCGGCCACCTTGTCCACGTCACCATGCTCGGCTGCCAGCCCGCCCACGACCGCGCGGAACGCCTCGCCGTCGCCGAGCAGCGGGGTGATGTCCTTGAACACCACCCCGGGCTTCGGGTAGTCGGGGATGTCGCGTATCCACGCTGCGATCAGGCTGTCCAGCCCCCCGCTTTGTGTCACGCTGTCAGTCACGGTGCCACGCTGTCAGTCACGGAACGACCTTAGCGGGTGCCTGGCGCCCGCGGTCACCCGCTACCGCCGCTTCTTCTTGCCGGCCGGCCGGCGGCGCGCGGACGCCGTCGTGCGCCCGTCACGGCGCGGCTGCTGCCGCGGCCCTGGCCGGACATTGGGGATGACCCGGTCCGGCTGGGCAACCGCCGCGGCGGCCGTGTCGCCGAAGTCGTCGTTCACGCCTAGATCGTCGTCCACTGCCAGATCGCCGTCCACCAGATCGCCGCGATCGTCTTCGGTCACCTGGGTGGCCACGCCACCCCGGCCGGATGCCTTCGCCGCGGCCCGCTTGGCGGCCCGGCCGCCGCTGGAGCGCAACGCGACCCGCTTGGCCAGGGCCTGGTACTGCGGTTCGCGTTCCTTGAGCTGAGCGAGCACAGGCGTCGCGATGCAGATCGACGCGTAGGCACCGGACAGGATACCGACAAGCAGCACCAGCGCCAGGTCGGATAGCTCGTTACCGGGAGCGAGCGAGACCAGCGACACGACCAGGATGGAGGTGACGGGAAGGATAGCGATCAGCGAGGTGTTGATCGACCTGACCAGCGTCTGGTTCAGCGCCAGGTTCGCCGCCTCGCTATAGGTCTGTCTGGACCCGCCGAGAATGCCGGCGGTATTCTCGCGGACCTTGTCGAACACCACCACGGTGTCGTAGAGCGCGTATCCCAAGATGGTCAGGAAGCCGATGACGGTGGCGGGGCTGACCTGGAATCCTGCGAGCGCGTAGACACCGATGGTAATCACGATGGTGTGCAGCAGTGCCACGAAGGACGCGACCGCCATCTTCCATTCGAACGCTATCGACAGGTAGATGACGATCACGATGAGGAATGCGATCAGCGCCTCGATCGCCTTGCCGGTGATCTGGCTCCCCCAGCTCGGACCGACGAACTGGACGTTGACGTTACTCGCGCCGGCTTTGCTCCCCAGGTCGCTGATGACCTGCTGCTGCACCTGAGTGCTCAGGTCCTTGGTCTGCACCTGGTAGTTGACCTTCGCGCCGGTCACGTGCTGCACGACCGCGCCGGACACGCCCGCGTCGTTGACCGCGGTCTGCACCTGGCTGACCGACGCGCTCGGCGCGTAGAACTGGAAGGTCGCGCCGCCCTTGAAGTCGACGCTGAAGGCGAGCCCGCGGACTATGACCGCGACGATGCTGATCAGCAGGATGACGGCGGAGATGGCATACCACATCTTCCGCCGGTCGACGAAGTTGATGGAGAGCTCACCACGATAGAGCCTGCCACCTACCTCGGTTATGCGGGACATCAGGCCTCCCCGGAGGTGGTACGCGTCGACGTGATGGCGCGGGCACGCGCCGGGTTCCGCCGCACCGACGAACGCCACGGGGTCCGGGCGCCGAGCCGAGCCGGGTCAAGCCCGGACCAGCGGTTACCGTTGCTGTAGAACTTGGTCCGCGCGAACAGCGTCAGCAGCGGCTTGGTGAAGGTGAACACGACCAGCACGTCGATGATCGTGGTCAGTCCCAGCGTGAACGCGAAGCCCTTCACGTCTCCGATGGAGAAGTAGTAGAGCAGCAGGGCCGCGAGGAACGTCACCGTGTCCGAGACCAGGATGGTCCGGCGGGCCCGCCTCCAGCCCGCCTCCACGGCGGGCCTGAGCTGTTTGCCTTCCCGGACTTCGTCACGCAATCGTTCGAAGAACACCACGAACGAGTCCGCCGTGATACCGATCGCCACGATCAGGCCGGCGATACCGGTCAGGTCCAGCGTGAAGCTCTGGTACTTACACAGCAGCACGATGCCGAGGTAACCGAGCAGGGTGGCGACCGCCAGGCTGGAGATCGATACCAGGGACAGGCCGCGGTAGTACAGGAACGAGTAGATCACGACGAGGAGCAGCCCGATCCCGGCCGCGAGCAAGCCGCCGTTCAGCTGGGCATGGCCGAGCTGCGCCGACACCGACGAAACGTCGACGATCGAGAACCGCAGCGGCAGCGACCCGTACTTCAGGTCTTCCGCGACCTGAGTGGCGTATGCCTGGGTGACGGTCGAACCGGAGATCTGCACCTGGCCGCCGGTAATCGGCTGGTCGATCGAGTCCGAAGACACCACGGTGCCGTCCAGCACGATGGCCACCTGGTTCAGCACCGCGTCATCCTGGTTGGTGGTGCTGTCGGCGAAATACTTGTTGTACACGTCGGTGGTGAGGGTGCCGAAGGCGTCGCTGCCCGCGCCGTTGAAGCCAAGCACGACCTGCCACTCATCGTCGGTCGTGGAGTACTCGGCGTCCGCGCTAGTCACCTCGGTGCCCTGAACCTTGGCCACGTCGAGCACGTACTTGTTGCCACTGGTGTCACAGGCGACGATCTGGTCCCCGGGGACGTCGTACTCCCCGTCCGTGTAGCCGACCTGCGCCTGCCACTTAGCCGCGCTCTCACCCGGCTTGCAGACCAGCTTGTTGAACAGCGCCATCGTCTTCTTGTTCACCAGGGTCGCGTCACCGCTGGCGCCGCTGGTGGCGGTGGCGGGCGCCGACGCGCTGGCGCTCGGCGACGGGCTCGGACTGGTCGTGGCTGGTGCCGTGGACGAGGCAGACGCCGTCGGCGTCGGGGTGGCATTCGCGGCGTCCGAGACGATCTTCGCGGTCGTCTTGGCGGTGCTCGTGGCGCTGGGCGACGATGTCGCGGAGGGCTTGGCAGTCGCGGACGGGGTGGCACCGGTGCTCGCGCTGGGCGTGGCGCTGGGACTGGGCGTGGCGGTTGATCCGGTCGACGTCCCGGTATACCCCTCGTACAGCAGCACGTGGCGGAACATCAGCAGCGCCGTGGTGCTCACCAGGTTCTCGGTCTGCTTGGCGGCCTGCCCGGGGATCGACACCACAAGGTCGTCGCTGCCCTGAGTCTGCACCTGGGCGCCGGAGTTACCGGTGCCGTTGACCCGGTCGATGATGATCGTCTGCGCCGACTTCATGTCGGCGCTGGAGGGTTGCCCGCCGTCAAGTGTCGACGCCTTCATCGTCACCTGCGTGCCACTGGACAGGTCGAGCCCGAGATTGACCTTAAAGTCCTTGTGCCAATGGCCAGGGTTGAGCAGATTCCCGCCCACGATGCCCAGGAGCATGATCACAATGAGCGCGCCGAGTACCGCGAGCGCCCGCCCTGGATGCGGGCCGCTCTTCGCTGGAGGTGCCACTTGTCTTACGCCTGCCTGTTAGGTTCGGTCAGAACACGTCGCTGTCGGACTTTGCCTTGCTGCCGTTGGCGCTCGCCCGCTCCTCGAGGTCGTTGTCGATGTCCTCGTGCGAGTCGATGTCATCGTCGTGCACGCCGTTAACGTCGTCATCTTCTGACGTAGCGTCATCGCCCTCGTACTCGGCGTTATCGTCGGCCACGGTCTCATCGCCCGGGGTGATGACCTCCATGACGGCCCGCTTCATGTACCGGACCTCGACGCCCGGTGCTATCTCGAGCAGCAAGTCGTCACCATCGACCTCGACCACGGTGGCGTACATGCCAGCGGTGGTCCGGACCTGTGCCCCCGGCGAGACAGTGCTCTGCCGCTGCTGCGCCTGCTGCGCACGGCGCTTCTGCGGCCTGATCATCAGGAAGTAAACGCCCACGACCATAAGGACGATGAGCAGGAGGAACTCGACCGAGCTGTTTGAGTGCGACGAGGTCGAGGTGGCCGCCTCAGCGGCTGCGATAATCCCCATGGTAGGGGCATCCTTCCAGTTGGGCTATCTGCGCGTGGTCGGCGAGGGGCCATTGACCAACTGCCGAAGTTTAGCCTTGGTTTGTCCGCGCTCCAACAGGCTACGACGTTTTGCTTGATGATCGTGACCAGCTCGCGCCGCAGGTGCCTGATTAACGTTATTCAAACAAGGTTGGGGCCTCACCGAGACCAGGCGGCGGGGTCAGGCCCAGGTGAGCCCATCCAGCCGCTGTAGCCACCCGGCCACGGGGAGTCCGCGCCAGCAAGCCGCACCGGACGAGGAACGGCTCCGCCACTACCTCCACGGTTTCCGCCTCCTCGCCTACCGCCACCGCTAGCGTGGACAGCCCGACCGGACCGCCACCGAACCTGCGGACCAGCGCGTCCAGAACCCCCCTGTCCAGGCGGTCCAGGCCGTGCTCATCCACCTCGTACAACTCCAGAGCGATGTTGGTAAGTTCCCTCGTGACCACCCCGTCGGCCCGCACCTCGGCATAATCCCTGACCCGGCGGAGCAGCCGGTTGGCGATCCGCGGTGTCCCGCGAGACCTCAGGGACAGTTCCACGGCGGCATCGTCGGTGATCGTAACGCCCAGCAGCCCGGCCGAACGCCGGATGATCTGCTCAAGCTCGGCAGGCTGATAAAAGTCCAGCCGCGCCGGGAAACCGAACCTGTCGCGCAGTGGCGCGGGCAGAAGTCCTTCCCGAGTTGTGGCCCCCACCAGGGTAAACGGCGCAATTTCCAGCGGAATTGCGGTGGCACCCGGGCCTTTGCCGACGATCACGTCTACCCGGAAATCCTCCATCGCCAGATAGAGCATTTCCTCGGCGGGCCGGGCGAGGCGGTGAATTTCGTCGATGAACAGGACCTCGCCCTCGCTGAGCTGAGACAGCAAGGAGGCCAGATCCCCCGATCGCTCGATGGCGGGACCGCTGGTCTGGCGCAGCGGCACGCCGAGCTCGGCCGCGATGATCATCGCCATCGTGGTCTTGCCCAGGCCCGGAGGCCCGGACAGCAGCACGTGATCCGGTGCCCTGCCCCGGCGCAGCGCGCTCTGCAGCAGCAGCGACAGCTGTTCGCGGACCCGGGCCTGCCCGGTGAAGTCGTCGAGCCGCTTGGGCCGCAGCGCGCCTTCGACGTCCCATTCGTCCGCCTCGGCCAGCGGTGACACCAGGTCCTCGCGACGCGCCGCGAGCTCGGCCTCCTCGGCCTTGGCCAGGGAATCAGCCGCCCACTGGTCGCTACTGTCCGTCACTGCTTGCTAAGCCTCCGTAGCGCCGCACGCAGGGCGCCCGCGATGTCCACCTGATCGCCGCTGACCGTGCCGTCCTCTTCGAGGGCCGCTATCGCCAGGTCCGCGTCGCGGGCCGACCAGCCGAGGTTCACCAGACCGGACTGCACCTGGTCCCGCCAGGATGGCACCCGCGCCGACGGCCTGCTGCCCGGCAGCCCGCCGTCGCTGTCTCCGGGCGGACCGAGGCGGTCCTTCATGTCGAGCAGGATCTGCTGCGCCCCCTTCTTGCCGATGCGGGGCACGAGCGTCAGCGCGTTGATGTCCTCGGTGGCCACGGCGCGGCGCAGGGCGTCGGGGGCGTGCACCGCGAGGATGGCCAGGGCCAGGCTCGCACCGACGCCCTTCGCCGATTGCAACAGCTCGAATACGTTCCGTTCATCGTCGGACGCGAAGCCGTAGAGGGTCAGCGAGTCTTCCTTGACGGCCAGTGAGGTGGCGAGCTGGGCGCGCTCCCCCTGCTTCAGCGTCGCCAGGGTGCCGGGCGTGCACAGCACCCGCATGCCGACGCCGCCCACATCCACCACGGCGCCATCCGGCGATATCGCCGCGACCGTACCAGCTAGGTGCGCGATCATCTGCCTACCTTCTACCTTCCTGCGACAGGGCCCGCGGCAGTTCTCGCCGCGCCACCCGCACCTGGGGCCGCCATCGCTGCACGAGCCTGCGCGACGGTTGCGGCGCGCAGCAGCCGGCTGTTCTGACCACTGCGCCACAGGTGGCAGATCGCCAGCGCGAGCGCGTCCGCTGCGTCGGCGGGCCGGGGTCGCTCGGTCAGCCGGAGCAGCCTGGTGACCATTGTGGCGACCTGAGCCTTGCCCGCGCGGCCGTTTCCGGTTACCGCGGCCTTGACCTCACTCGGCGTGTGCAGGCCTACCGGGATGCCGCGCCGGGCGGCGCAGACGATGGCCACCGCGCCGGCCTGGGCCGTACCCATGACCGTGCGGACATTCTGCTGCGCGAAAACACGCTCGACGGCCACCCCGTCCGGCCGGCAGGCGTCAAGCCATTCCTCGATCCCGACCTCGATGGCCAGCAGCCGGGCAGCGATGTCGTCGTTCGCCGGTGTGCGGATCACCCCTACCCGGACCAGCGCGGGCGCCCGGCCCGGCGCACCGTCCACGACACCCAGACCACATCTGGTGAGTCCCGGATCGACGCCGAGGACCCTGATCGGCTGTCGCGCGAAGGTCAGGGGCACGCCGGTCCGCTCCATCCGAAGGACTGAACATCTGTTCGCCCCGAACTTACCGCGCCTGGCTTGCCAGGTCCCGCACCCAGCGCGGCGTGTCCCCGGCCGCCGAGCGCGGATCGTTCAGAACGTGTCGAGGATGTAGGCGTTCGCGGTGAATGCGGCGTCGAGCGCGGCGTCGGCGTCCCGATCTCCGCCCGCGGCCAGGCCGGCCAGGCGCAGGCTCACGACGGGCGTTCCGGCGTACAGCGCCGCCAGACCTCGCGCGCCGAGGGTCAGCATCGCGGCGTCCTCGGCCGGAGTGGCCGCTACGGCGTCCAGTTCGCCCTTGCCGTTGGCGACGTTCAGCATCCAGGTACCGGAATTAGCTGGACGAGACTGATCAGCGATGCTCAACGGCATCCGCATGGACACGGCCGGCGGGAAGCCGCGCGCGGCGATCGCGGCGGGCGCGTCCACGACGCGCAGCATCCACATCTTGCGGCTCCTGATGGTCGCGTCGCGCTCCCGGGTCAGCCACCAGATGGGATCCGCGGGATTGATCCAGCCCTGTACCGAGTCGGCGATGGAGGCGTGGGACGAGATGACGGCCACCAGTCCGCGCAACGCATCAGGCGAGGCGGCCTGCATCCGCTCCACGAACATCTCGTCACTGCCGTTATGCCAGCGGTAGGCGAGGAATCCGTCGTCACACAGGTACGAGTAATAGCCGGGCCTGGCCAGGTTGATGGCGGCGCCCGTCGCATCCCAGGTGATGGGCCCGCAGTGCCGGCCCGCCTCGTGAATGCGGCTCATCACGTCGATCGCGTCCTGCGCGTCAGCCGGGCCGACGCGCCGGACGGCCGGCCGTTCGGACCCGGCTGCGATATCGGGCGGGATCAGGTCACGAAGAGACCGGGATGGAACGGTGATCGCATACCGGCCGCCGGCCAGTTCCCAGCCAAGCGACCGGTAAATCGGCATCGTCGCCGGGGACAGCACCGACAACGGGAAGCCGCGCGCGGCAATCTCGTCGAGAACCCTCGTCATCATCGCGCGACCGGTCCCCCGCCCGCGTTCCTCGGGCGCGACCTGCACGTTGCCGACACCGGCCAGGGGGACCGCACGCCCGCACCACCACTGCCGCATGTCGAAGAACACAGCTCCGCCGACCACCCGGCCGCCGTCGAACGCCCCGAACGCCGTCCCGCCCTCGATCACATGCTCCAGCCGCTGAAGCCAGACCCCGCGCGCATCCGCGCTCAGCGTCCCGAACGCCTGCTCCGTCAGGTCAGCCTGAGCATCCATGTCGTCGTCTGCCCGCAGCGGTCGTATCTGCACGATTCCCACCCTAGATGCCGTGTTCCCGGTCATCACCGGCCAGGTCGCGCGGCCGGCGTACTGGCCCACCTGTCCACTTGGCGCGATTTACCCTCTTTGTTGCGATATTTCTCCTAATAAACAGCTGATCAGCAGGTCCATATAGCTTGCTTTTTCGATTCATCCGTGAGAGAATTCGAAGTAAGTAAGGAAAGGACTCCCAGGAAGAACGGGGGGTGGTGTCGTGGCCCGGTCTCCTGGTCCGGGGCGGGCGGTGGCGGATCCCCTCGATGACGCCACCTGGATGGTGTTGTGCGAGGCGCGGGCGGGGGAGGTGCCGCCGGAGTGGCTGGATCCGGAGTCGTGTCCGCCTGATCCGGAGGACCCGCAGAGCTGGGCCGGGGATCTGGACGCGGTCGCGGGCCTGGCTGAGGCTGAGGGCAAGGATGATGCGGAGTGGCGGGAGACGCTGCTGGCAGCCGGGATCGGTACCGGGTGGGCGCACCTGCCCGGCGCGGGTCCGGTGCCGGGTGTCCATGCCGGTCCCGGTGGCGGGTTCGGGCAGGGCCAGCCGCATGACAGCGCGGCGCCTGAGCCGCGGCTGGCCGCGCTCGCGGAC
>DASXDG010000215.1:0-9750 GCA_036490795.1 Streptosporangiaceae bacterium
GCCGCGCTATGGCCTCGTACAGGTCTCCCGGGTGCGGCCCGGCTCGGTCACCACGCTGATCACCTTCTGGTAGCGCTGGCCAGCGCCGGCTGACAACCCTCAGCAGAGCGCGTCACTGATCATCTGTTCTGCTGGCGTGGCTCGGCCTCGCTGATAGGCGCGGGTGAATTCGTCCGGGCCGAGGAGCAGCTTGGCCGCCGTGACACCCCGGTCATATATCTCCTGGTGACTTGGCCGGACGGGCGTTCCGCAGGACGCCCTGATCGCGTCCGCCGTGCCGTAGAGCCGCGCCGCCAGCTCCGCCTCGCCCTGTCCGGCCGCCACCGCGCCGAGTCCCCCCAGGTCCGTTGAGGCAAGCCAGGGGATACTGCGCGTCCGCCCGATCCGCAGGCTTTCGGTGAACGCCTTCCTGGCGGCGGAGAAATCCTGCTGGTCCAGCGCCATGAGCCCGATGCTGGCGAGCACCTCGGCCTCGGCTTCGCCGCGCTGGTCCAGCGATATGAGCGCGGCCGCGAACAACGAATTCGCCTGGGTATGATCGCCATGCTGCCACGCTGCCACCCCCATGTTGTGCAGGGCGTAGCCGGTCAGCAGGACGTCGCCGCATTCACGTGCCCGGGCCAGACCCTCCCGCGAGAACGCGATTCCCCGCTCGCTGTCTCCTCGGTCACGGGCCACGTCTGCCAGCCCGATCAGGGTTCTGGCGATTCCCGTCACTTCCTCGAGTTCACGGAAGACCACCAGGCTCTCCTGCAGCAGCGATTCCGCCTGCGCGTACGAGCCCTGTTCGCGGGCGAACAGAGCCAGCGTGACATCGAGGTGGGCGGCGGCACGACGGTCTCCTTCGCGCAGGCTGAGCGCGAGACCCGCTTCAAGCAGGGCCATCGCCTGCTCGTGCGTTCCGAGCGGTGGTGTCTCGATCGCCATGCGCTCAATCTCGAACACGATGCGCTCCAGGCGCTCCCGGACGTCCGCGTCCGGGTGCAGGTCGCTGTGGCGCAACTGCGCCAGGAACTCCTCTATCAGGAACTGCACCCTGGCCGGGTCGCCCTCCATCCGGGCCACGTACAGGAGGGCCTCCAGCGCGGCGCACACTCCTTTGGGATCCTTGAGCTGCCGGGATCGCTCTAGGCTTTCTTCCGCTAGTTTCTTCGTCTCCGCGATGTCACCAGAGATGTCGTCCTGTCCGCTGCCCGGCCATGCCAGCGACCAGAGCGAGCGGCTCACCAGGTTGGTGTCCCCGAGTCCGCGGGCCAGCGCCAGGCTTTCCGCTAGGCAATCCGCCGCACGCCCGTAGTCGGCCTGGTAGAAAGCGACCAGTCCACGCTGGTACAGCGCCTCGGCCGCACCACGCTCGTCGGCGAGTTGCCGGTAGAGGGCCAGGCTCTGCTCGGTCAGTTCCGCGGCGCTGGAGATGTCGAAGGCGAAGGTCCGGTTTCCCGCGATCCGCAGCGCCGCCGCTCTGAGCTCCGGCTCCTCGTCCGACGCGATCGCCAGCAGCTCCGCCAGCCACCGTGCCCCCTCGCTGAGATAGCCTCGCAGCTCCCAGAACTGCTCCAGTGCCACGGCCAGGCGCAGGCCGATCCGCGCGTCCCCCTGCTCTCTTGCCCACCGCAAGGCGGCTCGCAGGTTGTCGTGCTCGTCCTCCAGGCGGTCCAGCCAAGCTGCCCGGCGGGGCCCGTTGAATTCGGCGGCGGCCTGTTCGGCGACGGTGCGGAAGTAGGTGGCGTGCTGGCGCCTGACAATCGCCTCCTCGCCGCTGTCGACAAGCCGTTCCAGGGCGTACTCGCGGATCGTGTCCAGCATCCGCAGGTGCGGCTCCGCGGAGGCCGCCAGATCGTTGCGCCGCAGCAGGCTCTTGTCGATCAGCGAGGCCGCGCAGTCCAGGACCCAGCCCGCGTCGCCGTCTCGCGCATCGTTCCCGAGGGCACCGACAACCTCCGCCGCCTCCAGGGTGCAGCCTCCGGCGAACACTGCCAGCCGTGCGAAGAGCCGTTGCTCTCTATCGTCGAGCAGGCTGTAGCTCCAGTCGATCGCTGCCCGCAGCGTTTGCTGCCGGGTGGGCTGGTCCCTGGCCCCGCCGGTGAGGAATGTCAGCCGGTTGGACAGCCGGCCGAGCAGCGACCGCGGCGGCAGGACCCGCAAGCGGGCGGCGGCCAGCTCGATGGCGAGGGGCAGGCCATCGAGGCGGGAGCAGATCTCAGCGACCGCCGACGCGTCCGGCCCGGTCACGGCGAAGGCGGGATCGGCAGCCGTCGCCCGCTCGACGAACAGGGCGACACCCTCATAACGCGACAGCGTCTGCAGATCGATGCTGCTGCCGGGATCGGGCACCGCCAGCGGCTGCACCTCAAAGATGAACTCCCAGGACAAGCGCAGCACCGCGCGGCTGGTCACCAGCAGATGGAGCTTCGGGCAATGCTCGAGCAGTTCGGGCAGCAGCTCGGAAGCGTCTGGCAGATGTTCGACGTTGTCCAGCACGAGAAGCAGGTTGCGGTCGCTGAGGTAATCCAGCACGACGTCCATCGGACCGCGCCCTTCCTGCTCCCGCAGTGCCAGGGCGGCGGCGATGGCGGAGGGCACGACCTGCGGATCGGTGAGCGCGGCGAGCGAGACAAAGCACACGCCGTCAGTGAACTCACCGAGGAGGTTCGCGGCGGCACGCAACGCCAGTCGTGTTTTCCCGCTGCCACCCGGGCCGGTGAGAGTCACCAGGCGGACCTGCGGGCGCTGCAGCAGGTCCTTGAGCATCGCGAGCTCGGCTGCCCGGCCGACGAAGGAGGTGGCCTCTTCCGGCAGATTGTGCCGCGGCGAAGTCTGCGGGCGGGGCGGGACAGCGGCCATTCGCCCAGTCCGCCGCGCCGCGGCCGCCATCAGCGCCCGCTGTCCGCGATCGAGACCGAGGGCATCGACCAGCAGGTTTACCGTCTGCTGATAAGGAGCCCGGTGAATACCCCGTTCGAGATCACTAATCCCGCGGGCGCTCATGGCGGCCCGTTCGGCCAGCGCCTCCTGTGAGAGACGGGCCGCTAGCCGGAATTCCCTAAGCAACGCGCCAAATGATCTATCATCTGCCGCATCCATCTATTACCGCCTTGAGCACGCGGATTAGGTCGTGCTGGCGATTACGCTAACACATCCGCCGATGGACGACGAGGGTGCGCGGCTAGCAAGTATGTGGGTAAGTGTGTGGGGTGATTGTGTGGCCAGAGTGTGCCTGGAGTGTGCCGCCTCCGCAGGCCAGGAATGCCGATAGCTTGTTCCCCGCCACGTCGCGCCGGCGGGGAACAAGCGATGTGATCGAGGGGCCTGAGCCCGCGGGCTCAGGAAGAGGGCACGACCGCGATGGCGTTGACCAGCGGCTGGTTTGCTGAGCCTTGGCTGAATGCGATGGTGATGACGCCGTTCGTGTCGGCGGTCTCGGTGAAGTCTTCCTCGACTCCGATGTGGGTGCCGTCTCCGCCTGCGTTGGCGGCGGCTTGGACGATGTCGAAGTCGGACAGCGCGGTGGTGCCGTTGATGGCGACGTTGAATACCCGTTGCCCGGTCTGGGTGAAGTACCAGTCCAGGAAGTAGAGCCTCACCTGGTAGGAGCCGCCAGGCGTAAGGCCCGGGATCGTGTAGTCGGTCGCCAGGTACCGGTAGGTGTTCCAGTCCGCCTGCGGGATCGGGTGCGTCACTGTGCCGGAGAAGTCGATGTCGCCGTTCGACCCGGTCGTGTTCGAGGCCGTCAGGCTGGATGAGTAGTACTCGTCCGCGGCGAACGACCCGCCGTCACCCGAGCCGCCGGCGTCGATCGACACACCGTCCGCGTTGACGGGCTGCGGGACCACGGCGATGGCGTTGACCATAGGCTGGTCTTCCGAACCCTGGGTGAACGCGATGGTGACATCACCGCTGGCGTCGGCGGTCTCGGTGAAGTCTTCCTCGACTCCGATGTGGGTGCCGTCTCCGCCCGCGTTGGCGGCGGCTTGGACGATGTCGAAGTCGGACAGCGCGGTGGTGCCGTTGATGGCGACGTTGAATACCCGCTTCCCGGTCTGGGTGAAGTACCAGTCCAGGAAGTACATCCGAACCTGGTAGGAGCCACCAGGAACGAGGTCCGGGATCGTGTAGGTGTTGCCCAGGTACCGGTAGGTGTTCCAGTCCGCCTGCGGGATCGGGTGCGTCACCGTCCCGGAGAAGTCGATGTCGCCGTTCGACCCGGTCGTGTTGGAAGCGGTCAAGCCGCCGGAGTAGTACTCGTCCGCGGCGAACGACCCGCCGTCACCCGAGCCGCCGGCGTCGATCGACACACCGCCGGCGTTCGACGGATCCGCGAAGGCCCGGGTGGCGGTGCCCAGCGAGAGGGAAAAGGCGCCTAGGAGAGCAAGGACGAAAGCCATCGCCCAGACCGAACGCGCTTTACGCACTCGTCCCGCGATAGTCGAGCCCGGATTACCCATTTATCCTCCATATCTCGGGAACGCTGCATTGCGTCCTGCAATTCAGCGTCGGCCCTCCGGCAGCCCGCGACCACGCGTACTTCACGCGGTTACCCACTCTGTTGCGCACATGCTCGAACCATGTGCCACCCACACGGAAGCGAAGTCCGCTTCTATTGCCGGCATGACCGAAGCGGACGGCCGGACCTATTCAGCGGCAAGCCGCGGGGGACTAGCTCACTGACCGGGCGGCCGCCCAGGCGGTGATGTCCCGGCGTTCGATGGCCGCGGCCATCAGTTCGGGGAACGCGTCCGGTGTGCAGGCGAAGGCGGGGACGCCCAGTTCGGCGAGTTCGGCCGCGATGTCGTGGTCGTAGCCGGGTGCGCCGTCGTCGTTCAGCGCGAGCAGGGCGATGACCTGCGCGCCGGCCGCTTTCAGGTCGGCGACGCGGGACAGCATCTCACCGGCGTTGCCGCCCTCGAACAGGTCACTGACCAGGATGAGGATCGTGTTGGCCGGACGGGTGATCAGCCGCTGGCAGTAGGCGATGGCCCGGTTGATATCGGTGCCCCCGCCCAGCTGGGTGCCGAACAGCACATCCACCGGGTCGGTCAGTTTCTCGGTCAGGTCCACCACGGCGGTGTCGAACGCGACCACGGACGTGCGCAGCGACCGGATCGAGGCCAGCACGGCGCCGAACACCCCGGCGTACACCACCGAGGACGCCATCGACCCGCTCTGGTCCAGGCACAAGATGACCTCGCGGGCGATGGCCTGCTGCTTGCGCGCGTAGCCAGTGAGGCGTTCCGGCACCACCGTGCGGTGCTCGGGCAGGTAGTTCTTCAGGTTGGCGCGGATCGTCCGGTTCCAGTCGATGTCGGACGGGCGGCGCGGCCTGCTGGTGCGGCTGGCCCTGTTCAGCGCTCCGGTCACGGCGGCGCGGGTCCGCTGCGCCAGGCGCCGTTCCAGGTCCGTGGTCACCGTGCGCACCACGGCGCGCGCGGTCTCGCGGGCCTGCTCGGGGATGACCTTGTTCAGCGACAGCAGCGTGCCGACCAGGTGCACGTCAGGCTCGACCGCCTCCAGCATCTCCGGCTCGAGCAGCAGCCTGGTCAGGCCGAGACGGTCAATCGCGTCCTTCTGCATCACCTGAACGACGCTGACCGGGAAATACGTGCGGATGTCGCCGAGCCAGCGGGCCACGCTCGGGGCGGACGCGCCCAGGCCGGCGCTGCGCTTACGGCTGGTCCGTTCCGGTTCGCCGGACCCGCCCTGCGAGTCGTACAGCGCGCCTAGCGCCGCGTCGATCCGCGCGTCGTCGCCGGTCAGCGGCATCCCGGTGCCGTCATCGCCGCCGCCAAGCGCCATCCGCCATCTTCTTATGCGCTCGCTCGCCGTTTCTTCGCTCGCTGGGGTGCTCATGAGGCCAGGCCCAGGATGTCGGCGACGGTGCGGACCGCGGCCGCGGCACGCTCGATGTCGTAGTCATCGGTGTCCGGTTGCTGGCCGCTATCGGGACGCTGGACGTCGCCGAGGCGGACCGCTCGTTCTCCGATGGCGCGGCGCTCGGGTGGTGCGAACGTGCCGAACGTCCGGCGCAGCGCGGGCAGCACTGCCTGGAACGTGTCCGCGTCGAGTCCGGCCAGCCAGGTGTCGGTCAGCCGGAGCAGCCGTTCGTCGTGCACCAGCAGGAGCCCGCTGCCGGAGAGGAACCCCTCCACCCAGCCTGCCGCCACCGGGGGCAGGGCGCCGGCGGACAGCTCGCGGGTCATCTGTGCCGCCGCCTCGTCGATGGTGATCCGCTCCGCGTCGAGCAGCAGCCGGGCCACCCGGCCGCCGATCAGCGGTGGCACTGTCTTGGGCGGCAGTGCCACTCTGGTGAGAGTGGTGAGCCAGCGGTCCCGGCTCACCGGGTCGCCGAGCAGCGAGGTGGCCGAGTGCACGGCGTCGATCCGCTCGCGCATGACCCGTGCGGCGTCCTGGTCCAGGGAGGCGACCGCGGCGGGCAGGCCGGCGCACACCCGGATGATCATGTCGGCGGCTACCTCGCCGAGCCGCGCCGGGTCGGTGCCGCGCACGTCGCCGTACCGGGCGGCGCGGACCAAGGCGGGCAGCGCCGCCATCAGGTGCGCGACGTCGGTGTCCAGGGCGGCGCGTTCCTTGACCGCGGTGAGCACGGCGGCCAGCGCACTGTGCTCACCACTGGCGAGGTCGGCGAGCAGGCACCGTTCGGTCAGCGCGGTCAGCTCGTCCAGCGCGGACGACCGGGCGGCCAGCGACTTGGCGCGCGCGACCGCCGCGGACTCGACAGTGCTGCCCCACATGCTGGCCTCGATCAGCGAAAGGTCGAGTTCGGGCCGCCAGGTCAGCTGCCAGCTTTCGCGGAACGTGCCGATGTGCCCGGTCCGGCCCTGGCTGGGCGTGCCCCACGGCACGCGGAGCAACTGCAGCCGGTGCAGCAGGTGACTCCGCGCCAGGTCGGTCGGCTTGCGCAGGTCGAGGTCGTGGTCCTTGGTGACCGCCTCCGGGCGCAGCCGCAGCGTCCGCTGCTGCCGCTGGAGGTCCTGCTGCAGCGGCACCATCGGCGTCGCCGGGGGGACCGTGCCCAGCCGCTCGCCGACCACCAGTTTCCGCTGGATGAGGGCGAGCAGCAGTTCGGAGCCGTCGGCCAGAACGGCCTGTGCTGCTTGGCTCACTTCCTCCAGACCCGCCAGTGGCCGGCCGCGCAGGGCGGCGAGCGCGTCGGCGAGCCTGGTGGCTTCGATCACGTGCGCGGGCGAGACCGGGATGCCCTCGTCGCGGAGCACGCCGGCGGCACGGGCCAGCCAGCTCTCGATCGGGCTCGCGGTCGTCGCGAACAGGTGGTCGTACCAGCCGGGGGAGCGGACGCCGGCGCCGTAGCCGGACGCGAACGCCAGCCGCCCGTACGTCCACGGCACCCAGGTCATCGCGGCCTTCACCTTGGCCAGCCCGCGCAGCAGCCGGTCGTCGTGACTGGCGGGCGGCAACGGCCCGGTCAGCGCGGGTACGTGCCAGGCACCGCAGACCACCGCGATGTTCCGGTAGCCGTCCTTGATCGCGGCGCGCAGCGTCTTGCGCATGTACGCCTCGCGGACCAGGTCGCGCTCATCCACCTCCTCGCGCAGGAACCCGATCGCCTCGGCGATCGCGTCGAACACGGTGGTGGCGGGAACGTGCTCGACGACGTCTTCCCACCAGCGTTCCGGGTCGTCGTATCCGGCGGCGGTGGCCAGTTCGGCGATCGGGTCCGTGCTGGTCCTCGGTCTGCCGCGGTCATCGTTCAGGGCGAGCTGGTGCGCGGCCGGCAGGTCGCAGAACCGCACCGGGATCCTGATCAGGGTCGCGTACCGCATCGCCTGCCACTCCGGCGAGAACTCAGCGAACGGCCAGAACGCGGCCTGGCTCTGCTCGCCAGGGACGTAGGCGAGCAGCGCCACCGGCGGCCACATATCCGGGTCGGCCACCAGCGGGACCAGCGCGTCCGCCTCCGGCGGCCCCTCGATCAAGATCAGGTCCGGTTTCTGTTCCTCCAGCGCGGCCCGCAGCGACCTGGCCGACCCCGGCCCGTGATGCCGGATCCCGTAAACGGCGGTCACCGGATGTCCCACAGCCGGGCGGTTTTGTCGTGGCTGGCGGTGGCGAGGAGGGTGCTATCGGGGCTGAACGCGACGTCCCAGACTGTGTTGGTGTGGCCGACTAGCGTTCTGACTACGCGGTCTGGGCTGCGAGTGCGCGGACGGCTGGGAGCCTGTTGGGAAGAGTCCGGCCGGGCGGACGCTGCGGTGGGTCCGGATGACCTTGTGAACAGGTGGGCGTCGTCGCCGCGCAGATAGAGGACCGGGGTGACCCATTCCAGGGTCCGGCCGCTGAGGCCGAGGATGGCGACACGGGCGCTGGAGACCGCCTCATCGACTCCCCGGCCGCGGGCTATCGCGCTGTAGAAGCCGCGGGCGAACGCGATCGCGGCGTCGTCAGTGATCTCGTACTGCATGGCGGCGACCGCCGTCACACCACCGCGCACCAGAGCCGCCGCCGTTCCCGAGAACAGGTCGGTCACGCTGCTCGCCGCACCCGAGCATGAGTTCAGCACCACTAGCCGCGGAACCGGGCGCGCCTGGCGTAGCAAGTCGACAAATCGACTTCCGTCGACCATGTGCATGCGGCCGTTCTCACCGGTGAGGGCCAGCACGCCTACGTCGTGGCCGGGGTCGAAGTCGCCGTGGCCGATGTAGTGGACGACGTGCCAGGAGCCGCCGAGCAGCGTTTCGTGCAGGTCTGCCCAGGTCGCGGACGGCGCCCAGGCCAGTTCGACTAGCCCGGCGGAAGTCAGCCGGGACAGGGCGGTACTGAGCTGCTCCTTCTCCTTCTCGGTGTCGAGCGGGGTCAGGTCGCGCGGGGATGAGACGACGCCGAGCAGGCGCAGCGGGGGAGTGATGGTTAGCGGCGCGGCCGCGGCGGGCACGCCGACGTGCCGGAAGCGCACGACGTCGACCTGGTAACCGGACGGCCCAGGGCCGATGGCCACCTCGATCTCGCTCACCGTTCCCGCCCCATCACCGCATCGTCAATACCGGACCCATGATGCCAGACCGGCCCGAACTCACTCGGGGTGAATGACAGCTGGGCATGGGTAACACTGGTCATCGTGGCACTGCAGCTATCCCCGGAAGAGCCGGAAGCCGCGCGGTGGCATGCTCAGCTAATCACTGATGTCGCCGCCGCGCTGCTTTGAGTTCGGCCAGGCCAGGGGCGCCAGTCGCCGCCCGGTCGTGCTGACCGTGGACGGGCGCAGCTCCAGTGGCAAAACTACCCTGGCCGCCCGGCTGCGGGACGCGGTCGCGGGGCCGGCTGTCATGCATACCGGCAGCGGGAGGGCGCGATCGTGGTGCCGGCTGGCTGTCCGCTGCTCATCGTCGAAGGGGCCGGTGCCGCCCGCCGCGAAGCCGGGCACTTCGCCGGCGCGTCGCTCTGGGTTCAGGCCGGTGAACGCGAAACCGAGCGCCGCAGCCTGGCCCGCGTCGGACAGCCAGGCGAGTCGCCCACCGTGCGGGACTTGCGCGACTGGATGGCCGAAGAGGCGCCCTTCCTGTCATTCCAGCGACCATGGGAACGCGCGGACCCGATGGCCTGCGGCACTCCCGAGATCTCCTTCGATCCCGCGGTCGAACTCGTCGTGTCGTCGCGGCCTAGCCGCTAGGGGTCCTCGATCACGGTGCCTACCCGAACGCGGGTCAACCGTTCAGCTCACCGCGCTTGACCAATGTCAGCAGTTCGGCGAGCATCGTCGGCGTGATCACCAGGTGA
>DASXDG010000216.1:0-2153 GCA_036490795.1 Streptosporangiaceae bacterium
CTCACCCAGACCCTGCCCCGGCCACGCCGCCGCACCGGCATCCCGCAAACCGGACAAACCGCCCGCGCTCGGGCGGCATCGCGGTGATCGTGCGCGTGGCGTTCCGGTTTCCCGGAACGCCACGCGCACGATCATGAAACCAGCCCACCAGCCGGGCACTATTCATCCCGGACCCGGCAGCGACGACCCGATCGCAGGGCAGCTACCCACGGCCGGGCACCCACTGCCGGGCAGGCAGACCCCGCCATCGCCGTGCATTCCGGGCAGGCGTCGGCAGGGCGCGACACCAGTGGTCAGCGTGACGGTTGTGACCCGTGAGGTTAACCGCCGAGGTCGCCGAGGTCGCCGAGGTCGGCGAAGTCGCCTAGGTCGGCGAGGTCAATCAGAGAGGGCCGCCAGAAGGCGGGTAGTGTCGCGCAGGTCGGGCAACACGGCGTGGGCGCCGGCGTCAGCTAGGTCGGCGGCGGAGTAGCTGCCGGTGGCGACGCCTATCGCCCTAGCGCCGGTCGCCAGGGCGGCGGCCACGTCCAGCGGTGTGTCGCCGATCAGGACCGTGGTGGCGCCGCCGAAATCCGCACCATATACAGCGCTGGCGGCGCGCCTGGCCACATCGACGAGTTCCGCGCGCACCTCGTGCGCGTCCCCGTACGCGCCCGCGTCGAAGTCCAGCGGCGAGCCGAGCCCGGCCATACGCAGCTTGAATTCGGCGAGCGGACGGACGTTACCGGTGAGCACCGACTGGTGCGCGCGGCCATCCGGCGCGGCCAGAGCCGCCAGCGCCGCGGCGGCGCCGGGCAAAGCCCTGACCACGCCGTGCAGCCCAGTGACCGCGGAAGGCCCCGTGACCGCGGAAGGCCCCGTGACCGCGGAAGGCCCAGTGGCCGCGGAAGGCCCAGTGATCACGGAATCCGTCACGGCACCGAGCGTCGCCACGTACTGGGACAGCGCGGCGAGGAACGGATCCACCCACCCTGATGGATCGGGAACGCCGGCGAGCACGAGCGTGTCACCGATGATCGCCCGGTCGGTGCGGCCAGCCTTCGGCGCCACGGTCAGAAGTTCCCGGCCGAACATCGACCGGAATACAACCTCGTACATGCGCGTGCCCAGACCGTCCGCGTCCACCAGGGTGCCGTCGACGTCCCACAATACGAGCAAGGTCATGCGCGGGTCGCCATGCCCGGGTAGTCGGTCACCAGGCCGTCCGCGTCGAACCTGACGTCCGCCGAGAAGCTGTCCGCGGCGTAGTTGATGACGGCGCCGTCGTCCAGCCGGCGCAGGAATGTGTACCGCTGGTTGGACGCGCGCACGGACAAGTCGGGCACGCTGATCCAGGCCATGACGAACTCCATGGGTGCACCGCCCGCCAGGAGCCCGTGCCGGAGTACCGGCATGGTGTTCGTCACCGGGCATTCGCCGAGGTCGCAGTCGAGCGCGCCGGCCAGTACGGCCGGATCGCCGCCGGGCGGTGACAGATCGACGGCTCCGGCGAAGTCGGCCGTGACCCGCCACGAACCGTCATCGTGCCGGTTCAGCTGCAAGCCCCTGGACCAGTCCGGGCCGGTCGTGCGCACATGCAGCGACCGCGTGACGTAGTCATCACCGCAGGTGAGCTCGTAGTAAAGGTGATAGGGGAGCGGCGAAGCGCCGATCGCCACGCCGGACGCGTGCAGCCGGCCCTCGTCGATGTTCACGCTCGCGTATTCGGCTCCACGCGGCTTGACCCAGGTGATCGCGACCACGACGCCTAGCGTAAGGCGGGGACTAGACTCGCCACAGACGGGGTGGTTCGCGAAGCATGGAGGGTGGGCGATGGCTGGGCGGATCCGCGATGAGGACATAGCTGCGGTCCGGGAGCGGTCACCCGTCGACGAGGTCATCGGTGAGTACCTGCACCTGAAGAGCGCCGGCGGCGGCTCGGTCAAGGGCCTGTGCCCGTTCCACGACGAGAAGACGCCGTCGTTCAACGTGACCCCGTCTCGCGGCCTGTGGTACTGCCATGGCTGCGCCGAGGGCGGCGACGTCATCAAGTTCGTGCAGAAGATCGACGCGCTGACCTTCATCGAGGCGGTGGAGAAGCTGGCCGGCCGGGCCGGTATCGACCTGCGCTACGAGCAGGGCGGCTACGTGCCGGGCCAGGAGCAGAGCCAGCG
>DASXDG010000217.1:0-11164 GCA_036490795.1 Streptosporangiaceae bacterium
TCGGTGAGCAAGTTCGACAAGGACACGCAGCAGGGCAACGGCTGCACATCGGCTTCGGCCCCGTCCGGCGGCGGGTCGCTATCGGGCGGCGGGTCACTGTCCGGCGGCGGGTCGCTGTCGGGGAAGGCTGGATCGATGGGCACTGGTACGTCGATGGGCTCGGGTACGTCGATAGGCTCGGCGACCAAGGGCGCAACGTCCAAGGGCTCGGCGACCAAGGGCAGCTCGGTGACGATCTCGACGTCGAGCAACTCAACGTCCAGCCTCTCGCTCCCCGCCCTATCGGCCACGGGCAGCGATCACAACACAACCCGCGCCACGGGCGCGAACATCGGCGCGTCGACGTCGTCATCCGACCGCTCGTCATCGGCCGGTCGCACATCCAAGACGGATCACACGTCCGCCGCGGATCACACGTCCAGCACGGACCGCAAATCCGGGGCGAGCCACACCGCCGCGGCCTCCTCATCGGCCGGCAAGAAGGCGGCGCAGGTTGTCACCTTCCCGGACGGTCGCTTCCAGCTCCGCGAGGGTGCCGGCAACTGCCTGGCGAAGGGCTCCGGTTCGACTGCCGCGCCGAGCCCGTGTGACGCGTCGGCAGCATGGACCTACCAGGCAAGCACCGGCGAACTGCACCCGGCGTCCGACAGCGCGGCATGCCTCGCCTCGCCGGCGAAGGAACTCGACATGGTCACGGTGACGTCGTGCGCCACGTCCAAGTCCTGGACCACGCACTGGTACCTGAGCGGGACGCGCAGGCTCTACGTCCGCGACACCGACGAACACGACAGCTGGCGTTTCCTCGGCGCGCCCGGCGCCCTGGTGGTCGGCGGCGTCAGCCAGCGCAACATCTCGGCCGTCCCGGTTTGGTCGTTCCCCGCGGCTTAACCGCCGCCCGCTGCGTTCTGCTGGGACTGCATGG
This sequence comes from Streptosporangiaceae bacterium, assembly GCA_036490795.1. Taxonomy (GTDB): domain Bacteria; phylum Actinomycetota; class Actinomycetes; order Streptosporangiales; family Streptosporangiaceae; genus JAFARZ01. The sequence continues at coordinate 923 of DASXDG010000217.1, forward strand.
CGCCCAATTCGGGATCATTCGCCCACGCTCGGGACGCGGCCGCATCATCGTGCGCGTGAGTGTCCGGTTAGCCGGACACTCACGCGCACGATCATTAAAGGCGTCAGCCAACAAGTCCCAGGCATCACACCGGCCACTGGCATCGCTGCCGCAGTCCGGCACCGGCGATTAACGCGGAACTTCGGCTTATCGCGGCAAATAACCTTGCTGACAGCATGGTTTTTTACCGTGTTGGAACTTTCTACCGCGCTAATTGCCCAGCTGGCGGGGCAAGAGGGGGGCACCATCACGATGAGGTGCGGATGTTACTGACGATGCCAATGGTGCGTTGGTGGCGACGGACGTGGCGCGGCGCGGGCGGCGCGGCGCGGGCGGCGTGGGCGGCGCGGCGCGGGCGGGCGGGGCGCGTGCCGGAGCGCGCGGGTTTACCTGGCGGCGGAACCTAGGGTGCGGCGGAGTGCGGGGAGCACGTGGGACGGGTCGCGGAGGATGGCGGCGACGTGGGCGTCGGGGCGGATTAGCCAGAGTTCGCCGGGGCGGGCGTCGAGCGATTTGCGCAGGCCGTCATCCATCGGGATCGCGGTTACGTGATCGAGGTTGGTGTGGTCGGCGCCAAGCAGGACGAAGCCGGCCCGTGCCAGGGCACGCAGCCTGTACCTACCCGGCATCGGGACATCGGGTGCGGGCACGCCGGGCACGGGCGCGGGCACAAAGGGCACGGGGACGTCGGGTATCAGGACGCCGGGGGCGAGTGCGGGGAGAGCGCCGCGCGGCGGGCGGCCGGCGAACGGGCGGGCGGGGTCCGGTGTGGTCAGCGGCGACGCGGCGTACCAGAACGGCTCGGCCAGGCGGCCGGAGTCGACCATGGCGCGCAGTTCCGGATCACTCGCCGCGCCCGCCAGCACGGTGCGCCTTCGCTCGCGCTGCTCATCGTCCTGCGGCACGAGGAACTCCATGGTGGCGCGGGTAACCGCGAGGTTCTCCAGCGCCGCCGCGTGCCGTTCCGCGTGGTAGCTCTCCAGTAGGTCAGGACCCGCCCAGCCACGCAGCACGCAGGCGAGCTTCCACGCCGCGTTCTCCGCGTCGGCCACGCCGGAGTTCAGCCCGCGCGCCCCGAACGGCGAGAACACGTGCGCGCAGTCGCCCGCCAGCAGCACCCTGCCCACCCGCATCCGGTCCACGATCTTGGACTGGAACCGGTACACCGAGTGCCAGATGACCCGGTACGGCCGGGTGCCGATGACCGTGCGGATCCTGGCGTCCAGCGCGTCGGAGCGCAGGTCGTAGTCGCCGGGGACCTGCCAGTCGATGCGGAACGTCGACCCGGGACACGGGTGGATGAGCACCTGGCGGCCTGGATTCCACGGCGGGTCGAAGTAGAACCGGCGCTCGTCCGCCCAGCCGGGCAGTTCGGTCTTGATGTCGCAGATCAAGAACTTGTCCGCGAAGGAGTGCCCGGAGAACTCCACGCCGAGCATCTCCCTGACCGGATCGCCGCGTGCTCCCGCGCAGGCCACGGCGTAGTCGGCCCGGATGTCCTGACCGGACGCTGGCATCCCCGACACTGGCATCCCCGACACTGGCATCCCCGACACTGTCACCCTCGACGCTGGCATCGCGGAGATCGTCACCCCGTTGCCGTCCTGCGCGATGCCGGTGACCCGGCTGTTCCAGCGCACGTCGATCAGGGGCTCGGCGGCGATCCGCTCGTCCAGGATCTGCTCGGTGCGCGACTGAGACAGGTTGACGAACGGCGGAAAGCTGGCGCCACTACGACCCGGCGTGTAGGAGAACAGTTCGCGACCCCGGTAGTACGTGCGCGCGCACGTCCAGGTCACCCCCTCGGCGGCGATCGCACGGCCAGCTCCGACACTGTCCCATATGTCCAGGACGTCGCCCTGCTGGCAGATCGACTTGGAGCCGGCCGCGTCTCTTTCCGCGCGTTCGTCCAGCAAGGTCACCGGAACGCCCCAGCGAGCGAGCAGCAGCGCGGTGCTCTGGCCGACCGGGCCGTTGCCGATGACAGCGACTCGCACCGGTCAGTCCTGCAGCTGGTCCCAGACCTCACGGTCGCGTTCGGCTGTCCAGATGACCGGCCGCTCGACCCCGTCCAGTTCGTCCCAGAGGCGGGAGACGTTGAACGGCAGGCAGTGCTCGAAGATCGGCCATCGGCCGTACCGCGGCTCCAGGACGGCGTGCGTGTTCCGGAACGCGTCGCGCAGCGTGCCGCCTTCCGCTTTGGCTTCGCTCACCTCGGCGATCATCACGGCGAGGAAGTCGCGGGTCTGCGCGATCGCGCTATCGACGGCCTCCTGCCCGTGGGTCACCGCGCCACGGCCGCCAATCAGCGTGTCCGCCTTGAAGCCTGCCACCCGGTCCAGCGTGGACGTCACCCAGTCGCGGTGGAACGCGTCGCCGGTGTACAGCGCGGCCTGCGCCTCCACCAGGTCGCCGGCGAACAGGATGCGCTGACCGGGCAGCCAGGCGACGATGTCTCCCTCGGTGTGGCCGCGGCCGCAGTACTGGAGGACCAGGTCGCCCCGGTCGCCGCCGAGGTCGATGGTGAGCCGGTCATGGAAGGTGAGGGTCGGCCAGGTCAGGCCGGGAATGCTGTCCGGTTCCTTGAACAGCCTGGGCATCCGGCCGAACTCGCTGGCCCAGTCCTGCGCGCCGCGTTCGGCGATCAGGGAGCGGGTGTTCTCATGGGCGAGGATGACCTCCGCGTCGAACGCCGACGCGCCGAGCACGCGCACCGCGTGGTAGTGCGAGAGCACCAGATAGCGGACCGGCTTGCTGGTGTGCTCGCGGAGCCGGGTCAGCCATTCCCGCGCCGCCACCGGCGTGGCCAGCGCCTCGAAACAGACGAGGAAATCCTCGCCCTCAATGGCGCCGATATTCGGATCGCCTTCCGCGGTCAGCGCGTAGATCCCGTCGGCGAGCACTTCGAGCGTCTGCTGCTTCTCGGCGAGATCCGCGGAGGACGCGAACGTCTTTCTTGTCACCTTGCACCGCCTCCCCTGAAGAAACCCAGATAATAAAGCACCGCGTGATACGAGCGTAACCGAGCCGGAGCGGGGCACATGATGACCGTGAGTAAGGTGAGCCGGGTGAGGCGCCTGCGTGCCAAGGTTCCCCTGTGGCTGACCTGGTACTGCCGGCTGATGGGCCTGTTCTGCGTGATCAGTGCCCTGTCCGCGGCGGTGGTCAACTGGGAGGACAATCTCTCGGTCAACGTGTACCTGTGGGCGTGGTACCTGATCGGGGAGCCGTCACTCGCGCTCGGCGCGGTGCTGCTCATGCTGTCCACGGCGCTGCGTCGCAGGAAGCACCCTGCCCTGTGGGTATTCCTGGTGGTATTTCTGATCCTCGGGCCTATCGGCGGTTCGCTGCTCGACCTGTTGTTCTCCGGTAGCCAGGCATTTCTGCTCGGCCCGATCCCGGCGATGTTCTGGGTGTCCTGCGCCATCCAGGTCGTGCTGATGGCGGTCATCGTGTGGGCACGGCCGGAATTCGTCGCCAAGGGCGACCCGGTCAACGTGCGGCGCGCGCTGGGCGTCCTCGCCGGATTGCTGGCGCTGTCGGCGGTACTCGGCACCACGCTGGTCGCCGCGACCGACAGCAACCGGCAGTCGTCGCTGGTCGATCACATCACCTACATGCTGCGGCAGACCGCGACCGCGGCCGACATCTACCCGTTCAGCACGCCGGTGGTCGTCCCGCACTGGGTCGACCTGCTCTGCAACATCCTCGGTGCGGTGCTGCTGCTCGGCACCGTGTACGCGCTGTTCCTGCCCAGGCATGGCCGGGCACTGCACGCGGCGGCCGACGATGACCGGCTGCGTGCGCTGCTGGACAAGCACGGTGCCCGCGACTCGCTCGGCTACTTCGCGTTGCGCGCCGACAAGGCGGTGATGTTCTCGCCGACGTGCAAGGCCGCGATCACCTACCGGGCGCTCGGCGGGGTCAGCCTCGCCTCCGGCGACCCGATCGGCGATCCCGAGGCGTGGCCTGGCGCCATCGACGCCTGGCTCGAGCAGGCCCGCGACCATGGCTGGGTGCCCGCCGTGCTCGGCGCCAGCGAAGAGGGCGCCTTGGTGCTGGCCAGGCACGGGCTGGAGGCGATCGAACTAGGCGACGAGGCGGTCGTCGAGGTGCCCGAGTTCACGCTCGACGGCCGGCCGATGCGGGTGGTCAGGCAGGCGTACAACCGGATACAGCGGGCCGGCTACAAGACGCTGATCCGCCGCCACCAGGAAGTCCCCGACGACGAGATGCACAAGCTCGTCGACGACGCGGAGCGGTGGCGCGACGGCAGCGTCGAGCGCGGGTTCTCGATGGCACTCAACCGGCTCGGTGATCCCGCCGACGGCCAGTGCGTGATGGTCGAGTGCTACAACGGCGACGGCGAGATCAAGGGCATATTGTCGTTCGTCCCCTGGGGAAAGGACGGGCTCTCCCTCGACCTGATGCGCCGGTCACGGGACAGCGACAACGGTCTTGTCGAGTTCATGGTGATCGAGTTGATCAAGGCCAGCGCCACGCTGGGCGTGGAGCGGATCTCCCTCAACTTCGCCATGTTCCGCGCGGTCTTCGAGCGGACCAACCGGATCGGGGCCGGCCCGTTCCTCAAGCTCACCCGCCGGGTCCTGTCACTGTTCTCACGCTGGTGGCAGATCGAGTCCTTGTACCGGGCGAACCTCAAGTTCCGGCCGGTCTGGGAACCGCGCTTCCTGCTCTACCCGGCGGCGCGGGACCTGCCGCGGATCGGCGTCGCCTGCGGGCGCGCCGAAGGGTTCATCAACGCGCCACGGTTGCGCCGGCGCCGCGAGCTGGGCTCGCGTCCCCCCGTTTCGAACTAGGTTCGCCCGACTGCCCTCGTCCTCGTCCGGGAGCGGCGATCCGCCGCAAAACGCGGGTATAGCGGTGCCAGTGGTCGCGCATCGCCAGACACGTCAGCGTCAGCGCGACCGCCGCGATGGAGTACCAGCCGATGGCGACGCTGTGCGCGATGGCAGGCGGGTGGACCAGGAACTTCGCGGTGATGGGCAGGTACCAGGCGAGCGCGATGATCGAGAAGGCGATGGGAGCGGCGACCGCACCGGCCAGCTCGGCGAATCGGGAGCGGGCGATCCAGGCGGCGACGGCCACGGTGACCGCGAACCAGCCGACGAGCTGGGCTATCAGCGCATAGGTGGGTTCGTGCGGGTCCTGGGGCGTGTGCGGCGGGACGGCCGTGGTCATGATGCGCTGTTGCGCCCAGTAGGTCAGGGCCAGGATCGGGGCAGCTAGCAGCAGGTGGCCGACTGGGGTCACCCAGGCCGGGACGGGAGTGGCCCGGGTCAGCGGCCGGAACGGAAGGTAAGGGACAAAGGCAAGTGCCGCGACGGCAGGCAGCAGGGACAGCCGGATCGTGCCCTGGTCCAGCCAGAAGGTGGCCTGGTCATGATGGGCGACCCGGACCAGGACGGTGAAGATGGCGAGGCTAGTCAGGCAGCCGGTGAGCAACGTCACCCAGGGCATCGTCCGGGGGATGTACCGGGCCAGCAGCGGCAGTGCGCGCAGCCGTGCGGTCATCGGTACCTTCCCGATCCAGACCCGGCCCTGCTCACGACGTGACCCCGAGCGCGGCAGCGAGCTGGGCGGCGGTGGTCCGCGCACTCACCCACGTCGCCCAGCGATCCTTGAGGACCTGGTTGACCCGCCGTTCGGGCAGACCGGTCATGGCCTTGGCCAGCAGGTATTCGGACGCGGGAATTACCTGCGGCCCGGGGGCCGTCACCGCGCCGGCACCTCCGTCAGGGTAGAACCAGATCGAGAAGAATGCGGGCCTGCCTGGCTGTGAGCCGGACCTTGGCCGCGGGCTGAACCCCTGCCGCGTCACCCCCTGCTGGAGTTCGCCGGCCGGAGGGTGGGTGGCGAGGATAGCCAGCCAGATCGCGACTGCCTCCCGCGCCTCGTCTCGCGGCGGGTATGGCTGGATCCGGCCGCCGGCGGTAAAGCCCACCGCCCAGTCGGCGGCGGCCAGGGCCACGTTGAAGTCCGCATCGGTCAGCGATCCGCCGGACGCGGGCCAGGCTCCAGCGGTCAGGTAGATCGCCGAGGTCGCCGCGACGGTGCCCGGCGCGTCCCGCGTCTGCGCTAGCCACCGGGAGATCTGCTGCTGCGCCTGGCCTCGGGTGAGACCCGCGTCGGTGAAGTCCACCGACAGGACCTGCCTGACCGTCAGCGTCGGGCTGGGCCGGACGGGCAGCAGCGCGAGCACCTTATTGACCGGCGCGGCAACGGAGGACAGCTCCCGGCCGAACCCGGGATACAGGCAGTACCTGACCTGGCCCGCGGTGTCGCAGTGCTGGGCAGAGGCCGGATCGGCCATCTCGGTGGCCAGGTGGTTCAGCTCAGCGGTGGGGACGGGTTCAAGTTGCGCGGTCCCCGCGAAACAGATCACCGCCGCGGCAAGGACGCCGCCCGCCGCCAGCCAGGCACGGGCGCGGCCAGAGCGCGCGGTCATCAGCACCGCGACGATCGCGGCCGCGATGGCGAGGCCGGCCAGCTCCGCGGCATGCGCCCCGGCCGGCGGGTAACCCGTCAGCGGGCCTGGCAGCGAACCAAGCTGATCCTGAATGACCTGCCACGGGAGCAGCCACCTGGCCGACCCTGGGAGCAGGTGAGTCGTCGCGGCGGGAAGGAACAGCACCAGAGCCCCGAACAGGCCGGCCAGCGGATGCGGGAACCGGGTGCCGATCGCGATCCCGGCCGCGCCGGCCGCGAGCACCAGCACGACTCCGGCCACCAGCACCATGAGGCTCGGGGCGCCGATAGGCCCGTCCAGCTGCACCGTCACGACTCCGGCGGCGATCATCAGCAAGCTGGCCGGCACGGCCCCGGCCAGGCTGGCCAGTAGCGCCAGGGTGCGCAGGCCGGCCGTCGCCGGGAAGCTCGCGTACAGGTCCGCCATGCCGTCTCGCCGTGACCTCCCGGCGGCCAGCTGCGCGGCGGCCAGCATGGCCATGGCGAGGATGAGCTGGCCGCCGCCGATCCGCCAGCCGGCCTCCCACCACAGCGGCTGCACCTGCCCGGACCAGTACCAGGCGCCGATGAGCAGGACGCCACCCAGCAGCCCGCCGAGCACCAGCCAGCCGCGGCCGATCCGCACCGCCTCGATCCTGGCCAGGCTCAGTACGATCCGCAGCCGGGGTTGCGCCATCACCGGTCCGGCCGCGGCGGCGCCCGCGCCTTGCGGCACCGGACCGGGCAGGGCTGGTCCGGGCAGGGCCGCGCCGGTCATCGGGTGCCCGCCGCGTGGGATACCAGCAGGTAGCCGTCTTCGACCGTCGGGCTGACGAGCTCGGCTCCGGCGGGAGGCTGCTCGCCGATGTGCCGCCACCGGCCGTCGCCGCCGCGCCAGGACAGGTGCGCGCCGTTATCCCGTTCGTCCGCCGCCCACACCTGGCCGGCCGCGGTGCCGGCCAGCCCGGCGGGGGTGCCCGCGAACCGCACCTGCCCGTTGAGCAGCACGATGACCCGAGGGCAGATCGCGGCGATGTCGTCTGCTTGATGGGTGGACAGCACGATCGCCGGGTCGCCGGGCAGCTCCGACAGCAGCTCACGGAACCGCAGCCGCTGCTCCGGGTCCAGCCCCGCTGTCGGCTCGTCCAGGATCAGCAGGTCCGGGGCACCCAGCAGGGCCTGGGCGATGCCCAGCCGCTGCCGCATGCCGCCGGACAGGGTCCGGATCCGGGACCGGGCGCGGTCTTCCAGGCCGGTGACCGTCAGCACCATGGCCACCTCCTCGGCCCGGCGCCGCCGGTCGGTGATTTCCTTCAAGATCGCCACGTAATCCAGGAACGCGGCCACCGTGAAGTGCCGGTGATACCCCAGCTCCTGCGGCAGGTAGCCGAGCCGGCGCCTGATCTCCACCCGCTCCGCCGCGTCGCCCGGGTCCAGGCCGAACACAGACACCCGGCCCGCGTCCGGTTCGCTGACCGTGGCCAGGACCGACAGCAGCGTCGTCTTGCCCGCGCCGTTCGGGCCGAGCAGGCCGGTGATCCCGCGCTCCAGCGTCAGGTCGATCGCGTCCAGCGCGCGGACGGCGCCGTACCGCCGGGACAGGCCATCGACCCGGACGGCCTCGGTGCTCACGGTCACGCTCATTTCATCAGTCCCATCTCGAAACGGCTATGGCGCGCGAACAGCACCACAACGCAGGCGAACAGCACGGCAGCGCAGGCGAACTGGGCATCGGGCTGCACGATCGACAGGGGTACGTGCGCCAGCGCCAGCAGCGACGCCGGCACCATCCACGCCAGCCCGGCCAGGACGGCGGCGGCTCGGGGATCCATGACGGTAGCCGCCGCGAGCGCGAACGCGGACAACGCGAGCGACGGAAGCAGCAATCCGAAGGGCAGCCATCCCGGGCCGGGAAGGACGAACGCGATGCCGGTCACCGGGATGAGCGCGACGGCCAGCGCGCAAACCGTGCGGACAAGCAGCAACGTGAAACCGGAGAACGGGGCGGCGACCGCCAGCCGATTGGCCGGATCGAATACGGGCAGAAAGGCCGCCGCCACTCCCCCGAGCACCAGCAGGGGTGCCACCAGCAGGAACGGAGCCAGGGCTTCCGGGCTCGCGTGCGGGGCCGGCTGCCCGATCCAGCCGTAGCTCACCGCCGCGGCCTCCACCGCGACCACCGCCACCACGGCCAGCACCGACAGCAGCCACGACGCGCGCAGCGACGGGGTCGCCGCGAGCACGCCAAGCAGATGGTCGGGGACGCCGCACCGGCGGAGCAGGCGTCGCACCGGCCCGCCGTCGCCGATGGCGGCGCGGACCAGCAGCACCGAACGGTTGCGCGCCAGCCGGTCCGCGTCCACGTGCGCCGACACCGCCGACCGGCAGGACGCGCACCCGGTCAGGTGGGCCTCGACCGACCAGAGGTTGATCGCTCCGGCCGTCCCCACGGCATAGCTGGTCAGCAAATCCTCGCTGATGTGAGTCATGATGTCCCCCAGACTGGATCGGTTCCGGCGAGCGCGGCACGCAAGGCCACCCGGGCCCGGTGACAGCGGGACTTGACCGTCCCCTCCGCCACACCGAGCAGCACGCCGGCCTCCGCGCAGGTAAGGCCGTCAAGAACGGTTGCCTCGATGGCGGCGCGCAGCTCAGGGGAAAGGCCGGCCAGGGCCTGCCCGAGACGGCCGTGCTCGATGCCGACCAGGACCTGGTCTTCGGCCGAGACCACCGTCTCCGGCTCCGCCGCGCGCCATGGCAGCCTCCGCCGGGAGCCGTTCTCCCGGCGGATCACGTCGATCAGGCGCCGGATGCCGATGCCCCAGATGAACGCCGCGACGTCACCGCCCCCGCGGTAGGTGCCGGCCTCTCGCCACACGGCGAGAAACGTGTCCTGGATGGCGTGGTCGACCAGATCTGGCATCGCGCATCGTCTGGTCATCCGGACGGTCAGCCAGCCGGCGTGCCGGTCATAGAGAGCGGTGAGCGCCCGCTCGTCGCCGCGCGCGACCGCGCGCAGCAACACCGCGTCTTCGCGCTCCTCGGCACCTGGCCTCATGGCCGGTGCCGGTCAACTGATCCCATGCTCTACCTGTCGCAGCGGCGGCCCTGACCGGTTCCATCTTGCATGAAGATGGTTGCGGCACGATCGCCGCCGGAGGTGTCAGGTAAGCCGGGCCCAGGAAGCTAGTTTTTGTTCTGATAACAAAAATATTCATAAACTGGGACGGTGACCGAGTCCGAGCACTCGACGATGTGCCTGCGCCTTATGCAGCTATTCCCGCGGGTCACCCGGGAGATGAGGCGCTGGGTGGATCGCTCGGCGGCGCAGGCGCCGCAATCGCTGGGGCCGCGGCATGCCGCGGCGCTCGAGCAGCTGCGCGGCGGGCCGGTCAGCGTCAGCGAGCTCGCGTCCCGGCTGGGCCTCACGCTGCCGACGGTCAGCGGCGTGCTCGCCGACCTGGACCGGGCCGGCTACGTGGTACGGCACCCCGATCCGGCCGACCGCCGCCGCACCATCGTCCAGCTGGCACCCGATCAGATCCCGCTCATCCTGGCGTGGCTGGACGGCGCTGCCCGGCCGCTGTCCAGGGTCCTTGACCAGCTCGATCCCAGCGAGCAAGCAGCATTCGTCAAGGCCATGGGCCTGCTGGAGACAGAACTGCGGGCCGAGGACGGCTAGCGGCGCCCGAGGATGAACTGGACGCCGATGCGGCCGGGTAGCCCCCAGTTCCG
>DASXDG010000218.1:0-5625 GCA_036490795.1 Streptosporangiaceae bacterium
GGACCTCATCCTGGACAGCGGCGAGGCGGTCCGCGTGATCGCCCGCGATCCCTCCCGGCTGCCTGCGCGCGTGCACGCTCACGCCGAGGTGGTGCCGGGCTCACACGGAGACGCCGGCGCGATCACGAAGGCGCTCACGGGTGCTGACGGCATGTTCTGGCTGGTGCCCCCGCCCCCGTTCCGCCACCCCGGCAGCGCCGAGGGCTACTACCTGGACTTCACTCGCCCGGCCAGCGAGGCGATCAGGGGCTCGGAAGTCCGGGTGGTAGGCGTCACGACCCTCGGCCACGGGTACCAGGGTAACGCCGGGATGCTTTCCGCCGCGCTGGCCATGGACAAGCTGATCGAGGGCGCCGGCGCGGCCTACCGGGCGCTGGCCCTGCCGTTCTTCATGGAAAACCTGCTCCGCCAGGCCAAGGAGATCAAAGAACAGGGAACGTTCTCCATGGCGAACACCGCGGGCCGGCCGCTGCCGGCCGTCGCCACCCGCGACATCGCCGCCGCTGCGGCCGCGCTCCTCCTCGACACCTCCTGGAGCGGCCAGGCCAGCGTCCCCGTGGTCAGCCCGGACAACCTGAGCCCTGACGGCATGGCTGAGGTCATCTCCGGCACCCTGGGCCGCACGGTCCGCTACCGCCAGGTCCCGGTCTCGGACCGCCAGGCGGCGATGCTGCGCCGCGGCGCGAGCCAGGCGATGGCGCAGGACATGGCCGACATGACCGAGGCGCAGAACAACGGAATCTACGACGCCGAGCCCCGCGACCCGGGCTCCGCCGCCTCCACCAGTTTCCGTCAGTGGTGCCAGGACACCCTCAAGCCAGCCGTCCAGGCCTGACATGCCATCTCCGGGAAACCAGGCCGGCACGCAGCATAACCAGGACAGCCCGCACCGCCTGGCCAGCGCGAGTCCAGACCCATCCGCCAGGCAGGGCAAGGGCCAGGCACGGCAAGACAACAAGACCTGCGGAGGTACCCCGCCATGCCCGCCAGGCAGCAGCGCATAGCCGTCGTCATCGGCAGCAACCGCCCGACCCGGATCTGCGCAGGCATCGCAGCGTGGGCGTGCGAGGCGACTCGGCGCCATCACCGGTCAGCCGTAGAAGAGCGGCTCCATGACCGCGCGGGCGCGGCGGGCGGCGCGCCGGTAGTCCTGCTCCAGGGACTGCGCGGCATCGCCAGGAGGGTAGCCGAGCAGCCGGGCAACCGCGGTCAGCTCGGTGTGCTTCACCGGCAGCGTGTCGGCGGGACGGCCGTTGACCAGCATGATCGCGTTGCGGATGCGGGAGGCCAGCTCCCAGGCGGTGGTGAGCGCGTTCGCGTCGGCCTCCGCCAGCAGGCCGGCGTCCACCGCGGCGGCCATGGCCCCCGCGGTGCTGGTCGTGCGCAACGCCGGAACCGCGTGCGCGTGCCGCAACTGCAGCAGCTGAATCGCCCATTCCACGTCGGACAGCCCGCCGGGGCCTAGCTTCACGTGCCGGGCCCGGTCGGCGCCGCGCGGGATGCGCTCGGCCTCCATCCGCGCCTTGATCCGGCGGATCTCGCGGATCGCTGCCTCGCTGATCCCGCCCGCCGGGTAGCGGAACTCGTTCGCCATCTCGATGAACGACACGCCGAGTGCCGCGTCGCCGGCGGCCGCCTCGGCGCGCAGCAGTGCCTGCGCCTCCCACGGAGCGGACCAGCGGCGGTAGTAGGCGCGATACGCGGCGAGCGTCCTTACCAGCGGACCCTGGCGGCCCTCTGGCCGCAGGTCGGCGTCCACGATCAGCGGCGGATCCGGCACGGGCAGGGCGAGCAGCCTGCGCAATTCGGCGGCCACGGCGTGCGCGGCGTCGGAAGCGGTCTTGTCATCGGCGCCAGGAACGGGATCGTGCACGAACAGCACGTCCGCGTCGCTGCCGTAACCGGACTCGTGGCCGCCGAAACGCCCCATCGCGATCACCGCGAACCTGGTGGGCAGCGCGCCGCCCAGCTCGGCAGCGGTCTTCGCCGCCGCGACGTCAAGCGCGGCCCGCAGCGCCGCCCCGGTCACGGCGGTCAGCGCCTCCCCCGTGCCAGCCAGCCCCGCCTGGACTTCCAGGATGTCGGCGGCGGAGATGCGCAGCAGTTCGCGGCGGCGGACAGAGCGGACCGCGGCGACCGCCCCCTCCGGATCGTCGAAGTACCGGTGCGTGGCCGCGCTCATTTCGGCGACCAGGGCATCGCGCCCGCGCGCCTCCAGCTCATCGTCGTCGCCGAACATCGCGACCGCCTCGGGTGCCCGCAGCAGCAGGCCGGTCGCGTACCGGCTCGACGCGAGCACCCTGGCCATCCGCTCGGCCGCCTTGGTCTGGTCGCGGAGCAGTCGCAGGTACCAAGGCGACTCGCCGAGGGCGCCACTGACCTGGCGGAACGCCAGCAGGCCGGCGTCCGGTTCGGCGAAACTGGCGAACCAGCCGAGCAGCACGGGCAGCAGCGTGCGCTGGATCGCGGCGCGCCGCGACACCCCGGAGGTGAGCGCGTCGATGTGCCGTAGTGCCCCGGCCGGGTCGGCGTAGCCGAGCGCCTCGAGGCGAGCCCGCGCCGCCGCGGGCGTGAGCCGCGCTTCCTCGGAAGGGAGCCGTGCCACGGCGTCGAGCAGCGGCCGGTAGAACAGCTTCTCGTGCAGACGGCGTACCTGGCGGGCATGCTTGCGCCACAGCTCGTCGAACCGTGCCGCCGGGTCGCTGCCGCGATGAAGGCCGGCCGGATCGCTGCCGTGGAACGCCCGGCCCAGCCTGCGCAGGACGACGGGATCATCGGGCAAGGTGTGTGTCCGGCTGAGCCGGTGCAACTGGAGCAGGTGCTCGGTGCGGCGCAGGAACCGGTAGGCGGCGCCCAGGTCGGCGGCGTCGGCGCGGCCGACATAACCGCCCTCGGCGAGCGCGGCCAGGGCCGGCAAGGTGGCGGGCTGGCGGATCGTATCGTCGGCGGTCCCGTGCACGAGCTGCAGCAACTGGACGGCGAACTCGATGTCGCGCAGCCCTCCGGGCCCCAGCTTGATCTCACGGCCCGCCCGGCTCGCGGGCAGGGACTGCTCGACCCGCCGGCGCATCGCCTGCACGTCCTCCACGAAGTGATCTCGGTGCGCCGCCTGCCACACCATCGGGGCGACCGCCTCGATGTACTCGCTGCCCAGGTCGGGGTCACCGGCGACGGGACGGGCCTTGAGCAGCGCCTGGAATTCCCACGTCTTGGCCCACCGCTCGTAGTACGCCACGTGGCTGGCCAGCGTGCGGACCAGCACACCGTGTCCCCCTTCCGGGCGCAGGTTGGGGTCGACGGGAAAGATGCTGCCTTCGGGGGTGGACCGGGCGCAGACCTGGATCACCGCGGCGGCCAGCCGCTCCGCCGCCGTGTCGCCGACAAAAATCACGTCGACGTCACTGGCGTAGTTGAGCTCCTGAGCTCCGCACTTGCCCATGGCGATGACAGCAAGCCTGGCCTCGGACGAAAGTTCTGTCCGAGCTATGACCAACGCTGATTCCAGAACGGCACCGGCGATGCCCGCCAGCTCCTGCGTGGTTTCCTCAATCGTGGCCGCACCGGTCAGGTCCCGCCCCGCAAGCTGCAGCAGCCGGCGGTGGTAGGCGGCCGCCAGGGCCGCGACCGGTTCCGGCTGCCCGGCAGCGGACAGCAGCTCGGACCGTATCGTCTCGGAGCCGGGAGGTTCGGCGCTGGCGAGAACGGCGAGATCCTCGCGGTGACGGGTCAGGTGGTCGGCCAGGGCGGCGCTGACACCGAGCACCTGGATGAGGCGATTGCGCGTCTCGGTATCCAGCGACCCCAGGTCAGCCGTGCTCAGCCCGATCCGGCTCAGGCCAGCCAGGGCCAGGTCAGGATCGGCCGCCCTGCCGAGTTCGGTGAGCGTGTCCTGGTCGATGCCCAGGCCGCTGAGCAGCCGCTCAGCCCGCGGAGGGTCGGTGAAGCCCAAGCGGGCGAGCTGACCAGCCAGCGTCGTACCCCTCACCAGGTAACCGTATACGAGCGACGCTCTATAGTGGCGTGATCTAAATCGGGCCAGCCAGGAGCACGTCGTGAAACAGCTGCATATAGCGGGCAAGTGGGTGAACGCCGCGGACGGCGGCGCCGCCGAGACCATCAACCCATTCGACGCGACAGTGCTGGATACGCTGGCCGAGGCCACGGCCGCCGACGTGGACGCCGCGGTCACCGCGGCACGGGATGCATTCGATGACGGGTCGTGGCGGCTGTCACCAGTCACCGGACGCGCCGCGCTGCTCAACGGCATCGCCGACCTGCTCCAGCGAGATAAGGAAGAACTCTCTCGCACGGAGAGCCTGGACACCGGCAAGACGCTGAACGAGGCGCGTTTCGACGTGGACGACAGCACGTCGGTGTTCCGCTACTACGCGGGAATCGCCGGGACCGACGCGGGCAGGGTAGTGGACCCGGGCCGGCCGAACGTGGTCAGCCGGATCACGCACGAGCCGGTCGGCGTGTGCGCGCTGATCACACCGTGGAACTACCCGTTGCTGCAGATCTCGTGGAAGCTCGCGCCCGCCCTGGCGGCCGGCAACACGTGCGTGATCAAGCCGAGCGAGGTGACCCCGTTGTCCACGGTCTGGCTGATGCGGCTGATCGAGGAGGCCGGCGTGCCGGCCGGGGTAGTGAACCTGCTGCTCGGCACCGGTGCCGTCACCGGCTCGACGCTGGTCTCGCATCCGGGCGTCGACCTGATCTCGTTCACCGGCGGCCTGGCCACCGGCGAACGGATCATGGCCGCGGCGGCGCAGGGGGTGCGCCGGGTCGCGCTGGAACTGGGCGGCAAGAACCCCAACATCGTGTTCGCCGACACGGACTTCGAGACGGTCGTGGACAACGCGCTGACCGCGGCGTTCCTGCATTCGGGGCAGGTGTGCTCGGCGGGTGCGCGGCTGATCGTGGAGGACTCCCTGTACGACGCGCTCGTCGCCTCGCTCGCCGAACGCGCGGACCGGATCCGGCTGGGCAGCGGGCTCGACCCGGCCACCGAATGCGGACCGCTCGTGTCGGCGGCGCACCGGAACAAGGTGGAGCGCTATATCGCTTTGTCGATCGAGGAGGGTGCCACGCTGCTGGCCGGCGGCACGCGGCCCGCCGAACCGGAACTGGCGAAGGGCTTCTTCCTGCGGCCCACCGTGTTCAGCGGGTGCACCAGGGAGATGACCGCGGTGCGGGAAGAGGTGTTCGGCCCGGTGGTGACCGTGGAGCGGTTCGCGACCGAGGAAGAGGCGATCCGCCTCGGCAACGACACGTCCTACGGCCTGGCCGGCGCGGTCTGGACGGGCGACGCCGGCCGCGCCGAGCGGGTGGCCGGCGCCCTGCGCCACGGCACTGTCTGGATCAACGACTACCACCCGTACCTGCCGCAGGCAGAGTGGGGCGGTTTCGGCAAATCCGGCATCGGCCGCGAACTGGGCCCGTCCGGCCTGGCCGAGTACACAGAATCCAAGCACATCTACCACAACACCGCCCCAGCCCCCGCAAGATGGTTCTCCGCCTAACCCCCACCCCGCCCACCCCGCCCACCCCGCCCACCCCGCCCGCACCGCCCACCGGTGCCCGCCGGTGCCCGCCGGCCGTGACGGGCCGGCCGCGACGGGCAGG
>DASXDG010000219.1:0-5435 GCA_036490795.1 Streptosporangiaceae bacterium
CCTCTCTGTCGGCCTGGTCATGGGGCTTGGCAGCGTCGTCGTCGCCGAGCTTGTGCAGCCGACCGGCGCGAACTGGCCGTGGTGGGCGGCGATCATCGTGACGTTGCTCCTCTGCGCCGCGTTCGGCGCGATCCAGGGAACACTCGTAGCGCGGCTGAAGATGCCGTCGTTCATCGTCACCCTGGGCGGGCTGCTGATCCTGGAGGGTGTAGCGATCATCGTCCTCGGCGGGTCGCTGGTCGGCATCGGCAACTCCGGGTTCCCCAACGAGGTCTACCTCTACAACATCTTCTGGGGAACGTTCAGCCCAGTGGTCGGCTGGATCTTGCTCGCCGTGGTGGTCGGAGCCGCTGGCACGCTGCTCTGGTGGCAGGACGCGCGCAAGCGCCGCCGCAACCTGGAGGCCGCACCGCGCAGCCTTGTCGCGCTGAAGATCGTCTTCATGGCGGTAGCGGGAATCGCGGTCGTCGCCATCTGCAACGTCAATCGGGCCCACTCCGGGACGATCGAGGGAGTTCCCTTCATCATTCCGATCGTCCTTGTCGTGCTTGTCGCCTCGACGGCCCTGCTGCAGCGAACCCGCTTCGGCCGCTACGTGTACGCCATCGGCGGCAACCCCGAGGCGGCGCGGCGCGCCGGCGTCCGCCTGCCCGTGATCCGGACCGTGTGCTTCATGCTGGCCGGACTGATCTCCGGGATCGCCGGCGTGCTGTTCGCCTCGTGGCAGGTGTCGCTGACCACCAACATCATCAAGGCCTCCAACAGCTACGTGCTGCTAGCGGTCGCCGCGGCGGTCATCGGCGGCACTAGCCTCTTCGGTGGCCGGGGCAAGACCATCCACGGCGTCCTGGGCGGCCTCGTCATCGGCGGCATCTACAACGGTCTCTACTTGCTGGGCGTGTCGAGCCAGTGGATTGACGTAGTGGTCGCAGGGGTCCTGCTCGCGGCGGCGCTCATCGATGTCCTCTCTCGCCGAGGCGGCGCGTCGGGCCGTGCGTGACATTGCGCTGCAGGGCTAGCTTCGGACGAACGCATCCCCGATGGAGTCGCCGGCCACGCAGAACGTGGCGGATAGACAGGACACCGACATGAGGAAGATAAGGACTGGCTCCCTGTCAGAGTTAGCGGCCTTCGAGTCGATGTTGACGGGCGCGGTCCAGCTGCTGCCGTCGAAGGTGACCACGTTCCCGTCGTTGCCGTCGACGGCGGCGCAGAAGTCGCTGGCCGGGCAGGACACAACGGGCCAGGAGATACCGCCCTCACCCATGCTGAGACCGTTCGGATCAGCGTTGACGGGCGCGCTCCAGGTGCTGCCGTTGAAAGTGAGCGCGTTCCCCTTGCGATCAATGGCAACGCAGAAGCTCGCCGATGCGCACGACACCGCCTGCAGGTAGGTGCCTGGGTCGATGGCGAACGGCTTACTCCAGGAGGTGCCATTGAAGGTGACCACGTTCGGGCCGTAGTCGATGGCGGCGCAGAAGCTTGTGCTCGGACAAGACACCGTGCCCAGTTCGTTGCCAAGATCAATGACCGTGGCGGGGCTCCAGGAGGTCCCGTTGAACGTGAACGCGTTGGACCCGTTGTCAACGGCGGCGCAGAAGCTCGGTGACGAGCACGATACCGATGCCATGCCCCCTAGGGTGTTCGATGCGGGATCGTTAATCCCTGGAGCGGAACTCCACGTGCTGCCGTTGAACAGGAAGGCGGATGAGTCGCGCGCGTCTACGGCCATGCAGAAGCTGACGGTCGGGCATGACACGGAATCGGGCTCGCCGGCGGACGAAGATGAAGATAGCTTGGCGGGCTGGTTCCACGTGGTTCCGTCATACATAGCCGCGTAGCCCGATCCGAGCACTGCCATGCAGAAGCTCGCGGACGGGCAAGACACTGATGTCGGGTCTTCGTCGCCTTGGCTGTAGTCGAGGTGCGTCGCTGCTCCCCATGCCGTTGCAGCGCTGGCGTGTGAGGTGGCAGGCCGGCCGCCTGTAGTGGAGGCGGCTCTTGACTCGGGCGGTGCCGACGACGACCCGCTGCACCCGGTGGCTGCGCCTATTAGCAGAATGAATACGCAAGCAAACGCCAGCCCTATTCGGCCTCTGAAGTGCGGTCGTGAGGATGGTGACATATCACCATCCTGACCCAGGTACTTCCTGAGTAGCCAGGATCACGAGGTCCCGCTAGAAAAGGTCGTCGTCACGGCTTCCGGTGTGATAATGACCTCATGGGCGAGGGATCGTCCAGCTCCTAGTCGCGTGCCCGGGCCCCGCTCCCTTACAGTTCCAGGTCACCTACTACATCAACAGCCAGAAGACCACCTTCAACCTGCCAGGCTTCCCCGACTTGAGCGCCGTCCGCTACAGCGGCTGCCCAGCCCCCGCCGCCTAGCACACGCCCTAGCATCGTAGATCGCTCAGGCAGCCCGTTGAGGCCAGAACTTCGGCGGATCGATTGCCGGGTCACAGACCCCGTAGCGACGATCGCGCCCAGCGTCGATTCCTCTCAAGGTCACCAAACGCTGTCGCTCAACGGCTCCCAACTCCTGCAGCACCGGCGGGAGCGCCGCACAGACCGTCGCCATAGCTAGACCGAGTCCGGTGAGCCCGTCCTGCTTGTGGGGTATTGGATGCGATGGAGTCCGGACTGGGCGATGGCTTCCACTTCCAGCTTGCGGTTCATCTGCTTCGCGTCGTTAGTTACGACAACCTGGAATCCGGCATCCTTGGCCTTTCCGTAAAGGTGAAGATCCTTGGTGCCGCTCCACCCTGGCATATCAATTACATGCTGGACATCATGCGAGCGGCGCAGCAGTGTCTTGACTGTCGAGGTGATGGGTGCCGGGACATTCTCGTCGAGAAGCACTTTCACGCGGCTCGCTCCGGCGGCTGTACGTAGCTGTCGACATAGGACGCGAAGTCATAGGCGTCGCGCGCAGCGGCAGGCGAGACCTGGGGGAAGAATTCGCCGATGTCCTCGGCCGCTACCCCGTCACGGATCAGCGCTGCGACCTCGTCGTACGGGATCCTGGTCCCGACGATGACTGGTTCGCCGCCGCGGACACCGGGATCGACCTGGACGTGCTCCCGCGGTTCCAGCAGGGCCGGTATCTGCCTTCCCTGGACGTAAAACGGCTGCAGCACTTCGACGAACTGGTGGATGACCACGTTGCCCTTTTGCCGCAAGAGATCCACAGCATGGTCGGAGTCCGCAAAGTAGATCGTCGATCCGTCCGCAACGAGCTGATATGAGGACAAGTGCTCACGCAGACCGAGATCGACGCGAAGGGTGTCGAGTGCGCGCCGGATCTTCTGCAGCGACGCCTCCTGGCGCAACCGAACGCATGTCCGCAGCGCGACCACGTCGCGGAACGAGTAATCGATCGGACGAGTTGCCGAGTACTCAGGGGCCAGGATCGGCTGTCCGTCAGGCCCAGGTTTGCGCCAGTAAGCAAGCTGGCGGATGGTAGCTCCCGACAGCGCAGCAGCCAGTTTCGGCGCGTAGGACACGAGAACCACCTCCTTGCCTACCAGTTCTACCAGGTACCTCTGTCCGTCTCCGGGATTGAACACCGTTAGGAATCGGGCATTCTGCCGCGTAGTGCTATCACCGAACAACGAAAAAGGCTGCACCCTTGTTCGGATCCGACCCCTGGCCTTGGTAACGGGGGCAGGATTCGAACCATCTGCGTCATCACGGTGGCCGTCCCGGTGCCGACCTCAAACGCCGCGCCGACCTCGCCCAGGCTGGCGTTACAGCACCGGCTGTTCCGGTTGCCGATCGCCTCTGAAGCATCGGCTAACGGTGGTGGTCTGACTGATAACGCCGCCTCGTCGCCAGCTCCGTCGTGCACGATCATGACCGGCCGATGCGAGCGGGAGGCGACCTCTGCGGCGACGCTTCCCGCCACCCGGCCGCCGAGCCCGGACTTGCGGTGGGCGCCGAGGACGATGAGGCTGGCGCCGTGATCGTCGGCGGCGTCGGTGACCGCGTTGGCGGTGGGCGTTCCCTGCGCCGCCAGGGGCTGCGCCGTGAATCCGGCCTCCTCGGCCAGCGCGGCTCCGTGCGCGGCGGTCTGCTCGGCGGCCTCCCCGACCGAGCCGGCGCACGCCGCGTCGAACTCGGCCCCGGGTTCCGGGATGAAGCCGACATTGAACGTCCGCCAGACAGTCAGCACGAGCGCGTCACGCCCGGCAGGCAGCTGGCGGCCGGCCTCGGCGATCGCCGCCTTGGCCAGCCGCGAGCCGTCGTAGGCGAACAGCACCGGCCCAACCGCCTCCTGCTCGCGCACCGCGTGCCGGCGGGGAAGGGCGGAAAGGCCGGTAAGCCCAGCCGACGCCGCAACCAGCCGCCCGCCCCCAGACAGGGCGGCCGCCGCGGCCGCCGCGGCCCGCGTCGGCAGCGGCGCGCCGGGCCGGAGCGCGGCCAGCAGCGGCGGTGACTCCCAGGCCGGCTCCATGCCGCCCATCCACCGTTCAAGCGCCGGGGCCGCCGGCCGCACCCGGCCGAACACATACAGCAGCACGCCGACGACCGCCCCGCCCACCGACAGCCCGAAGCAGATCCACAGGGCGGTGTTCATGGCCGCGCTCGGCAGGCCCGTGACCGTGACCGCGAAGTGCAGCAAGATCGGCGCGATCAAGAACGCGGCGATGGCCCGCAGCAGCTCCAGTATCGCGAAAACGCGCTGGATGGAGGCCGAGCGCAACGAATACCCGGCCAGGAACAGCGCCGGCACGACCGAGGCGCCGATGCCGATGCCGACCAGCGCGGAGCCGACCAGGGTGAGCGCGGAGCCCGGCGGGATGACGGCGCGCAGGACCAGGACCCCGGCCGCCAGGATCAGCATCCCGGTCAGGGCGTAGTAGTGGATGAAGCGCGTGCTGAACACCGCCCCGAACACGATCGCGGTGAGAACGGCCGCGGCCAGCTCCGGGACGTACAGCAGTCCCAGGTGCAGTGGCGTGTAGTGGGGCGCCTGCACGGTCGCCGTGAGCGCGATCGCCGAGGTCGCCGCGGCCGCCGCGCAGATCGCGACCACGACCCCGGTCATGGGGATCGTGGAGACCAGGTCACGCAGGATGAGGAGGGGATGACGGGCCCGGTACTCGTACACGATCAAGGCAGCGATCAGTGCCACCCCGACGAGCAGCGGAATCACCGCGACCGGGTCGAGGAACCCGTGCGTGAGCAGCTCCGCGGCACCAAAGAACGCCGCCACCGAGCCGGTCGCCGCCAGCCCGATCGCGACCGGGTCCCGCGGGGCGCTGAGGTCGGCCGGGGGCGCGTCCGAGAACGTGAGCAGCGACATCACCAGCCCGAGGAAGGCGATGCCGGCCACGATCCAGAACAGCGGCCGCCAGGCGTGGAACGAGGCCTGGGCCCCGCCGATGAGCGGGCCCGCCGCGACCGCGCCGAAGATGCACAGGTTAAAGATCACC
>DASXDG010000220.1:0-7204 GCA_036490795.1 Streptosporangiaceae bacterium
GACGCCGGCAGCGCACCGGCGAGCTTCACACCGGACGGCGCCACGAAGGCGGGCGACCCGCTGCTGCTGTACTTCACGTCGGGAACCACCGCGCAGCCGAAGCTTGTCGAGCACACGCACGTGTCGTATCCGGCCGGGCACCTGTCCACGATGTACTGGATCGGCCTGCAGCCCGGCGACGTGCACCTCAACATCTCCTCGCCCGGCTGGGCCAAGCACGCGTGGAGCAATGTATTCGCGCCGTGGAACGCCGGCGCGACGATCCTCGTGCTGAACTACGCCCGGTTCTCGGCGGCGAGCCTGCTGTCCGCGCTGGGTTCCTGCCGGGTCACCACGTTCTGCGCACCGCCCACGGTATGGCGGATGCTGATCCAGGCCGATCTGTCGGCCGCCTCGATTTCCACGCTCCGCGAGTGCGTGGCGGCCGGCGAGCCGCTCAATCCCGAGGTCATCGAGCAGGTGCGCAAGGCCTGGGGCATCACGGTCCGCGACGGATTCGGGCAGACCGAGACGACCACGCAGGTGGGCAACACGCCGGGCACCACGGTGCGGCTGGGGTCCATGGGCCGGCCGCTGCCCGGTTATCCGGTCGTCCTCGTCGACCCGGTATCCGGTGCCGTCGGGCGGGACGGCGAGATCTGCCTCGACCTGTCCGACCGGCCGCTCGGGCTGATGACCGGCTACCTGGACGACCCGGAGCTGAATGCCAGCGCGATGCGAGACGGGTTCTACCACACCGGCGACGTGGCCAGCGTCGACGATGACGGCTACATCACCTACGTCGGCCGTACCGACGACGTCTTCAAGGCGTCCGACTACCGGATCTCCCCGTTCGAGCTGGAAAGCGTGCTGATCGAGCACGCGGCGGTAACGGAGGCGGCGGTGGTCCCCTCCCCCGACCCGCTGCGGCTGGCCGTGCCGAAGGCGTACGTGACGTTGGCCGCCGGGCAGGAGCCGTCCGCGGAGGTGGCGCGAGACATCTTGGAGTTCTGCCGGACACGGGTGGCGCCCTACAAGAGGATCCGCCGGATCGAGTTCGCGGAGCTGCCCAAGACGATCTCGGGCAAGATCCGCCGCGTCGAACTCCGCGCCCAGGAGATGTTGTCCCGCGACGCCCGCGGCGTGACCGAGTTCTGGGAAGAGGACCTCTAACCTGGTTAACGCCGGCGGGGCAGCAGCAGGGAGGCGAGGCCGCCGGCCGCCATCATCGCGGCGTCCACGGCCATCGCCGCCTCCATCGCATGCACGTAGCTCCCGTGGCTGCCGACGGCGGCGTTGCCGAGCGCGGCGTAAAAGATCGCGCCGATGACGGCGACGCCGGCCGCGGACCCGAACTGCTGGCTGGTGGTCAGCACCCCGGCCGCTGACCCCGCCCGGGCCGGGTTCACGTGCGCCAGCACGGCACCGATCAGCGACGGGATCACGGTCCCGTTGCCCGCGCCGATCAGCATCGTGGCCGGCGCCAGCTCCCAGCCGGTCAGGTGCGTGCCGTAGTGCACACCGGTGATGACCAGGCCGAGGCTGCCCACCGCGCTGACGAACGCGCCCGCGGTGATCGCCCACGGCCCGAACCGGCCGAAAAGGCGCCGGCTGAGGATCGACATCAGGGTGAACGTGGCGGCGAGCGGCAGCGCCATGATCCCCGCGCGCAGCGGGGAGTTGCCCAGGCCCGCCTGCAGCAGCAGGGTGAGCACGAACATGAAGCTGCCGAACGCGCAGACCAGGCCGAAGCTCACCACCAGCCCGGCGGAGAAGGCCCGCTCGGCGAACAGGGACAGGTCCACCAGCGGCTCACCGTCGCGGCGGCTGAGACGTCGTTCCCAGATCAGCGTGGCGGCGAGCACCGGCAGCGAGCAGGCCATGGCGATCCAGGTCCACAGCGGCCAGCCCTCGTCGCGGCCGATGGTCAGCGGCACCAGAGCGAGGGCGAGGCCGGCCGACACGCCGACCGCTCCAAGCGGGTCCAGCTGCGGCCTGCGCTCCGACCACGCCTGGGGCACGACCTTGAGCGCCGCGATCAGCGCGAGCACGCCGATGGGCACGTTCACGAGGAAGATCGCCCGCCAGCCCGCTGCCTGCACGAGCGCGCCACCGAGGATCTGGCCGAGCACGAAGGACAGGCCCATCGTGACGCCGAACCAGCCGAGCGCCCGCGCTCGCTGCGCGGGCTGGTAGGCGGCCGTGATCAGCGCGAGCACCTGCGGGACCATCAGCGCCCCGGCCAGCCCTTGCAGCAGGCGGAAGGCGACGAGTTCGCTAGGCGACTGGGCCAGGCCGCACAGCAGGGAGACCGCGGCGAACGAGACGGTCCCGGTCATGAACATCCGCCGGTAGCCGAACAAGTCGCCAAGCCTGCCGCCGGTCACCATCCCGCTGGCGTACATGAACGCGTACCCGCCGACGATCAGCTGCAGCGCCGCGTCGCCGACATGCAGGTTCCGCTGCAGCGAAGGCGCCGCGACGTTCACCGACCAGAGGTCGAACCCGACCATGAACTGCGCGATGAGCACCACCGGCAGCATGAGCCAGTGCTGCTTGTGCCCGTCTTGACCGAGCTGCCCGTTCCGGCTGTCCCGGACTTGTCCCCCGGCCTGCCCCTGGCGCTGCCCCTGGGCATGGTCCTGCCCCTGGGCATGGTCCTGCCCCTGGGCATGGCGGCCTGATAGCGCGCTGGCCACGATTAAGCTCCCCGTCACTCGTACGTTCAAGACCTGGTTGTTCGATAACCATCGAAGTTTGACAATTATCGAACGTACTACATCTATCGAACTACTCGCAACCTGCTCTATGCTCGGATACGTGACGGACGATGTAGTGGAGCCGGCGGCGGAAGACATGCAGCTGCCGCGCGTCCTTGCCGCGCTCGCCGACCCGAACCGGCTCGCGGCCGTGCGGTTCGTCGCGCATAACGGCGAATCATGGTGTGCCCAGGTCATGGAGCAGGCGATGCTTCCGATGACGAAGTCGACCTTCTCCCATCACCTGCGCATCCTGCGCGAAGCCGGGGTGCTGACGAAGCGGATCCAGGGCGCTCGCGGCTATACGACGCTGCGCAAGCAGGATCTGGACGCGCGGTTCCCCGGACTGATCGACTCGATCATCGCAGCGGCCCCTGTTCTTCAGCCGCGGGTCTGAGCCGCTGCGACCACTTCTCCTCGATGCGGCCGAACCGCCAGACCAGCATGGCCGCGATCCAGGTGAGGATGAACATGCCGACGATCACGAAGCCGGCCGTGTTGATGTTGAAGTTGTACATGAAGCCCCAGAACCCGCTGTTCTGGTTGATCCCGTGTACCTCAAGCGGTATCAGGCTGAGCGTCTCTATCCCGCCGATGAAGAAGCAGATCGCTACCGACAGGCCGGTAATCGCCAGGTTGTAGTAGACCTTGCGGACCGGGTTGAAGAACGCCCAGCCATAGGCGATGTTCATGAACACGCCGTCGACGGTGTCCATCAGCGCCATGCCGGCCGTGAACAGGATCGGCAGCGCGATGATGGCCTGCCACGGGATGCTCTGCGAGGCCAGCAGCGCGGTGGTGGCCAGCAGGGCGACCTCGGTGGCGGTGTCGAAGCCCAGGCCGAACACGACGCCGACCGGGTACAGCTTCCACTCCTTGTCGATGACCTTCATCCACCGGCCGAAGAAGCGGTAGAAGAAACCGCGGTTCTCCAGCTGGCGTTCCAGTTCGGCCTCGTCGTAATCCCCGCGCCGCATGGACCGGAACACCCGCACGATCCCGGCCAGGATCACCAGGTTCATCAGCCCGATCAGGAACAGGAAGGCCGCGGACACGATCGTGCCGAACGTGCCGCCGAACGACTCGAGCGATGAGTTGCTGTGCGTCACCGCCGGCAGCACGGTCTTCTCCGCGATGATGATCCCCACGCCCATCGCGAACACGACCGTGGAATGGCCGAGCGAGAAGAAGTAACCGAACGAGAACGGGCGCGGCTTGCCGGTCCCCTGCCGCTCGCCGAGGACCTTGCGCGTGGTGTTGTCGATGGCAGAGATATGGTCCGCGTCGAACGCGTGCCGCAGGCCCAGCGTGTACGCGGTCAGGCTCAGGCCGATGCCGAACGCCTTGTAGTGCGCGGGCAGCACGTACACGGCGAACAGGGCAAAACCCAGGACGTGCATGGCCACGATCGAGCCGAACATGGCCAGTACCCGCGTCCGCTCCACGCCGGTCATCGTGCCGAAGGACTGACTGACCAGCTGGCGCATGCGCGGCTGGTTCAGCGACTGGCCCGACGGCTGAGTCGACGGCACACCCGGAGCAGACATAGCCGCACAGTAGCAATAATTGCAAATTGCTTGCAAGTAACACTACATTGCGAAATCGGCTGGTCACGGGACATGTGCCCCGTGAGGTTCAGCGGTCAGCGGCGGTCAGCGGCGGTCAGCGGGAGATCCGGCGCCAGAGGGGGCGCGGGATGTACCTGAGCAGGGTGCCGAGAACGGCGAGTTTGCCGGGAACCCAGATGGTATTCCGCCCGCCGCGCAGGGCCAGCGCGGTCGCGGTACCCACAGCCTCAGGCGTGGTGGCCAGCGGTTGTGGTGGCATGCCCTCGGTCATCCGGCCGGTGACGAAGCCCGGGCGGACCAGCATGAGGCGGACGCCGGTGCCGTGCAGCGAATCGGCTAGCCCGCGGGCAAAGGCGTCCAGGCCTGCCTTGGCCGAGCCGTAGACGGGATTGGCCTTGCGCGGCCTGATGGCGGCGACCGAAGACAGCACGATGATCGTGCCCCTGCCCTGCGCGCGCATGTGCGTGGCGACCGCGAGCAGCGTGCTGACGTGCCCGGTGAAGTTCGTCTCGACCATCGCGGCGGCCTGCTGCACGTCCCGCTCGCACTCTTCCTGCGGGATCAGCACGCCGGCCGCCGAGATGACGATATCCAGGCTCCCCTGCTCGAAGAGGTGGTCGATCAGCGCCTGGTGGCCGGCCGTGTCGGTGGCGTCGAACGGCACCGTGCTCACCTCGCAGGTAAGCGCCTTACCAGCCGCGATGAGCCGCTGCGCGTCCCGGCCGGCGAGGATCACCTCGGATTCCGGTACCAGGCCGAGGGCCTCCACCACGGCCAGGCCGATCTCGCTGGTGCCTCCCAGGAGCAGCACTCGTTGCGGCCGTCCGGCCAGAATCGAATCAGGCATTCCCCTCATCCTCACGCCCAGCTATCACGCTACGTACAACCCTGTCACGAACAGCGACAGCCAGCCAATCTCGCAGGCCAGCATCGCCCCGTCCCTGGTAATCAAGTCCTCGACCGGCCGGATCGAACGCCGCCCAGTCAGCACCGCGAACCGGACCAGCGCCGCGGCTAGCGGAATCGAGCTGGCCAGGTGCCAGTCTCTTGCGTGGGTGTTCTCCCCGTACGCCCACAGCAGGTAGCACGCCACCATGGACGCGCCGATCGCGTACTGCCCCACCCTCAACGCCGCCGGACGGTAGGCACGCATCGCCGGCCGGTGATGTACGGCCTCCGCGCCGAGCGTGACCAGTTCGGTGTACCGCTTGGCCACCGCCACGCCGAGCGCGCCGAGCGAGCAGACGAGCAGGAACCAGCCGGACGGCTTCACGTGCGTGGCGGCGCCGCCGCCGAGCACGCGGAGCAGGAAGCCGGAGGCGACGAAGACCACCTCGAGCACCGGGATGTGCTTGAGCACCATCGAGTACAGGAACGAGATCGCCAGGTAGGCGGCCGTCGTAGCGGTGAGCAGCGGCGCGGCGATCGCGATTCCCGCGGTCAGGGCCGCCACGACGCACAGGGCGGCCAGCGCCAGCGCGTGTGTCACCGGCAATTCTCCCGCGGCGATCGGACGATGGCGCTTGACCGGATGGCGCCGGTCCCGCTCCAGGTCGGCCACGTCGTTCACGAAGTAAACCGCGGCCGAGGCGCAGCCGAAGGCGAATGCCGCCATCAGCGCGTACGCGAGGCCATCGGGGCGGCCGAGGGTGGCGCCGGCCAGCGGTGCCGCGAACACGAGCAGGTTCTTCGGCCACTGCCGGGGACGGGCGGTGCGGATGGCGGCGGAGAGCCAGCGGCTCATCCTGCCCGCGCGCCGGACGGACCCCTGTGCCAGTTCGGGGGCGGTTGTCTGCGTTGTCACCGTCCGTATACCGCCGTGAAGTCCCGGCTGTACTCCGAGTAGTACCGGTAGGCGGACTGCTGCTGGGTCGGCAGCAGGTTGACCGGCGCCGGGTCATCCGGATGGCTGCCCGCCTCGTAGTACTCGTACGACATCCAGTACGGGTTGATGTCCAGTTGCATGCCGTCGACCACGCCGGCCCGCCTGAGCAGGTCGGCGAGCGAATGCACGGAAAGCGCGGGGCCGTACACGAAGATCACCCGTCCGTCGCTGGTCACACCGATGCCGGAGCGCCACACGTCGTACGCGCCGCCGAGCGTCGCGCCCCAGCTCGTCTCCACGTCCTGGTCGACGGCGGCCGGAACCTGACCTCGATCGACGATCAGCTTGAGGTTCTGCCGGACGCCGATGACGTCCGAATTCATCCGCACGTCCCGCCCCCAGTTACCCACAGTGATGGTGCCATTGCGGTAGTAGACCACGGATGCGGTTCCTGGGGTCAGCGTTCCGCGAGTTGCCCCGTTAAGGTAGAAACCGCCTTCTGCCGAGTTCAGCTTGAAGCCGCCGTTGAACGTGGCGAACAGTCCGGTCCGCTGACCAGGCGGAATCCACGACTGCGCGCCGCCGAAGCCCTCGCCGGGATCTTCCGCGCCAGGGTGCAGGTGGAACGCCAGCAGCCGCTGGTCCATCGACGCGATGCCGGCCACGTACGAGGTGTGCACGGCGTCCACCCGCAGGAACGTGGTGAAGACGGCCGGCTCTCCGTGCACGGACTCGACGAGCCGCCAGTCCCCCTCGCCCGGCAGCGGGCTGCCGGCCGGTGAGTCGAGGCTCTTCGGTATGAAGGGCGTGAAGCCCTTCTCGTGGGCGAGCTTGAACTTGTCCTGCGGGTCCGCCAGCGAGAACTGCGGCCTGCCGCCGACCTTCGGCGGCTCGTAGGTCAGCCACTCGCCGAACGTGACGACCGGCCCCATGTAATGGTCGCGCGCCCACTCGGCGAGCCGGGAGGACACATTGCCACCACCTGGTGTGGTGAGCGCCTGGCCAACCGAGAAGGCGAGCCAGCAGCAGATCGCGAGGAACACGACAAGCACGCCACGGCCAGCTGGCAGGCC
>DASXDG010000221.1:0-4359 GCA_036490795.1 Streptosporangiaceae bacterium
AGGAGGACTTTGCCTGCGAGACGACCACATTCGCGCCCGATTTGCCCGCTACGTATGTACGGCCGACAGGCAAAGTCGCGCACGACGGGCGATGCGCCGGGGCCGCGGTGCCCGCGTAGACGACGCGCACGCTGCCCGAGGCAACGGCGTGTAGCTAGCGGAGCGCACGAGGCTGGTGGTGCGTGTGCCGGTGATGGATCCCGCCGCGGATAGGCCCCGCGGGCGTGAATCGAGAGATCGTGCGCGTGGCGTTCCGTAAACCCGGAACGCCACGCGCACGATCATCGAGAACCACCCATCCGGCTGCCATTTAGGGCGTTTTGTCCAGCCGGTGCCGGTGCCGGTGCCGGTGCCGGCGTCAGTGCCGACGTCGGCGTCAGCGTCGGCGCGTTCGGCAGTTACACGGCAGACGGCATAATGCCGTTGCTAACCGCGTCGCCGGCGTGCTAGCGTTCCGGCGATCGTGATCCGTCGGCAGGAGGTGAGACCCATGCACGCAGTATCCGCAAAGGGTGCTCCCCTGCAGTCCACGATCTCGCGACTGAGGTAGTCGCCACCGGGAGCGCCCGACAGGCCCACTCGCGAAAGGCGACTCCCATGAATACGACACCTTCTTCAACTCCGCACTTCACCTCGATGACGGCGCCCGGCCAGCAGGTCGACGCCAAAGGGCAGCCGCCCCGCGACAACGGCGGCGAGCGAGCGCTGGTCCTTGGGGGTGGCGGATCGGCAGGCAATGCGTGGGAGATCGGCGTCATCGCCGGCCTGTGTGATGCCGGGCTGGATGTGACCGACGCCGATCTGATCATCGGGACGTCGGCCGGGTCGACGGCCGCGGCCCAGGTAACCAGCGCGACCCGGCCAGCCGAACTGCTTGCCGCCATCCTCGCCACCGCGCCCCGGCCCGCGTCTGGCCCGCCCGCGTCTGGCCCGCCCGCGTCTGGCCAGCCCGCGTCTGGTCCGGGTGGATCCGGCGGTGGACGCGGCCCGGCCGGATCCGGCGGTGGACGCGGTCTGGGTGGGCCGGCGACGGACCATATGGAGAAGACGAGCGCAATCATTCGTGCCGCCGAGGACGCGGCCGACATGCGGCGCAAAATGGGTGCGGCGGCGCTCGAAATGGATGCGGCGTCGGGCGGCTCCGGGCAAGCGCAGCGGCGCGCTGCCGTCGCCGCCCGGCTGCCCAGCCAGCACTGGCCGCAACGGCCGATGCTCATCGTGGCTGTCGATGCCCATACCGGTGAACCGGTCGTGTTCGACCGCCACAGCGGAGTCGAGCTGGCGGACGCCGTCACCGCCAGCTGTGCCGGGCCGGGCGTCCCTCCGCACAGCATCGACGGCAGCAGGTACATCGACGGCGGCTACCGATCCAACGAGAATGCCGATCTGGCGGCCGGCTACGAGCGGGTGCTGGTGCTGTCACCACTTGGCGGCAGATCACGGGCGCCGCTGGACTGGGGCATCCATCTCGCAGCACAGGCCGGCGAACTACGCGCACGCGGCAGCCGAGTCGAAACGATCTTCCCGGATAGCAGCTCCCTCGACGCGTTCGGCGTCAATCTGATGGATCCGTCGACGCGTCCGCCCGCCGCCCGGGCCGGCTACAGCCAGGGCAGAGCCCTCGCCGGGCAGCTCACCGGATTCTGGCGCTGACGCCTGCGCAACCAGCCGGCCCTTTAGCCGAGGGGGAACGTCGCGGTCTTGGTCCAGGGGCCTCCCGCGGACCGCTGGGTCATCAGGGTGACGGCAGTGGCACTGGCCTCGATGGGCAGGTGGGCCTGGACGGAGTCCTCGGCGGCGCGCAGGTCATCCAGCGGGTACCCGTGGCCGACGGTGAGATGCGGAACGACGTCGTCGAACTGGCCCTGGAATGGAGGGAACGCAGGGTAAGCGCGGAACGCGCACTGGATCAGGGCATGGAACGGCGCGGGGTCGCTCGGGGCGAGCCAGAGCACCTCGTCGCCGAACCAGTCGGTGCGGTCCAGCCGGAAGCGGAACCGGCTGACCTCGGCGAACAGGTCCCTGAGTGCGGCAAGCACTGCCGTGCCGATCCTCTCGGGTGCCATGAAGGGAAATAGCACCGTGATGTGGGCGGGAATGCCGAGCGGCGCGTTGGAGTCGAGGCGTTCCCGGTGGTGACGCACGGCTGGCTCAGCCTCGGGAACTTCGACGATCAAGCCGCTGTGCGGGGCGGGATTCGTCATGGGGAGGAGGCTAAATCAGCAGGCGCCTTTCCCGCCAAGCGTTTCCGTTCAGCGGGCGAGAGTAGCTTCGGCCAGCTCAAGCCAGTTCGCCCGCGCCCCCTCGTGCTCCGCATCGGCGAACCCGGTATCACCGAGGTGACGCCGCGCGGCCTGCTCGATCCGGACCACATCCGGAAGGGAACGATCCGGCAGTCCGCGCACGGCGGTGCCGGCCGCGAGCAGCCGCGCCGCCTGCTCGTACTGGTCCCGGCGCAGTGCCAGGTGCGCGACCCCGACAAGCACCTTCGCGATCAGTGGCGCGTGGCCCGCCTCGGCCGCCGCCTGACAGGCCGCCGCGTGGTGCGTACGGGCCTCGGTGAGATCGTCGGCGAGGTAGCCGAGCAGGTCCTGTGTCGCCGCGCGGATGCCCGCCTGCTCCGCTTCGTCGCCCAGCAGGGTCGTCGCGATGGCGAGCTGCTTGCGTGCCTCGTCCGCGTCGCCGTCCCAGTGGGCGAGTTCCGCCTTCGCGGTGGCCAGCTCGGCCAGCGCGTCCGGCCAGGTGACCCGTTGCGCACACCGTTGCGCGTCGGCCAGTGCGGCCGCGCTGGCGTCCGCGTCGCCGAGCAGCCAGTACAGCCGCGCCTGCACCGACCGCATCCGGATGACATCTTCGATGGCACCGACCTCGGTGACGACAGCGATCGCCTGTTCGTAGTACTCGCACGCACCGGCGAACTCACCGCGCACAGCGATCCGGTCCGCCAGCTCGGTCAGGGCGAACGAAGTCCCCCACCGTTCGCCGAGCGCGCGGAACTCGCCAAGCGCCTCCTCGAGATACGCATCCGCGTCCCGGCCGCCCTGGCCGAGCACGATCCGCATCTTGCCGAGCTGCAGCCGGGCCAGTGCACGTACCCAGGGGTCCTCGCTCTCCAGCAGCGACTCCCAGGCGGGCAGGAACGAGTCCGGCGCTTGCAGCATGCGTTCCAGCGGGGCTACCAGCCCCAGCAGCGGGTTGCCGTGCTGACTGCGCTGGCTGAGCCGGTATGCCTGGTGGATCCACTCCGCGACCTGGTGTTCGTCGCTCCGCCCGGAGCTCAGGAACATGACGACGAGGGCGTACACCATGGCCCGGATCTCATCGGGCACCTCGCCGGGGAGGGTGGTGGCCGCGATGATCAGCTCGTTGCCCTCGGCCCTGCGCCCGCCGAGCCACCAGTACCAGCCGGCGCCCGCGGCGAGCCGCATCGCTCCGTGCGCCTCACCGGCCCCGATCGCGCCACGCATCGCGGAACCGATGTTGTCGTGCTCGGCCTCGAGTGCGGCAAGCCACTCCAGCTGGTCGGCGCGGCGAAGATGCGGCTCCGCGGTCTCGACGAGTTCGGTGAAGTACGCGAGATGCGCGCGGCGCGCGAGGTCCGTTTCCCCCGCCTCGGCGAGCCGCTGGGCCGCGTACTCCTTGATCGTGCCCAGCATCCGGTAGCGCAGCATCCGGTAGCGCAGCATCCGGTAGCGCGGCGCCCGGTAATCCGGCGCACTGTCGCCGTCGGTGACCAGCAACGATTTCTCGGTCAGCGCGGTCAGCGACGCGAGTACCTCCCCCGTATCTTCCGCGCAGACCGATTCGGCCGCTTCCAGGCTCGCACCTGCCGAGAACACCGAGAGCCTGCACAGGACCGTCCGCTCGGCGTCGGTGAGCAGTTCCCAGCTCCAGTCGATCACCGCGCGCAGTGTCCGGTGCCTCGGCAGCGCGGTCCGGCTGCCGCCGGTCAGCAGGCGGAACCGGTCGTCGAGCCGGCTGGCGAGCTGTTCCAGTGACATGGTGCGCAGCCTGGCCGCCGCCAGTTCGATGGCCAGCGGTATCCCGTCCAGTGCGCAGGCGATGCGCGCCATGGCCGCCCACGTGCGGGCATCGGTCGTGAGGTCCTCGCGCACCGCGCTGGCCCGGTCCCGCAGCAGCTGAACGGCCGGGGAGGACTCGATCTCACTGAGGTCAGCATCCCCCGAGAGCACGGCCCCCGAGAGCACGGCCCCCGACAGCAGAACCTCTTCGGGCAGGGCCAGCGGCATGACCCGCCACAGCGCCTCACCGGTGATGCCGAGCGGTTCCCTGCTCGTCGCCAGTATCCGCAGCCGCCGGCACTCGCCGAGCACTCGGTGGGCGAACGCCGCCGCCGAC
>DASXDG010000222.1:0-17141 GCA_036490795.1 Streptosporangiaceae bacterium
CGGATCCGACCGTGACCTTGCCGAGGTGACGACCGCGATGATGCACGCCATGTACGGCGTGCCGATCGACCGCGCCCGCGAGGTCGCGATAGCCGGAACCCCGGCCCAGGTCGCGTCCGTGTTCGCCGCCTACGCGGAAGCAGGCGCGGATCTGATCGTCGCGGTCAGCGATCCCGCACCCACCCCGGAGTCATGGGAACTCCTAGCCGACGTCCGTCTTCTCCTCAGGTCGTAGGCTGCCAGTTCGCCAGCCCCGCGCGGCGAGTTCGCGGCTAGAGGAGGTTGCCGCTGTCGTGCTGTCTTGGGCGAGATACCCCGCGAGGGCTCCCTGCGCACGCACTGATCAACGGACATGCCTCCACCGCAGGCCACAGACCTGAGGGAGGGGTGAGCCGGCCTGTAGGCCGGGTTCTGTGCACCCGCTTGCGCGGGCCGACGGTCATCCATCTAGGACTGCCGTTGCCGGCAGCCTCGTGCGGTCTACCCGCGAGCATCGGGCGGGCAGCCCTCAAACGCTCGCGCAGGTCTGCCGGTTATCCGGCGAACCCTTCTTGACCTTGCTCCGGGTGGGGTTTACCGAGCCGCCGCAGTCACCTGCGGCGCTGGTGGTCTCTTACACCACCGTTTCACCCTTACCCCGGCACCTAACAGGCGCCAGGGCGGTCTGTTTTCTGTGGCACTTTCCCGCGGGTCACCCCGGGTCGGCGTTACCGACCACCCTGCCCTGTGGAGCCCGGACCTTCCTCGACGGACCTGTAAGGTCCGCCGCGACCGCCCGGCCGACTCACCCTGCGTCAATGATACGCCGCTCAGGTGGGCCGCCGTGACAGGCAGATGATGGCGCTGGCCAGGCAGGGACTGGCGAACGAGTTCCCGGCCGCCGGTTCCGCGCCCGTTTCGCCCCGTATGGGGATACGGCTCACAGGCAAAGCATCAACCCCGCCCCGCAGCAGGACTGATCCCGGGGAGACCCGGAACAGCCAGTGCCCTCCTGCCCCACCGCGCCGCCATTAACGCGGCAACTATGTCCAGCACGGTGATTAAGGCTGCTGAGAGCAACCTTTTCTTCCGTGCTGGACATAATTACCGCGGTGATCACCCGCCACCCCCCCCGCAGAACGCACCAGCGCCCAGCGCAACGCCGCCACCCGTGAATACGCACCTTTCCGCCCGCGTTCTTAGCTGTAAGAGTTTGACATCTAATTATTAGAAGTCTAATCTTGAGGCATCGGTCAGTCTCCAACCCCGACGCAGGAGCGACGATGAACGATCCCGCGATTGAAGCGGACACGCTACGCAAGGCTTACGGCACGATCACCGCGCTGGATGGCCTCAGCTTCCAGGTACCGGCCGGATCGGTGCTCGGCCTGCTCGGGCCGAACGGATCGGGCAAGACCACCGCCGTATCCATCCTGTCCACGACCCTGCGCCCAGACGCCGGCCGGGCCATCGTCTGCGGCCTGGACGCGGTCGCTGACGCGCCCGCCGTGCGCCAGCTGATCGGCCTGGCCGGCCAGTTCGCGGCGGTGGACGCCAACCTGACCGGACGTGAGAACCTCATGCTGATCGCCCGGCTGTCCCGGGTAGGAAGGCGGCATGCCAGCGGGCGAGCCGCGGAGCTGCTCGACCAGTTCGGGCTCATGCCGGCCGCGGACCGGCTGGTCCGCACCTACTCCGGCGGCATGCGCCGGCGGCTCGACGTCGCCGCCGCCCTGCTGCACCATCCTCGTGTCTTGTTCCTCGACGAGCCGACCACCGGCCTGGACCCGGAGAGCCGCATCGTGCTGTGGGACTCGATCGCGGGCCTGGTCAGGGACGGAACGACGCTGCTGCTGACCACCCAGTACCTGGAGGAGGCCGACGCGCTCGCCGACAACATCGTGATCATCGCCGCGGGCCGGATGGTCGATACCGGGACGCCGTCCCAGCTCAAGTCCCGGCTCGGCGCGGTCATGTTCACGCTCGGCTTCGCCGGCGAACCAGAGGCGGTACGCGCCTGCCGGGTGCTCGCCGCGGCCGGTCAGCCGGCCGAGCGCACCGGCAGCCACGTCAGCATGCGGTCGGCCGCTGGCTCGGGTGCGATCGCGCAGGTGCTGCGCGTTCTGGACGGGCAGGTACCCGACCCGGTCACGGTCACGGTGCGGGAACCCACGCTCGACGACGTGTTCCTCGCCCTGACGGGATCCGGGATCACGGCAGGGGGTATGGCGGCATGAGCGCGCTGAGCATCGCGGTCTCGGACACCGCGGACGTCACGGGCCGCAACATACGGACGCTGTTCCGCACCCCGCAGGCGCTGATCTTCGCCACCATCCAGCCGGTGATCTTCGTCCTGCTGTTCCGCTACGCGTTCGGCGGCGCGATCCGCGTCCCCGGCGTCGACTATGTCTACTTCCTCATGCCCGGCGTCTTCGCGCAGTCGGTGTGCTTCGGCGCGATCGGCACCGCGGTCGGGTTGTCCGCGGACATGCGGTCCGGCCTGCTGGTCCGGTTCCGCTCGCTGCCCATGTCGCGGGTGGCGGTCCTGGCCGGCCGGGTGACAGCGGACCTGGCCCGCAACCTGCTCGTGGTAGCGGTCATGGCCGGGGTCGGTTTCGCCGTCGGTTTCCGCACGCCGCACGGAGCCTGGGCGCTACTGGCAGCGCTCGGCCTTGTCCTGCTGTTCTCCACCGCGCTTTCCTGGCTGTTCGTGGCCATCGGCCTGAGGGTCAGCGACCCGGAGGCGGCGCAGGCGTTCGGGGTACCGATCATGTTCCTGCTCGTGTTCACGTCGTCGGCGTTCGTGCCCGCGACGTCCATGCCCGGCTGGCTGCAGGCGATCGCCGTGCACCAGCCGGTCAACGCGCTGGTCAACGCCGAACGCGCGCTGATCATCGGCGGAACCGCCGCGCATGACGTGCTGCAGTCGCTGGCGTGGACCGGGGGGATCCTGCTGGTCTTCGTCGTCGTGTCGGTCCGGATCTATACCCGGTTCGGCAGGTAGCACCCTCACGGTTCAGTGCTTCTCGGCGAGTCCTGCCCACGGCATGGCATTGCCGTCCGCCTCGTCCACGTTGGCGGCGAGCCGGTCGAGCAGGGCGCCGAGGGTGTCGACATCCGCCTCGGACAGGCCGTTACGCAGCCGCTGGTCGAAGGCCATCGCGGCCCGCTGCAACTGCTCGAACAGCGCTTCCCCGTCATGGGTGAGCTCCACCACGTGGATGCGCCGGTTATCCGCATCCCGCCGGCGGGTGATCAGCCCGCGCGTGTCCATGGCATTAAGGTGATGGGTGAGCGTGGCCTCGCGTACGCCGACCGCCTCGGCGAGTTCCCGCTGGTTGTCCGGGCGCCGGATCTTCAGGTTAAGCAGGATCAGCCATACCGGCAGCGTGCCGCCGGCCTGCTCCAGCGCGTCATCGAACGCGCGGCTGACGACGCGGGAGGCCTTGCCTAGCTGCAGGCCGATGGGAACGCGCTGCGGTCGCATGTACTTAGCCTACCCCAATTATTCGACACTCTAAGCATTAGCCATCTAAGGAGCGCCGGCGCCCGGAAATGGTCGGCGAATAGCGCGGTAATTTTGCTTATCGCGGTCATTTTCGCTGCTGTGAGCAGCCCGTTTTACCGCGTTGGAAATAATTACCGCGGTAACGACCCGGCTGCGATGCAGAAGTGGAAAGCGGTGCAGAAGTGGCGAGGCGGTGCAGAAGGGGGAGGCGGTGCAGAAGTGGTGAGGGTGGCGGCGGTGCAATCGTGGGGGAAGGTAAATGTGTTCTCGGCGTGAGAACCGAGGCGATGCCGCCGGTGACGAGCTGGTGGACCTGGCTCGCCCGGCGCAGCCGGTAGCCGGGTGAGATCGGCACGTCCTGTCCGTCGCGCCGCCGCCGGATCTCCTCGATCAGCGGGTCGGGGACGCCGAAACGACCGAGCCGCCAGCGAACCGCCGGCGTACAGCGCGATCGCACCAGCCTCGGCGCGGATCGCCGCGCCGAAGGCATCCAGCAGTTCGGTGATGGTCACAGTGCCGCCCGGACCTGATCGGAGACGTTGACGTCCGCGCTGGCGCGGTTGTCGATGGTGACGTGTGGTGCGGCCGGCTCGGCGCCGAGCCGCATGCTGACGGTGAACTGGCCGAAGCGGGCCAGCTTCGCCGTGTCGCGCGGCAGGCCCCGCGCGGTAAGGCGTTCGCGCAGCGTCGCCGCGTCCGACCTGATCCAGAACAGGCGGACCGCTCCGCCGCCCAGTTCCGCTACCCAGTTCTGCCACTGGGCCAGGTCGTGGATCTGGCTGGTGAAGGGCGCCGACAGCAGGACCGGGCAGCCGTGCCAGCGGATCTCCCGCGCGACCGCCGTCATGCCGCCGTACTCGTGCGCTTTGATGTGCTCGTCATACCACGGCCCTTCCCGTTCGCCGTCCGGATGGCCCGCCGCGGCGAGCGTCGCCGCCACGAACGAGCCGTACATCGTGTCCTTGTCCAGCAGGGCCGGTACCGGGTTGAGCGAGGCGAGCAGGATGCTCGCGACCGTGCTCTTGCCGGCTCCGGGCGGACCGGCGACCACCCAGGCCGGGGCGATGGCGCTAGCCGGGGCAGTGGCGCTATTCACTAGGCGGTCAGCTCATCACGCGTGGCAGGTGAGCGGCTTGCCGCCGTTGTAGGCGACCATGTCGGTCAGCGCGGCGGTGATGTCGGCCGGCTCGCCGCGCTCGGCGCCGTCCAGTTCGAGATAGGCGCGGTGCAGGTTGCCGACGATGCGTTCGGCGTCCAGCAGGTCCGCGTAGCCGCCCAGGTCGGTCTCCCTTGCCGCCTCCAGCGGGGTCAGGCCGGCCTGCTTGCCGCGTCGCGCCACGTCCTGGACGAACCGCAGGTAGCCGAGGACGTCGTCGATGAGTTCTGGTCCGCACACCGGGCCATGGCCGGCCACGATGACCGTCGCGCCGAGAGGCTTGACCACCTGCTCGAGCACCTCGATGGCTCCGCTGACCGACCCCATCAGCAGGAACGGCGTGCCGCCGTTGAACAGCAGGTCGCCGGCGAACAGCACACCACGGTCCGGGATATGGACGATCGAGTCGTTGGTCGTGTGCGCGGGCGTGCCCACGTACCGGACGTCGCAGCGCAGGTCGTCAACCCACAGCGTGATCGCGTCCCGGTAGGTGAGGAACGGGGGAGTGACGGCCACGTTGCCCCACTCGACATCGTCGAACAGGCCCGTATTGCGTGGCGGGCCGGCCGCGAGCACCTCGTCCCTGCACCGTTCGTGGCCGACGATCGTCGCGGCCGGCAGCAGGCAATTGCCGTATGTGTGGTCGCCGTGGTGGTGGGTGTTGACCAGCGTCCTGACCGGTGCGCTGGTGACCGCAGCCACGGCGGTCAGGTACGCAGTGGTCCTCGCCTCGGTGGAGCAGGTGTCGACGCTTACCACTGCGTGGCGGCCGGCCAGGAAACCGGTGTTGTTGATATACCAGGTCCCGTCGGGCTGAATGTAGGCGTATACGCCGTCGCTGACCTCAATCACCGAACCGTGCACAGGCACCACCGTTAGTTATGAGAATAAAAATCAGTTTCCCATAACAACAGTGGTGCTTAACATCGGATCAGTGATACGTGAACTGCTCGGCCGCGACGTCGTGAGCTGCGTGTCCCGGGCAGGCGGCGACACCAGCCCGGTCTTCGAGGTCCGGCTCGCCGGCGAGCGCGAGCCGGTGATCGTGAAGCGATTCCGGACCAAGCGGTCACTGGCCAAGGAGATCCACGTCTACCGGCTGCTCGCCGAACGCGGCATCGGCCCGGTGCCCCGCGTGCTGGCCTCGGGCGAGGACTACATCGTGCTCAGCCTCGTGCCTGGGCGCTTGCTCGGCGAGGTCAGCGACGCCATGGACGAGGCGGCGCGGTTCGCGGTGTACCGCCAGCTGGGGGAGTTCCTCGCGCGCTTGCACGAGATCTCGATGGACGCCTTCGGCTACCTGGTGACCAGGATCCAGGATCCGGAACCGGACAACCTCGCGTACATGACCGCGTTGTTCGCCGCGGAGCTGGCCCGCTTCGGCGAACAAGGCGGGGACGCGGAACTCGCGGCGTCGGTTTCCCGGTATGCGAGGGACCGGGCCGGCCTGTTCGCCGGGTGCACGCAGGCGGTGCTGTGCCACAACGACTTCCACGAGGGGAACGTCCTGATTGACGAGCACGGGCGGATCACCGGTGTCATCGACATGGAGAACGTCGTGGCCGCCGATCCGCTGACCGACATCGCCAGGACCGCTGGCTATTCGATCCGCGGCGATCGGGCGAAGTGGAACGGGCTGATGGCGGGCTACGGGCCGTCCGCACTGGCCAGGGCGGACGTGCTGCCGTTGTACCGGTTGCAGCACCTGGTCGAGCTGTGGAACTGGTTCGCCATGACCGGGCGGACCGAACGCCTGGCCGGCCTGGAGGACGACATGCGCGAGGTCTTGACCTGACGGCGAATCGGCGAGCACAGGACGCGCCCTGCCCGGCGTCGCGGCATCTTCGTGCGCGTGGCGTTCCGCGATTCCGGAACGCCACGCGCACGATCCTCGCGACCACCCGCAACGATGCCCGGTTTGTCGTAGTCAGCGGGTGCGGGCTGGCGGCTGTGGCTGGTCAGGTTCGCCGGGCTGGCAGCGAGGGCACCAGTAGGTGATCCGGTCCTGCTGGCCCCGCGCGCGGATCGCGGTGCCGCAGCGCCGGCAGCCGCGGCCGCGACGGCCGTACACCCAGGATTCCTCGCCGGGACGGGTACTTCTGGTCGTGGTCCTGCGCACCCGGTCCTTGTTCGCGTCGAGCAGGGTGCGGGCCTGCTCGACGAGGGCGTCAAGCTGGTGGACGTCGCCGGCCGGGGTCCACGGGCTGACGCGGCGCATGAACAGCACTTCGGACTTGTAGACGTTGCCGATGCCGGCCAGGTTCCGCTGGTCGAGCAGCGCCTCGCCGATGGGGCGGTCCTTGTCCTCGGTCAGCCGCCTGACGGCCTCGTCCGCGTCCCAGTCCGGGCCGAGCAGATCCGGACCGAGGTGGCCGGTGACCTGGTCCTCGGCGCTGGTGCGCAGTAGTTCGACGACGCCCAGCTGATAACCGGTGGCCTGCCATTCGCCGTTGGCCAGGATCAGGCGGATGCGGTGGTTATCCGGTACCCGCTGGGCAGCGGGGGTGACACGCCACGAACCATCCATGCGCAGGTGCGTGTGCACGGTAAGCCCGTCGCTGGTGCGGGCGAGCAAGTGCTTGCCGCGCGGGACGACCTCGGTCACCAGCTGCCCGGCCAGCGTCGAGGTGGCTAGCCGGGGAACCCGGAAGTCGGTGCGGGTAAGGGTGCGGTTAGCGAGCGCCTCGTCGAGGCGTCGCGCGGTGTACCAGACGGTGTCACCCTCGGGCATTCGGCGATATTACCGCCCGGCGCCGCCCCGGGGGTCGTACGGGCCAGGGCCGCCGCGCTTGTCCGGGTACACCGGACGCCCGGACCGCCGGAAGCCGTCCCGCGGACCGTTGTCCCTTGGCGCGGCATCCCTGGGAGCGCTGTCCCTGGGAGCGCTGTCCCTGGCGGAAGTCTCGCGGGCGCGCCTGGGTTCGGCGGCGGATCTGCCGCCCCGGCCACCGTGGTCATAGCCGCCGTTGCCGCTGTCAGGGCCGTAGCCGTCGTCGTAAGACGGGGCCTGGCCGCCTGGCTGCTGGCTGTACGGGTACGGCTGACTGCCTGTTCCGCTGCTGTCCCGTCCGTACGAGTCAGTCCCGTACGGACTTTCCGCGGCGTGCCTGCGCCTGGGGCCGCCGGTATTCGCGGGAAGCGGCTGCGCCGGGTAGCTGCCGCTTCCC
This sequence comes from Streptosporangiaceae bacterium, assembly GCA_036490795.1. Classification (GTDB taxonomy): domain Bacteria; phylum Actinomycetota; class Actinomycetes; order Streptosporangiales; family Streptosporangiaceae; genus JAFARZ01. The sequence goes on from DASXDG010000222.1 coordinate 7,811, forward strand.
GGGTCGGTGTCGGACATGCTGAACGTCTGTGTCTCCTGCGACAGCGCCGCGTCGTACTGCTCTCTGCTTATGTCCCGCGCCCGCCGCGCGTTCTGGTAGGAACGCCCGTCAGGGGCCGCACGCTGCGAAAACTTATCGCTGGTCAGCGGGTCTTCGCCGCTGCTGTGCCTGCCCCGGCTGGCCGGCCGTCCGGCGGTTCCCGAACCATCCGCGCCCGCACCCGGCAGGTTCTTGATGGCGGGCAGTCCCTGGGTGGGCGGCATGGACTGAGCGGGGGGCTGTGCCTGCGCCGGCGGGACATGCTGCTGGGCGTAGGACTGCGGCTGGTTAACCGGCCTCGGCGTACGGGCCGGCTGCTGTCCGGTCGGTACGGACTGCCGTGCGCCGTACGCGGGCTGAGGGCCCGTGTAGGCGGAATTCGGGTTCGCGTACCCCGGCTGCTGTCCGGTGTAGGCGGCCTGCGGGCCGGTGTAGGCGGATTGCGGGCCCGTGTAGGCGGATTGCGGGCCGGTGTAGGCGGCCTGCGGGCCGGTGTACGCGGCCTGTGGTCCAGTGCGCGGGCCGGCCGCCTGCGATCCTGCCGCCGGGAAGGCCTGCGTGGCGGCCTGGGACTGCGGCGCCGGAGCGGACTGCGCGTGCGGCGGCTGAACGCCGGACTGCATGGTCGGCAGGGCCGCGGTGCGGTCGCCGGACCGCTCGGGCGCGCGCTCAGCCGCCGACGCGCCCGGCGTACTGCCAGGGAGCGGGCCGAGCCGGGACTGGCCGGGGCGCGCGGAGCGCGGCCCACCCAGGTTTTCGGGGCGGGGCCGGGACTCGCCGTCGGGCTGGGCGGTGCGCGCGGTGTTGGCCAGCGGCTTGTCCGAGGACAGGTCGTCCCAGAACTGCTCGTCGGTAACGCCGCCGAACGACTCCTCCGGCCACATCTCGGAGTCGACGTCGTTCCTTCTCAGCCAGCCGACGCGCTCACCTAGGCCGAACCGTCGCGTTTTCGCCACATCTTCCCCTTGTCGTTGAGTCCTGGCATTGTCCGGTGGTGCGAGCAGTTCCTGCTCCGCAGCCGGATGTCTTATGCCAGCGGATCTCGTGCCAGTGGGTCTGGAACCAGAGGGACCGGTGTTCGAAGGGCCCGTGCCCATGGGTCCGGTTCCGGCGGGTCGCTTGCCGTTCGCGCCACCGGGAACGGCGGCGGGACGGGGCCTGGTGCTTCCTGGTGACGGAGGGACCGGCCGCTTGCTGGCTGGCTTACCGCCGGGCTGCGCTCGAACGCCGTCGCGCTGACCGGGCCGCGCTCTGACGCTGTCTCGCTGACCGGGACGGCCGGCCGCTGGTGGGTCGAGCAGCTCTTCGCGTTCATCGTCGTGATCACGGGAACCCCGGTGGGTCCAGTAGGCGACCGCGACAATGACCAGGAGCGCCGCCGCGACAAGTCCCACGAGCTTCGGCATCTATCCGTCCGGAAGGCACTGGCCTCATGGTGGCGCTAACCAGGCGCACGCGGCCTATGACGCGAGCCTCCCCCCGGTATCGCGAGCGCCGTGATACCCGCTTGTTGTCTGATTGTTGCTTACCTCTGGGTAGCGTGTCACAGGATTGGAAAAGTTCGCTCCACGGATAAATGCGAAATGTGACGACAAGCTCATGGATTCCCGCTTGGTACCGTCCTGCCCCGGCCGATCGTCGCCGCGGCGATCGCCGTCCAGGCGGACTGCAGCGGGGTTCCCGCGGGCAGCCGCAGCACCTTGTTCAGCGCGTAGATGGTGAACCGGTAGGAGTGCGGGTTACCCTCCGGGCACGGCGGGTCATAGCGGGCCTGGCCGGCACTGTTCAGCGCCTGCCTGGCTCCTGGCGGCACGTGACCCTGCTGGATGTCGGTCGTGGTCGGGCTTATGTCGAACACGATCCAGTAAATGAAAGGCGTGATCGGAGCCGAGGAGTCGTCGACCACGAGCGCATAGCTCTGCGTCCCTGGCGGCCCGGCGAACCAGGCGAGCGGCGGGCTCACCGGACCGCCGGCATGGCACGTGAAGTCGCTGGGCAAGATGTTCTGCGGGAACGACGAGACGGTCATTATCGCCGGAGCGACCATCGAACTCGAGTCCAGGAACCCACAGCCGGCCAGCAGCGTGCTGGCGGCGGATATAGATACCACCGCGCGGGCGGTGCTCAGGAAGCCACGAATCATCGCCTGCTGATCATAGGGCGCGCCGGAAGGATACGGTGACATCGCGCGTTGAATGGTGTGTCGGGGAGGCGGTTAGTGCGTATCTCGATACTGGGGCCGCTCCGTGTACAGCCGGACGTTCCCCTCGGTGGGCGGCAGCTGCGCCTGCTGCTTACCCTGCTCGCGCTCGAGGCGGGACGCGTCGTGCCGGCCCCTGTGCTCGCGGACCGGCTATGGCCAGGTGCTGAAGCCGAACGCGGCAACGCCCTGCAGACACTTATTTCCCGGCTGCGCGCCGCGCTGCGCGAGGGCGGCGCGGACAACCTCATCGAGTCGCATCCGACCGGATACCGTCTCGCCATGCCGCCGGAGGCGGTCGACGCGCTGGAGTTCGGCGAACTGGCGGCCGAGGGCCGCCGCGCGCTCACCGTTGGCGACGCCGCGCGGGCATCGCTGACGCTGACCAGGGCACTCGAGCTGTGGCGCGGTCAGCCGCTGGCCGATGCGGCCGGCTGCGACTACGCGGACGCGGTCGCCGTCCGGCTCGCCGGGCTGCGTGAGGATGCGATGCTGAATCGCATCGAGGCTGACCTGTCCCTGGGCACAGCGGCCGTCAGAACAGCGGCCGGGCTGACCGGAGAGCTGAAGACGATCGTGGAGGCCGATCCGCTGGCCGAGCGGCCGCGTGGCCTGCTCATGCGCGCCCTCTACGCCGATGGCAGGCAGGCCGAGGCCCTAGCGTCCTACGCGCAGGCCAGGGAACTGCTCGCCGAACAGCTCGGCACCGACCCCGGCTCGGCGCTGGAAGAGGTGTACCTCCGTATCCTGCGCGGCGAGAATCAGCCAGAACAGCACGTGGCGCGTCCCGCGGTACCAGCGCCGCTGACCAGCTTTGTCGGCCGTGACGAAGAGCTGGCGCAGCTCCGCAAGCTGCTTGGCGCCGGGCGGCTGGTTACCCTCACCGGACCGGGTGGGGTCGGCAAGACCCGGCTGGCCGCCGAGGTCGCCGGCCGGCTGGACCGCCCGGCGTGGTTCGTGCCGCTCGCCCCGGTGAGCGATCCGGGCGAGGTTCCGTACACGGTGCTTGACGCGCTCGGCATCCGGGCGCCGGTCATCAGGGTGGGAGCCGAGCCAGTCGGCGAGCCGGTCGACCGGCTGTCCCGTACGCTCGCCGAACGGGACGACGTGCTGATCCTGGACAACTGCGAGCATGTCATCGACGCCGCCGCGGACCTGGCGGCGCGGCTGCTCAGCGCCTGCCCGCGGCTGCGCATCCTCGCGACGAGCCGCGAGCCACTGCGCACCGACGGTGAGAGCCTGCTGCCCGTGCCGCCGCTGTCGTTCCCGGCACATGGCGATGGCGGGGAAGCGGCAGAGTCGTACGCGTCCGTCCGGTTGCTGTGCGACCGCGCGGCCGCCGTGCGGCCGGGTTTCACTGTCGACGCCGGCAACTCCGCCGCGATTGTGAGGGCCTGCCGCGTGCTGGATGGCATGCCGCTGGCCATCGAGCTGGCCGCGGTCTGGCTGCGCGTGCTGACCCCTGAGCAACTGGCCGAGCGCCTGGATGACCGGTTCGCGCTGCTGACCGGCGGCAGCCGGACGGCGCTGCCCAGGCATCAGACGCTGCGCGCCGTGGTCGACTGGAGCTGGGAGCTGCTGTCCGAACCGGAACGAGCGCTGGCCCGCCGGCTGAGCCTGTTCCCGGCTGGCGCCACCCTGGAGGCAGCCGAGCAGGTATGCGCGGGCGACGGCCTGGCGGCGGGTGCCGTGCTGAGCACTCTCTCCGGAGTTGTCGACAAATCGATTCTTTCCGCCGCGGAGGGCGGGCCGGGCTGCGCCAGGTACGTGATGCTGGAGACCGTCCGCGCGTACTGCCTGGAGCGGCTGTCGGCGGCGGGCGAGACGCGGCGCTACCGGGACGCGTTCAGCGCATATTATCTGGCCTTGGCCGAGCGCGCCGACGCGGAGGTGCGCGGCCGGGATCAGACCCGGTGGATGGGCCGGCTCGTCGCCGAGCAGGACAACCTGTACGCGGCGTTGCGCTGGTCGGTCAGCCAGCGGGACGCGGAGACCGCGTACCGCCTGGTCCGTGCGCTCGGCTGGTACTGGATGCTGCGCGGCCAGCCGGGGGAGTCGCGGGCCCTGGCCCAGGACGTGATGGCGCTCGAGCTGCCGGACTGGTCGCACCGGATGACCGAGGCGCGGGTGATCTGCGGGCTCACCATGACGGGCTCGTCCTGGGAAATGGACGTCGTCAGGGACGAGATGGACGAGGCGTCGGCCGCCCTGCTCGCCATCATCGCGCAGGATCCGACGGCGGCCCTGCATCCGCTTGCCTCGTTCGGTCCGCCGGTGCTCGCGCTGACCGCGCACGAGCCCGAGCGGGCAGTGGCCACGTTCGACCTGTACCGGCGGTCGCGCGACCCGTGGCTGCGTGCCGCGGTCCCGTTCTTCCGCGGCATGTTCGGCGGTTTTCTCGGCCGTATCGACGAGGCCGAACAGGCCTGCCAGGGCGCGCTCGAGTCGTTCCGCGCGCTCGGCGATTCGTGGGGAACGGCGGCGGTGCTGATCCAGCTCGCCGATTTCGCGAAGCTGCGCGGAGACTTCACTGCCGCTATCGCCGCGCTCGGGGAAGCCGAGGCGCTCGGCGGCCTGCTCGGCTCGTGGGGCGACCTGGCGCAGGTCGGCGGCCTGATGGCGATATCCCGGATGCGTGTCGCAGACCTGGCCGGAGCCCGCGCGGACCTGGACCGGTCGATCAGGCTGAGCGCGGACCAGGAAGGGCACATGGCCCAGACCTCGATCTGGTTCGGACTCACCGAGGCGGAACTGCTGTGGTGCCAAGGCGACCTGGCGGCTTCTGGCCGGCAGTGCGATGAGGTCCTTGCCAAGATCGCTGACAAGAAATCGCAGTGGTACGCGGGTACCCAGGCGATACTCCTGTCCCGGCAGGCGATGATCGCGCTCAGGTCCGGCGAGGGGGCTCGCTGCCGCACCCTGCTCGCGGACGCGTTGCGCGCGTCCCTCGAATGGGTGGAGCATCCGCCCATCGCGGCCGTCATCGACGCCATCGGCGCGTTCGTCCTGGGGGATGACCCGCGCTCCGCCGCGATCCTGCTCGGGGTGGCCCGCGCGGTGCGCGGCATCTTCGATGAGAGCAGCCTGGACGCGCCGGCCGTCCGGGCGGGGGCGCGGGAAGCGCTCGGAGAGGGGGCCTACGACGAGGCCTATCAGCACGGCAGCGGCCTCGGCTATCAGGAGGGGATAGCTCTCGCCAGGGGTTTCGTGGCCGGATAGGCGCACGTCATCTCACGTCCGGCGGCGGTAGGCCCGGACGGCCAGCGGCGCGAACACAATCGCGATGCCGGCGCCCCAGGCCAGCGCCTTCCAGGCGGAGCTGGCCACCGGCCCGCCGACCAGCAGCGCACGGGAGGCGTCGGTCAGCGACGTCATCGGGTTCACCTTGACGAAGGCCTGCAACCAGCCGGGCATCGTCTGGGTGGGGGCGAGCATGTTGCTGCCGAAGACGAGCGGGAAGTAGGCGAGGAATGAGAACGTCTGCACGCCCTGCGCGGTCTTCACCACCATGCCGAGGAGCGCGGACACCCAGCACATGGCCAGGGCGAAGGCCAGCACGAGCAGGCAGCCAGCGGCGGCGGCCAGAGGGTTATTCTCGATACGGAAGCCGAGGATCATGCCGAAGCCGAGGGTGACCGCGACCATGATGATGTACCGGACCATGTCGCCGAGCACCGCACCGGCCAGCGGCGCCCACCGCGCGATCGGCAGGCTGCGGAACCGGTCGAAGACCCCGGTGGAGATGTCGTTATTCAGCATCAGGCCGGTACCTAGCGTGCCGAAGATCACCGTCATGACCAGGATGCCGGGCAGCGCCGATTGCAGGTACTTATGCGTGCTGCCAGCGATCGCGCCGCCGAATATGTAGGTGAACAAGACGAGGAACATGACCGGCTGCAGGCTCAGGCCGAGCAGGTCCTCGCTGTTCGTCTTGATCTTCAGCACGCTGCGCCAGGTCAGCGTGAACGTGTTCTGCAGCCCGGTAAGCGGGCTGAGCCGCTTGGCGGGAGCGTCGGCTATCACGATGGCGGTCATGATTGGTTCCTCGTTCCGGTAAGGGTGAAGAAAACCTCGTCCATGCTGGCCTTGCGCAAGGTGAACTCGGCGAGCTCGATGCCCCTGTTATCGAGCTCGCGCACGATTCCGGGCAGCAACGTGGCGTCCGGGACCTGGACGGTGAACCGGTCGCCGTTCTCGCTCGCCAACGGCGTGGCCCGGGTCAGTTCCGTCAGTACGGCACTGACGTCGTTCATCCGGGCCGGGTCGGCGGGCACGACCTCGAGCACCTGGCCGCCGGTCTTGGCCTTCAGCTCGTCCGGCGTTCCGGTCGCGATGACCGTGCCGTGGTCGATGACCACGATGTCGTTCGCCATCTGGTCGGCTTCGTCCAGGTACTGGGTGGTCAGCAGGACGGTCACCCCGTCGGTGACCAGTTCGCGGACCATCCGCCACACGTCGGTGCGGCTGCGCGGGTCCAGCCCGGTGGTCGGCTCGTCCAGGTACAGCACCCGGGGCCGGCCCACCAGGCTCGCCGCCAGGTCCAGCCGGCGCCGCATCCCGCCCGAGTACGTCTTCGCCGGGCGCCCGGCGGCATCAGCCAGGTCGAAACGGCTGAGCAGTTCCGCGGCCCGCGCCTTGGCCTGTGCCCGGGGGATGCCGAGCAGCCGCCCGATCATCACCAGGTTGTTGGTTCCGGACAGCCCCTCGTCCACCGACGCGTACTGCCCGGTCAGCCCGACCAACTGGCGCACCTGATGCGCGTCCCGCCGCACGTCGTACCCGCACACCCGAGCCTCGCCGCCGTCGGGCCGCAGCAGGGTGGCGAGAATCCGGACCGCGGTGGTCTTGCCGGCGCCGTTGGGCCCGAGCAGGCCGAGCACCCGGCCCTGCGGGACGGCAAGGTCGACGCCATCCAGCGCCCTGGTCTTGCCGAACTGCTTGATCAGCCCCGTTGCCTCTATCGCAAGCGCCGAATTCACGTCATATCGCATGGATTCATCGTGCACGACTCCGCTGTCAGCCCGCGTACAGCGGACTGTCAGGCCCGGTAGTCCCTTGCCAGCAACAGGTAACCGCCGAGGACGATCGCGGAAACAGCCAGCTGGGCGGCCAGCGTGCCCGCGTGTACCCGCCCGGCGGGTACCGCCGCTAGAACGGGATAGCAGGCGAGGACGCCGACCAGCACGCTGCCCGCGCGTACGATCAGCCACGGCGGTATCGGACCCAGCGGGGTATCTGGCCCCTGGTCCGCGGGGTTTACCGGTCCGGTCCTGGCGATCCGCAGGGCGGCCACCGCCAGTCCGGGACCGGCCGCCAAGCCCGTCAGCGGCCACAGCCAGCCAGACAGCACGCCGGCCAGGACCAGCACCGTGAACGCGAGCAGCAGCCAGGCGGCACCGAGCAAGGCGGGCAGAACGGCACGTGCCGAGAGGGCCTTCTTGAAGTCCACGCCGAGCAGCCGGAACAGGGCCGGGTCGTTCGAATCCCTGCGGGTGGCGGCCGTGCCCTGCACGGCTGCCGCCAGAGCGCCACCGAGAAGCACCGCGGCTGTGCCGTACCCGCGTGCATGGCCGGTCAGCGCGGTGCCGACGACCGCGGGCGCCAGCGACCCGCCAGCGAGCGCGAAGAGCAGAGCGGGCCGCCGGGCGAGCCGGCGCCAGTCGACCCAGGCCAGAGCCCAAGCGGGCGTCATCGTCCGGTCCGGCGAGAACGCCCTGGGCCACCGCCTGGGCTTCAGTAGCCGGCCTCGCCAGTGACTGTCCTCAGCGATCCAGGTAAGCAGCGGCACGTTCAGATAGGCCGCCGCCAGCCTCGTCATGCCGGCCCGGGCCGAGTCGGTGCTGAGCACGCCAGCGGGAAAACGGGGCAGCGCCAGCAATACCAGCAACCCGGCAGCGCACGCGATCACGACGGCGGCGACCGCGATGACGCCCGCGGTCGAGGTGGACAGATCCGCGAATACGGCGATGACGTGCCGGGGGATGGCGGCCCAGCGCTGGCCGGACAGCGCGGCGAGGGCGGCGGCCACGGCCACGGCGGCGCAGGCCGCGCGCAGCCTGGCGCGCCAGCGTGGCCGCGGCTGGGAGAGCACGGCTATCAGGACGACGGCGACGAAGAACCCGGCTCCGCTGGTAGCCGCCGTCAGCAGCCATGCCCACAGCGCGGGCCGGGCTCCGTGCCGCAGATACGGGCCCGCCATGGTCAGCGCCAGGACGCCGAGCAGCGCGCCGGTGACCACACAGAGCACGATCACGGTCCTGGCCGGCCGGCGCAGCACAGCGCGGCGGTCAAGCGGAGATAGCAGTAGCCACGAGGCGTCGGCGGGGGACAGGGCGAGCGGTCCGAGCAACTGCGCGAGCATGACCAGCCCGGCGCCCGCCGCGATGACCAGCGCGGCGCCCGCCTGCGCTTGAGGTGGCGGGGTGCTGCCCGACGTCAGCAATCGGTTGAACGGCGCGGCGAGGAAATCTGACAGCACGAACGCCACCAGCGCCACCATGAAGGCCATGGCATACCAGTCGTACCAGCGGCGATGGCGCTGGCCACGGATGAACGACCTGATCGCCGGCACGCTGGCCGGGCGGGTCGCGCCGGCGACAGTCATGCGGTTGGTCCGGCCCTGTCCGCTGCGAAGTCAGGCCCGGCGACCCTGCCCTCCTCGATCGAGACCTGGCGGGCGCCGCCGGCGGCGGCGAAGTCGAAATCGTGGGTGGCCATGACGACGGTCCCGCCATGGGCCGCGTATCCCTGCCGCAGCACACCCGCCAGCTCGCGCCGGAACCCGCTGTCCAGGCTCTGCTCGGGCTCATCGAGCAGCAGCAGCCTGCTCGGCCTGGCCAGCGCGGCCGCCAGCGACAGTCGCTGCCGCTGACCCGAGGACATGTCGAGCGGCACCGCGTCAGCCCGCGCCTTCAGCCCGAACACATCGATAAGCTCGTCCGCGGGCAGGCACCAGCCCTGAACCGGCTGGTGAGTCAGCCGGACGAGTTCCAGGTGCTCGCGTACGGTCAGCCCCGGATACCAGGTCGGCTGATCGGCCACGAGGGCGACAGCCCTCCAGAATCCCGCGTCGTCGCGCGGCGGGGAGCCGAG
>DASXDG010000223.1:0-3046 GCA_036490795.1 Streptosporangiaceae bacterium
GCCGTGCGCACCGAGCAGACGGCGCACCCGGTATCACCAGGTCGCGTTTCCGCACGTCAGAGATACTTGGAGCCGGTGAGCGGATTCGAACCGCTGACCGTCCGCTTACAAGGCGGGTGCTCTGCCAGACTGAGCTACACCGGCCGGCCTTCCCGCATCGCTGGACACGGAACCAGTGCCAGGGTACAGGCTGGGCGGTGGCCTGCGGTACCGAGTTGAGGCTGTGCGGGTCACCGTTGAACCGAAGGCCAGCCCACAGCCGCGGTGAGGTGCTGCATCAAGGTCCCTTAGCGCGGTTGCTGCTCGGAGGCGGGCGGTGCGCCGGTGTCCGTCTCTGTTACCTGGGCCAAGATGCTGGTGGCGCTCATGGCGGCGGGCCAGCCGGCGTAGAAGGCGAGATGGGTGATCGCCTCGGCCAGTTCAGCGGGGTCGAGCCCGTTGTCGAGCGCGCGGCGCAGGTGAGCGGTCAGCTGAGCGTCGCGGCCCAGTGCGATCAGCGCAGCGACGGTGATCAGGCTGCGGTCACGCGGGGAGAGTTCGGGGCGCTGCCACACGTCCGCGAAGAGCACGTCGTCGGTGAGGTCGGCGAGCTTCGGCGCGTGCTGCCGGACGAGGTCCGGTGCGACGCGCGGATTCGTGCCGGTCATGAGCGCTCCATCATTCGCATGGCGGCTTCATTGTGGGTGTCGCCGGCGGCCGGGGGCAGGCTGCTGAGCCGCGTGAGCTGCTCGCTGGTGAGACGGACGGTGTCGGCGGCGATGTTCTCCTCCACCCTGGCGACGCGACGGGTGCCGGGGATGGGCGCGATGTTGTCTCCCTGAGCCAGCAGCCAGGCCAGGGCGACCTGGCCAGGGGTGGCGCCGTTCTCGGCGGCGATGGCGGCGACCTGGTCGGCCAGGCGCAGGTTGTGCTGGAAGTTCTCGCCGGTGAAGCGAGGATTGTCGGCGCGGAAATCGGTGGGGTCGAACTGCCCGGTGGAACGGATCGTGCCGGTAAGGAAGCCGCGTCCGAGCGGGGAGAAGGGCACGAAGCCGATATTCAGCTCCCGCAGCACCGGCAGGACGCGAGCTTCGGGGTCGCGGGTGAACAGCGAGTACTCGGACTGCACGGCGGTGACCGGATGCACCGCGTGGGCCCGGCGAATCGTGTCGGGGCCGGCCTCGGACAGGCCGATGTGCCGGATCTTGCCTTCGGCGACCAGCTCGGTCAGGGCCCCGACGGTCTCCTCGATGGGTGTGCCTGGGTCCACACGGTGCTGGTAGTACAAGTCGATCCAGTCGGTCCCCAGGCGCCCCAGTGACCCTTCGACGGCCGCGCGGATGCTGGCCGGGCTGCTGTCCGGGCCGCTCTCGCGGCCTGTGTGGGAGATCAGGCCGAACTTGGTCGCCAGCACCACCTGGTCCCGCCGGCCCTTGAGCGCGCGGCCTACCAGCTCTTCGTTGATGTAAGGGCCGTAGACCTCGGCGGTGTCGATGAACGTGACGCCCAGTTCGAGGGCGCGGTGGATCGTGCGCACGGACTGGTCGTCGTCCGTACCGGCGCCGGTGTAGCCGTGGGACATGCCCATGGTTCCCAGGCCGATGCGGGAGACGTCAAGGTCACGCAGGCGGATGTGCTTCACGAGGATTCCCGTCTCATTCGATGGACCAGTCGCTGGTACCTGCACTTCAGCCAACACCCCCCGCGGCACTACCGGGACCGTCAGCCAGACCCTGTCAAGGTCCCACACAGCGCTGCCCGCCAAAAGGGGGCCCCTGAAGCAGGACGTCGCACCGCCTTACTGCCGCTGGCGCCGGTGCGTACGTGCTGGGCGGTGGCGACGCGGTACTGACGCGGTACTGACACGGTACTGAGTTGAGCCTGTGCGGAGCACCGGACGGCTACCGTCGTGGACATGGTCCTCAGCGGCATCCGCGCCCTGGTGGCGGAACTGGCAGCCGGCGTACGCCCGCACGACGCGCGCGAGGCCGCTGACCGGGCGGACATTCTCGCCTGGGTGGCGTTGGGGCAGCCGCTCTTCAGGACCGCCGCGCCCGCGACCCCGCCCAAGCACCTGGTCGTCTACTTCGTGCCGGCCGATACGGCCGGCCGTGGTGTGCTGCTAGGCGACCACCGCAAGTCGGGGCTGTGGCTGCCGCCAGGCGGCCACGTCGAGGACGGCGAGGATCCCCGGCAGGCCGTCGTGCGCGAGGCGGCCGAAGAGCTCGGCATCGCGGCCGAATTCCACGCCTCGTTTGCCGGGGGCAAGCCGTTCTTCCTCACGGTGACGCCGACCAACGAGGCGAGTAGCCATCTCGACGTGTCCATGTGGTTCATCTTGCGGCTAGACCGCGGCGCGGAACTAACGCCCGATCCGCGCGAGTTCGACGCCGTCCGCTGGTTCGACCTCGACAGGCAGCGGGACTGGCCCGCCGACAGATACGACCCGGAGATGAGCCGGTTCGCCGCCAAGCTCAGGTCCGCCGCCATCCCTGAGGTTCGTAAGTGACTGATGTTAATCGGCAGGTTATTGTGATGGAACCTTTTGGCTAAGTGGAAACCAATATGTACCAGAGCCCGAAAAGTATCCATTATCTGCCATTCTGGCTGCGCATTGATGGAGCGGCGGCAGCGGCATCGGGCGGACGGGCGAATCGGATTCAGCCGGGAATTAGATAACGCTGGCTTAGACCCGGGCCAACACTGTACGGTGGTGACCGTACAGTACGTTCGTCTGCGATCGCCACGTGACCGGGGATGCCGATGTCGAAGAAGAATACGCGCCGCGTCATCCGCCGGGCGACGGGAATCGCGTTCGCGAGCGCTGGGATCTACCTGCTCATATGCGCCCCGGCCGGGCAGGCCCAGGCCGCGACCGTCGGCCAGCCCACGCTGATCTCCGGACTCACGTCCGGCGTCACGGACACCGTCCAGGGGGTGACCGACCCGGTCACCAGCACGCTGGGGTCCATCGTCAGCACCGTAACCAACACCGTGGCCCTCCCCGCCGCAAGCTCGACGTCTTCGTCGGGTACCGGGAGTCAGGACACACAGAGCGCGAGCACAG
>DASXDG010000224.1:0-5251 GCA_036490795.1 Streptosporangiaceae bacterium
TTAGTTGGCGTGCAATTTTCATGTTGACCAGCCGCTGACGTCTCGCGTGCTACCTGGGGTTATGCGACCGGGTCGGGGCGCCCTATTGCTGGGCGGCGCAGCCAGATCGAGGATGTTCCACAGCACCGGGCTGTGAGGACCCGCGGACAACTCCGCACAGGAAGGTTTTCCTATGTCTCATCGGAGAGCTGGGCGCACACGCATACTGCCGTTCGTCGTCGCGGTGCTGACGACTGCGGGCGCTACCGCGCTCGCAGTTACCGGGCCGTCGGCGCTGGCCGCGAGCACCACGCTGTGCAACTCACAGACCGCCTCAGCGGGCGGCGGGACGTACACCGTGCAGAACAACGAGTGGGGCTCCAGCGCAGCGGAGTGCATCACCACGGACGGCGGCACGGACTTCACCGTCGCCAGCTCCTCCATCTCCAACAGCACCAGTGGCGCGCCCGGCGGCTACCCGTCTATCTACCAAGGCTGTCATTGGGGTAACTGCAGTTCTGGCGGGCTGACGACCACCCCTATCCAGGCGTCGGGCCTGTCCTCCGGCAAGGTCACCACGAGCTGGAGCACCACCCAGCCGGGCGGGAGCAGCGACTACGACGTCGCCTACGACATCTGGTTCAACAAGACCTCCACCACCACCGGGCAGCCCAACTGCCTGGAGCTGATGGTCTGGCTCAACCACAACGGCCCCGTCCAGCCTTTCGGTTCCCAGGTCGCGACCAACGTCAGCATCGGCGGGCACGCCTACAACGTCTGGGAAGGTGCCCAGAGCACGTGGAATACGGTCTCGTACACGATGACGACCGGAACCACCTCGGTCAGCAACCTCGACATCGGGCAGCTGGCCCAGGACGCGATCAACCGCGGCTACATGCCGGGCTCCTGCTGGCTTATCGATGTCGAAGCCGGATTCGAGCTGTGGCAGGGCGGTGCCGGCCTGGCCACCAACTCGTTCTCAGTCAACGTGAACGGTAGTGGAGGAAGCGGTAACACCGTGACCGTCACCAGCCCGGGCAACCAGGCCGGCGCAGTCGGCACAGCGGCCAGCGTCCAGGTGCAAGCCTCCGACTCCGCCTCCGGGCAGATCCTCACCTACGGCGCGTCCGGCCTGCCGCCGGGCCTGTCCGACAACCCGGCCACCGGGCTGATCTCCGGCACGCCTACGACGGCAGGTACTTACAATGTCACGGTGACCGCCCGGGACGGGACCGGAGCATCCGGATCGGCCCCGTTCACCTGGACTATCAATCCCGCCGGCGGAAGCGGCGCCTGCACCGCCACCTACTCGGTGGTCAGCAGCTGGTCCGGGGGATATCAGGGCCAGTTCACGGTCACCGCGGGATCCGCCGGTCTGAGCGGCTGGAAAGCTGGCTGGACGTTCCCTGGCAGCCAGCAGATCAGCCAGATGTGGAACGCCTCCTACACACAGTCCGGCGCGAGCGTGACCGCGACCAGCATGTCGTACAACGGCACGCTGGCAGCGGGCGCGTCCACCACCTTCGGCTTCATCGCAACGGGCAGCGATGCCGCGCCAGGGAGCATTACCTGTACCTGAGCCGGTCACGTCAGCGGACCCTATTTGCGGACGTGGCCTTGAACTTCACGGCCAGCTCGGCGGGTATGCGGCCGCGGTCTTTGACGTCGATGCCCTGGCTCCTGGCCAAGTCGCGGACTGCGGCGTTGTCCGGGCTGCCGGGCCTGAGCCACCGTCATCCGCCGCCTGTCGATGATCGCCGGGCTCTACCGGTACGTGGTCGAGTAAGAGGTCCTCGAGCATCCCCCGGCCGCGCACGTCCGCCGTCCCCGCATGGATTATGAGTCGCATGCGGTCGGCCTGGACCGCAACGAGCTCAGCGGGCTCCTGGAGCATTGCGGGGACGCCAGCTATCACCATGTGCCATCATCAAATTACTCAATGTAATCGCGGTCGATTCCCTGGCGGGCGCATCGGAGGGGTGATGGTGGACATAGAAGCGGGAGCCGAGGCTCCGCGCAGCCAGTATCTGATGTATGCGGTCATGGGGGCGGTGGATGCCGCCGCGAGTCCGCTTGTCGCGACGGTCAGGAAGGTCCAGCGGCTGACGCGCCGCTCGGACCTCGGCGCACTCGCGAGCGATGGCGGCAGCGATCTGGCGGCGCGCGGCAAGCTCGCTGCACAGCGCAGTGCGCACGTTCCCGAAGCGCACCTTGAGACACTCGCCAGGCAGGTCATGGCCATGCGGCAGCCGGGCGCGGGCGGCACCCAGGGTGGATGAGCTTGAGAGAATCAGGGTCCGGGTCGACAAGGTGCTCGGGGAGTTCCTTGAGCAGGAGTCGGTGCGGCTTACCGAGATCAGCTCGCGGCTCGCGCCGATGGCGGAGCAACTGCGCGCGTCCGTCGCTGATGGTAAGCGGTTGCGGGCGGCATTCTGCTACTGGGGCTGGCGGGCGGCTGGGCAACCGGATTCTGACGCGATGGTCAAGGCCGCCGCGGCAATGGAACTGGTGCACTCCGCTTCGGTCGTACACGACGACATCATCGACCGCAGTTTGATGCGCAGGAATAGCCCGTGCGCCCATATCGCGTTGCGCGATGCCATCACCGGTGCCGAGACCCGCGAGGCAGGCGGGATCGCGCTGGCCATGATGCTCGGCGACCTGCTTATCTCGCTATCCGGTCTGCTGTTCTCCGACTGCGGGCTGCCTGGCTCCTACCTGCAGCGGGCCCGCCCGCTGTGGTCGGTGCTCGGCCGTGAGCTTGTCGCGGGCGAGTGCCTGGAAATCATGATCACCGGTGAACGGCCCGACGTGGAGCAGGCGCTCACGGTGGCCCGCTATAAGACCGCCAAGTACACGGTCGAGCAGCCGCTGCATATCGGCGCCGTACTCGGCGGCGCGCCGGAGCTGCTGGCGACCTTCACCGCGTACGGCATTCCGCTCGGCGAGGCGTTCCAGCTCCGAGACGACGTTCTCGGTGTCTTCGGCGATCCCGGCGAGACCGGCAAGTCCAACACCGATGACCTGTGCTCGGGCCGCCCGACCGCGCTGATGGCGATCACCTTGTCGGCCGCACAAGGCGTGGACAAGAAGCAGCTCGAGCGGCTGCTGTGCCAGGGTGCCAGCCTCGACGACGCCGACCTGCGGACGATCCGCGACATCATGGTCCGCACCGGTGCGCGCGAATCCGTCGAATCAATGATCCGCGAGCGCGCGCAAGCAGCCGCCGCCGTCATCAGGCAGGCCCGGCTGCCGGCGGGGGCCGCCGCCGCGCTCACCAGGATGGTCCCGGCGCTCATTAGCCGCGCGAACTAGGAAGAAGGCATTCGGTGAACTACACCAGCGACTATATGGACTCGCTGCGGCAGGTCGGCGACCCGTTCGCGGACGCCACCGTCGATGCCCTGTTCGCCAAGGGCGACATCGGGCGTTTCAACACGATCATGCGCTGGTTCTCCGTCTCCGGCCAGGACCTGCCCGACGGGGTCCCAGCCGAGATCCGTGAATACCTGGAGACGACGAAGCTGCCACCGGACTGGGTCGACTGGGAGGTGATCGAGGTCGCCAGGCAGTTCTTCGAAGACAACAACGTACACATCTCCACCGCGCTGGCGTTCGCGGCGATGCCAGCCGGATACGCAGTCCCGCACATCGCCAGACTGCTCGCGACCACCCACTCGCTGGAGTACCCGGCCCGCCGGATGGCGGAGACCGGCCAGTTCACCGTCTACATGATGCAGCCGGACGCGTTCGAGTCGGGCGGCAGGTTCATCCCGAGCCTGCAGAAGGTGCGGCTGCTGCACGCCTCGATCCGGCATCACCTGCGCCGCAAGGGCCACTGGGACCAGGCCGCACTCGGCGTCCCGATCTGCCAGGAGGACATGATCGGGTCCCTGATGGGGTTCTCGATCAACGTGCTCGAGGCGCTGCACAGGCTCGGCATCAAGATGAGCGTGGCTCAGGCGGAGGCGTACTACTACGCCTGGCGGGTCACCGGCATCATGCTCGGCTGCGACCCAGAGGCCGTCCCGCCGGACACCGCTTCGGCACGCGAATTCTTCGACACCCTCATGCTGAGGCACATGGGGCCTTCCCCGGAAGGCGCCCGGCTGACCAGGCAGCTCATCGAGCTCTACCAGGAAGTCACGCCAGGAAAGGCGCTCGACCCAGCCGTCCCCGCCCTGATCCGCTATCTCGTCGGCGACACGGTCGCGGACTGGCTGCAGGTACCGCGCTCGCACTGGGACACCGCGATCAACCTGGTACCGATCATGCTCGGCGCATGGCAGGCGGTGGAAAACAGCGGCCCGCCCGGCCGGTGGTTCATGGAGCGTGTCGGCAAGGTCGCGACCAACCTGGAGCTGAGCGCGCTGACCGGCGGCCGGGTGATGCACTATGCGATCCCCGACCATCTCAAGGACGACTACGAGGTGCAACGCCTCGGCGCGGCCGCTGCCCGCTGGACGCCCCCTGCGTAGCAGCCCGGCACGGCTCGGTGGCACGCGGCGTGAGCTGGGCAGCCGCGTTCAGGTCTACAGTGACTTGGGCCATCCCGCGTGCCAGGATGAGCCGGTCAGCGCTGCCTGGACGGCGATGGTCGACTTCCCGGACCCGACCGGTCCGGTGATCACAAGCACGGGCACCGGGGCGGTCATGGCGTGATCTCCGGCGGTCTTGGGTTCCCTCTCGGCTCCGGCTTCCGCGCTGGCGTCGGCCGAGAAGTCAGGGTATCCCCGCTTGCGGTCGAATCCGGCGACGAAGCCGGGACCGAGATGTTCCGGCCCGGCGTGAGCCACCTCGTCCAGCATCCGCGGCTCGGCCTCCATGCTGGTGATTGTGCCGGGCCTAGCCTTTCTGGTCACTCGGTTTTCGCGGGGCTGTCAGCGTCGTGCCGGCAGACTCAGCGGTGGTGGTTGAGTTCGGTCATCAGCCGCCGGTTGGCTTCCCGGGCGGCGGCGAGTTCCTAGCGGCCGCGGGCAAGCTGTACTCGCTGGTCATCAGCGTGGCCGAGGGTCAGGCGGCTGATGACCGAGGGTCACTGGGCGTAGAGGAGAACGACGAGCTCCGCGACGCGGTCTGCGGGATCGAGGCTGTCGTCATGGAGCAGCCGTCGTGCCTGGTCCCAGCGGCACGCTCAAGCACCGCCCGCATGTCGGAAGCTCCGGCTAGCCCCACCAGCCCTGACCGGCGTTCCAGCGCATCGTTCAGCTCATCGAGCGGCACCCGCGCGTGCATGGCGAGCCACAGGACCAGCCCGGGATCCACCGATCCC
>DASXDG010000225.1:0-16222 GCA_036490795.1 Streptosporangiaceae bacterium
CCTCGTCGCCGGCCCCTGGGTCCTGGGCGACGCCACCAACATCTTGTTCGGCGGGATTCTCAGCAAACGGCTTCCGGCCGGCTTGACCAGGGCGCAGGCTCTCGCGACGTTGCGTGCTCACCATCAGGACCTGCTCGCCCACATATTCTCGGCAATGAATGTCGTTCCTGGGGCCGGTGTCGACTTCACCCGGCTCGGCCAGGTGCTGGGCATCGCGGCGTTGATGTACCTGCTGAGCTCCCTGTTCGGCTGGGCCATGGGCTATGTCATGGCGGGCATCGCGGTACGCACGGTGTATCGGCTCCGCCAGACGGTCGAGGAGAAACTGGGCCGGCTGCCGCTCGGGTACTTCGACCGGCACCCGCACGGCGACATCCTCAGTCGCGCCACCAACGACATGGGCAATATCTTCACCGCCCTCCAGGAGGGGCTCACCCCGCTGCTCACCTCGGCCCTTACGGTGGTGGGACTGCTCGGCATGATGTTCTGGATCTCCCCGGTGCTGGCCCCGATATCACTGGTGACGATCCTGCTCTCCGTGCCCGTGACCCGGCTCATCGCGCGCCGCTCCAAGCGGGAGTTCATCGCCCAGTGGACGCAGACCGGGCGGCTGAACGGGCTGGTCGAGGAGACCCACACCGGCCATTCCCTGGTGCTGGCGTTCGGCCAGCGAGGAAAGATGATCGAGGAGTTCGGGCAGCGCAATGGCGGCCTGTACAAAGCGAGCTTCCGCGCTCAGTTCCTGTCGGGGACGATCTTGCCGGCCATCTTGTTCATCGGGAATCTGAACTTCGTGATCATCGCGGTACCGAGCGGATATCAGGTGGCTACCGGCGTACTCACCCTCGGCGCCGCGCAGGCGCTTGTCCTGTATTCGCGGCGGTTCACGGTCCCGATAGCCCAGATAGCCGGCCAGATGAACCTCCTTCAGTCGGGCCTGGTGTCCGCGGAGCGGGTATTTGAGTTCCTTGACGTACCGGAGGAGGCGGACGAACTCGCCGAAGCTGCCGCGCTGACGGAGGTGACGCCGGTCGCATCGCGGGTAGAACTGGACCACGTCTGCTTCCGCTACGACCCCGGCACACCGCTGATCGAAGACTTCACGCTCAAAGTAGATCCCGGCCAGACAGTCGCGATCGTGGGTCCCACCGGAGCGGGCAAGACCACCATCGTCAATCTGCTCATGCGTTTCTACGAGATCGGCAGTGGCCGGATCCTGCTGGATGGCGTCGACTACCGGTGCCTCAGCCGCGACCAGGTACGCCGCAAGTTCGGCATGGTGCTGCAAGACACCTGGCTGTTCGGCGGCACGATCCGCGACAACATCGCCTACGGCAGGGAAGGCGCCAGCGACGACGAGATCGTGGCCGCGGCGCGGGCCGCGTACGTAGACGACTTTGTCCGTACCCTGCCGGATGGATACGCGACGGTCCTTGAGGGGGACGGAAGCAGCATTTCCGCGGGACAGAAGCAGCTTCTGACAATAGCCCGGGCTTTCCTCGCCGACCCGGGCATATTGATCCTGGATGAGGCCACCAGCAACATTGACACCCGCACGGAGGTTCTCATCCAGGACGCGATGGCCAGGCTCCGGTCCGGCCGTACTAGCTTCGTCATAGCCCACCGGCTGTCCACCATACGCAAGGCCGACGTCATCGTGGTGGTAGACGCCGGCCGGATCGTCGAGCAGGGTACGCACGAGCGGCTGCTGCGTCGGCGTGGTTTTTACTACGATCTCTACAACAGCCAGTTCAGCGGAGCCGCCGAACTGGTGCTGGGGTCCGGAGGCCCGGATGCCAGCCTCTAGTCAGCGGAACGTTATTTTCAACAATGTCTCCGCCCAGACTGTTCTGGGTATCGACTTCGCCGACCGGAAACGTCGCGAGGCCAGTTTCGCGGAACTGGCCACGAGGATCGGTTCTGGGTACCGGTTCCTGCAGACAAGGCCAGTAACCGTTCCTCAGGGGCAGTGGCCCTCCAGTGAGGAATACATCCTTTCCTGGGTTGAGGATGCCAGGCGGGATGGGAACCCTATGCGGGCCGTACTGGGCCACTGCGTCGGCAGCGTATACGCGGCAGCAGTCGCCGAACGTATTTCACAGTGGCAACCGGAGCCGGATGTTATTTTGTTCGATCCGCAATTGGCTAGCCTGAAGTCTCTCGGCGACGAACTCCGCAAAGAGATCAGTGCCAACAGTTCACTCATGTCTGATGATGAGATTGAGCGGGCTAGGGAGATCACAAATAGGATTTCTTATCTGGATCCCTCGGGGGTTGCACGGATTGCGGCCCATGCGGTCGAAAGCTATCTGGAAGTCATCACTCCCGCGTTTGAGCGGGCCGGTCTTGGTACCGTCCGCGGCAGTAAACTATATGAATATTTTGTGTCGTATATGGCATGGCTGTCTGTGGCGGCTGAACTTGATCCAAGTCGTGCCCTGAAGAAGTCGATCGTCATAATGTCACATGATTATGCCAAGCTGCCCAACCGGATGCTTCCCGATGATTATGCGGGCAACTCGGCGGTCCGCTGGATTGCGTGCGACGTGAGTCATGCCGAACTATTGCGGTCGGATTCTGTGGCCAAGGAAGTCCTCGATCTGCTGGAGTCTCGCTAGTCATACAAGGAGGACGAATTTCTATGCGGACGACTGCTGATCTGCCCGTTCCTGGTGTGGAGCGTGATCTGCGTGACCCGCGACTGCGACTGCGGCAGCTATTTGACGATAACAATTGCGAACCGCTGAATGCCGCAGACGATTCCGAGGTACAGACCGCCGTCGGGCGCATCAACGGTTCACGTGTGATCGCTTACTGCACCGATGGGACGCGGATGGGCGGCGCGCTTGGTGAGCGCGGCGCCCGGAATATCGTGGCGGCGATCGAACTCGCGGTCCGCGAGCGCTGCCCCGTGGTCGGTGTGTGGCATTCCGGCGGTGCCAGGCTCGCCGACGGGGTTGAGTCCATGGACGGGGTCGGCCGGATGTTCGCGGCTATGACCGGTGCCTCCGGTCGGATCCCGCAGATCTCGGTGGTGGTCGGTCCAGCCGCGGGCGCCGCCGCCTATGGCCCGGCACTGACCGACATAATAATCATGGCCCCGGCCGGCCGTATTTTCATCACCGGACCAGATATTGTAAAGAGCGTCACCGGTGAACGCATCGATATGGATGGCCTTGGCGGTCCCGAGGTGCACTCCCGTCGTTCCGGGGTGGCTCATATGACCGTCGACTCGGAGGCTGGCGCGTATCTTCGTGTGCGTCGGCTTGTTACCTTCTTCACCGGCCCCGGATTCCTTGATATGGATCGGCTGGGCGATGCAGAGGATCTGCGGGCGCTTCTCCCCGCTGAGCCCCGCCGTGCCTACGATGTGCGGCCCCTCGTGCGGGCCATTCTGGACACTGACATCGACGACGATATCGACGGCGTGGGCGGCTTCGATGAGCTGCAGCCGCGGTGGGCCCCGAACATGGTCGTTGGCCTGGGCCGGCTCGCTGGCCGCACGATTGGCGTGGTTGCGAACAACCCCATCCGCATGGGCGGCTGCCTGGACTCCCTCAGCGCGGAAAAGGCTGCGCGCTTCGTGCGCATGTGTGATTCCCAGGGAGTGCCGCTGCTAGTTATAGTTGACGTCCCCGGGTATCTGCCCGGCGTCAACCAGGAGTGGAACGGCGTCGTTCGCCGGGGGGCTAAGCTCCTGCACGCGTTTGCCGAAGCGGTGGTTCCCCGGGTGACGCTGGTGACCCGCAAGTCATATGGTGGCGCCTACATCGCCATGAATTCCCGGGCACTGGGTGCTACGGCGGTCTTCGCCTGGCCAGATGCCGAGATCGCGGTGATGGCGGCCGGCGCGGCTGTCGAGGTCCTGCATCGCAAAAGGCTCGCCACCGCCGTGGGCGACGAGCGTGACGAACTGAAGCAGGTGCTAACCGCCGAGCACGCGCGGCTCGCGGGCGGTCCCGAGCGCGCCATCGCGATCGGCGTACTCGATGAAGTAATTTCTCCGCGGCACACGCGACGCAGGCTTGCCGAGGCGCTGGCGGCCGCCCCGGTAGGCCGGGGCCGCCACGGCAACATCCCGCTATGAGCGTCTGGCCGAGCGGGTCGGCCTGCTCCGGCTACAGCGGGTCGATGATTCGCGCACGCCCATCCAGTTCTACGGCGAAGTCCTGCCACATCTTGGCGTACTGACGGGCGAGATGGACGACGATCGTCACGC
This sequence comes from Streptosporangiaceae bacterium, assembly GCA_036490795.1. Lineage (GTDB taxonomy): Bacteria > Actinomycetota > Actinomycetes > Streptosporangiales > Streptosporangiaceae > JAFARZ01. The sequence continues at coordinate 4,220 of DASXDG010000225.1, forward strand.
AGTGCGGTGGCACTGCCGCGGCGACTTCTGGTAGCTGCTCCGCGCCAACGGCATTGACGTGCAGCAACCGCAGCATGCCCTTTCCCAGGTCGTTGTTGCGCAGCGACGGGTCGCGCAGCAGCTTCTCCACCGTGGCAGTTGGCTCCTGGGCGGTCGGCAGCGACCGAAGAACTGGCCGCGGGACCGAATGCGGGGCTGAGGTGGCGTCCCGCGCGCCCTCGCCGGAGGCCGCGACATCCGGCGACGCCTTCGGCCGCACCGGGGCGGTGGCCTCACCGCTCTCGAGGCGCTTACGCACGTCGAGCACTGTCGCGGGGGATATGCCCGCGCAACGTGCCACATCGCGCAGCGACGCATCCGGTTGCTGGGTCAGCAGTTTCTCTGCCCGCCTGCGGCCCTCCGCCCAGTCCAGAGGGCGGACTTTTCCGTCCATTCCCACCCTCTCGTTTGGCTGCGGCGCACCAGCAGCCGAACGTTTCCTGATAGCAGCCACGGTCTTCGCCGCCAGGCCCGCTATCTGGCCGATCGCCCGGTCGGACATGTTCGGATGTGACTCGATGATGCGCTCGGCGGCGGCACGGCGATCTGCCTGAGACAACGGCAGGCCATGCGTGACGTTCTCCTGGACGGCGCGCAGGAACATCTCTGCCTCAGTGCCGCCGAAGAATACGACATCGATGGTGTCGCGGCCCAGCAGTGACGCGGCCATCAGGCGGTGCATGCCGTCGATGACGCGCATGGTGTGCTCGTCCACCAGTATGGGCGGAAGCGGTGTATCCATCTCGGCGAGCCGCTTGATGTGGGCCTTGTCCTCCCCGTTCAGCCGGGGCGAGTCAGCCGGGCGGAGCGAGAGGACAGGAACTGTGACCACCTCGGCCGAGGCGTTCGCGGCTTGACCGCGGGACCGCGGGCCGGAACCTGCTCTGTTGCTGGCCGGCCAGGACGAGTGGTTACGAGCGTGTTCCAAAGCGGTTCCTCTACCCTAGTCTGTGGATGTTTGTCCACTTCGGCTCGTTGCGTCGTGTCATCCGGTCGTGGTAATACACAGCCGCCGGGAGCCGATGTAACTAGTCCCTCACTCCATGGCCGCAGCCTAATTTGCGCGGATATCGCGGCGATATCGTCGCCTATATCGGCTGCCTACTGTGTCGCGTGGCGGGCACCTTCCCCGGCATCGACTGAGCTCGAAGCGGACCGCCGGTATTCGTAATTTGCTGTGGATGCTCGAAATATTGCAGCTCAATCTGAGCATGTGCCTCCGCTGCGTGGGCTTATTGCGCCGCCCGTGCCCGCCGTGTCCGGCGGTGCCGGCCGAGTCGCGCGGCTTGGTGTCGCGGTCACCGGCGGCCAGCCGGGTGAGGATCAGCACATGCCTGGGCGAACAGGTGTATGGATATGCGGTACACGCTCGATGACTGTGCGTTCGGGCAGACAGAGTCGAGAGTCATGATTTTGCGGTTCATGTTGTTTCTTTTGCGAGTTTGAGTTGACTTCTTGCGTGTTGATGTCGATAGACCTATGGTCGGTTCACGTGGCTGCTGTGGCCATGGTCCATCCCTCGTCGTAGCACGAAGGAGTGCCGCCTTGATTGCTCTCGCGTCGCAACCGCGGGACGGCGGGCGCCCCGTCCGGAGACCCAGGCTGGGTCGCCGGCGGGCGCTGATGTCTTCCCTTCTCGCCGGCTCCCTGGCCGGCACGTTCCTGATCGCCTTCAGTTCCGTATCCGCCACCGCGGCTACCCCCGGTCCGCTGCCCGCCTTCGGCCCGCAGATCAGCGGGGGAGCGCACATACAGGGCCTGACCGAGTACCTGGCGGTAGGCCCGCAGGCCGCTACCAACGGTTCGGTCATCGGCCCCGACTACACCCAGGGAACCCTGGCGAGCGAGGCCGTCGGCCGCGAGGCCGTGCAGCTGACGGCTCCCGGGCAGTATGTCCAGTTCACGCTCACCCAGCCGGCGAATGCGATCGACGTCGACTACGCGCTCGCGCAGGGCGCTGCCGGGACGCTGTCGGTGTACGTCAACGGGGTCAAGCTGAGCCACGAGCTGCAGCTGACCTCGAAGTACAGCTACGTCAGCACCCCCGACATCTTCGGCAGCCTTACCCACCACTTCTTCAACGACGCGCGGCTGCTGCTAGGCCAGCAGCTCTGGCCAGGCACCACCGTGCGGCTGCAGGTGAACAGCGGCGACACCGCCGTTCCCTACACCATCAACCTGGCCGACTTCTATCAGGTTGCCCCGCCGCGACCGCAGCCGTTCCGCTCGATCTCGGTAGTGTCCAAGGGCGCCGACCCGACCGGGGCGAAGGACTCCACCGCGGCGTTCAACGCGGCCATTTCCGCCGCCGACGCGGCCGGCGAACCGGTGTGGCTACCGCCGGGCACGTACCTGGTCAGCTCCGCGCTGAACATCAGCAGCGGGACCATCGAGGGTGCGGGCAACTGGTACTCGCAGATCGAGTCGAACGAGCTGATCGATAACACCTCGGTGGTCGCCGGGCCGATCAACCTCAGCGGCTTCGCGATCCTGGGCAACACGGTCGGGCGCTTCGACGACAGCACGCACAACGCGATCAATGGTTCGCTCGGCACCGGATCGACGGTCAGTGACCTGTGGATCCAGAATGCCAACGTCGGTCTGTGGCTGGAGTTCGGCAACACCCACGTCACCGTCTCCGGCAACGTGATCCTCGACACCGATGCCGACGGGATAAACCTCAACGGCAACGCCACTAATGTCAGCGTCACCAACAACCTGGTGCGGAATACCGGCGATGACGGCCTGGCCATCTGGTCCTATCCCGCGCTCGACTCCGGTGACACCTTCGCCTACAACACCGTCGAGCAGCCCAACCTCGCCAACGGCATCGCTGAGTACGGCGGTTCTGGCAACTCGATCGTCGGCAACGTGATCGCGGACACCAACGCGCTCGGCAGCGGCCTCACGATCTCCAACGAGCAGTTCGCGTCTCCCGGATTCACGACGCTGGCCGGCACCATCACGGTCTCGCACAACACCCTGCTGCGGACCGGCGCGATGAACCCGAACTGGGGCCATCCGATGAGCGCCATCCAGATCGACGCGTACGACTACGCCATCAGCGGGGTCACCATCAACCTGGCCGACAACTCCGTGCTCGACTCGCCGTACAGCGTCTTCGAGCTCGTCTCTGGTGACGGAACCGGTCACCCGATCAGCGGCCTCAACATCAACGGCGCCTATATCAACGGCGTGGGCACCGTGGTCTTCCAGGGTGAGACCGCGGGCAGCGCCAATGTCAGCAACGTGCGGGCGTACAACGTCGGCGTGGCTGGCACGGTCGAGGACCAGTACCCGCCGGGGACGGCGACGTTCGTGCTCAACCTCGGCTCCGGCAACTCCGGCTGGGGCGCCACCCCGGTACTTGCCTACTTCCCGGCCCCGGTCCCGTCGGTGCCGTGACCTGACGCAACCCCTTGGGGGACCGGGAACGGCGGGCCTGCTCCATGGCTAGAGCGGGCCCGCCGTTTCAGGGTCACTCGAACGAGGGCTTACGGTCCCTGCTCCGCTTGAGCTCGAAGAAGCCGTCCGCCTTGGATACCAGCACGAGCCCGTCCCACAGCTCACCGGCCGCCTCGCCCTTGGGCGCGGGCGTGATGACCGGGCCGAACAGGGCCTTGCCGCGGATGCGGAGCACCGGGGTGCCCACGTCCAGGCCGACCTCGTCGAATGCCTGGTGGTGTGAGTCCTTGATCAGCTGGTCGAATTCCGTGCTGGTGGCCGCGTCCGCCAGCGACGCCGGCAGCCCCGCCTCGGCGAGCGCCTCAGGGATTACCTCGGGGTCGTCCCGGCGGGCCTGGTTGTGCAGCCGGGTACCGATCGCCGTGTACAGCGGGCCGAGCACCTTGTCGCCGCTGTGCTGCGCGGCGGCGGCGCAGACCCGCACCGGCCCCCAGGCCTTCGACATCCGCTCCAGGTAGTCCTCGCTCAGGCCCTTGCCCTCGTGCTGCTCGAGGTTCAGGTAGGCCAGGGACATGATCCGCCAGTCGGTGCGGACCGGCCGGACCTGCTCGACCTCGAGCATCCAGCGAGACGTGATCCACGCCCACGGGCAGAGCGGATCGAACCAGAACTGCACTTCTTCGGTCATGAATGTCATCATAACGCCGCTTGTGCTACGCGCCCCTGGCGGTGTGACGAATATGTCGTCTTTTCCCATCTAATTAATAGAGATATATTGGAGCATGCTGCTCTTCCGGACGGAGGCGTTCCATGCATCTAGCGGTCGCGCTCGACGGCGTCGGCTGGCATCCCGCCGCATGGCGTGAGCCACGTGCGCGTCCCGCCGAGCTGCTCACGGCGCGGTACTGGGTGGACCTGATCACGGAGGCCGAACGCGGCCTGCTCGACTTCGTCACGATCGAGGACGGGTTCAGCGTGCAGTCGTCGCGGACCGACCAGGTGACCGGCCGGCTGGACGCCGTGCTGATCGCGGCGCGGGCGGCCCCGGTCACCCGGTACATCGGGCTGGTGCCCACGGTGATCGCCACGCACACCGAGCCGTTCCACATCTCGAAGGCCATCGCGACGCTCGACTACGCCAGCCGGGGCCGTGCCGGGCTGCGGGTGAAGGTGTCGCGCGGCGCGGCGGAGTACGCCCAGTTCGGCCGCCGTGAACCGGTGGAGGCGGTCGCACCACTCTTCGCCGAGGCGGCGGACTACATCGAGGTCGTGCGCCGGCTGTGGGACTCCTGGGAGGACGACGCGGAGATCCGCGACGTCGCGACCGGCCGGTTCGTAGACCGGGACAGGCTGCACTACATCGACTTCGCCAGCGAGTACTTCCAGGTCAGGGGGCCCTCGATCACGCCGCGGCCGCCGCAGGGCCAGCCGGTCGTCGCCGTGCTCGGCCACGACAGCGCCCCGTATGGCCACGACGCCATGCTCGGCCACGAGGGCGTGCTGGGCCACGAGGGCGTGCTCGGCCACGACGGTGTCCCGTACGCCCCCGGCGACGATAACAGCAAGAGGGGGCTGGGGCTGATCGCATCGTCCGCCGATGTCGGGTTCGTGACACCGAGGGACGCGGTGCACGCCCGTGACCTGGTGCGCAGGCTCGGCGACGTGCGCGTGCTGGCCGACCTGGTGGTGTTCCTCGGCCGGACCGTGGACGAGGCCGCCGCGCGGAAGGCCCGGCTGGATGAGCGGGCCGGTTACGCGTACACCAGCGACGCGACGATCTTCACCGGCACGCCGGGCCAGCTCGCCGCCCTGCTGCACCAGTGGCAGGAATCCGGACTGGCCGGCTTCCGGCTGCGCCCAGGCACGATACCCGACGACCTGGAGCTGATCACCAGGGAACTGGTGCCCCGGCTGCAGGCCGCGGGCGTGTTCCGCACCCACTACGAGACGGGCACGCTGCGCGGGCTGCTCGGGCTAAGCCGTCCCGCCAACCGTTACGCCGCATCGAGGATCGCATGAAGCAGATTCACCTGGCCGCACACTTCCCCGGCGTGAACAACACCACGGTGTGGAGCGATCCGCGGTCCGGCAGCCACATCGAGTTCTCCTCGTTCGAGCACTTCGCGCGGACGGCGGAGCGGGCCAAGTTCGACTTCCTGTTCCTCGCCGAGGGCCTGCGGCTGCGCGAGCAGCGGGGCACGATCTACGACCTCGACGTGGTCGGCAGGCCGGACACGTTCACCGTGCTGGCCGCGCTCGCCGCCGTCACCGACCGGCTCGGCCTGGCCGGCACGATCAACTCCACCTTCAACGAACCGTACGAGGTGGCCAGGCAATTCGCCTCGCTTGACCACCTGTCCGGCGGCCGGGCAGCCTGGAACGTGGTTACCTCCTGGGACGCGTTCACCGGCGAGAACTTCCGCCGTGGCGGCTACCTGCCGCAGGAACTGCGCTACGCGCGGGCGCGCTCCTTCCTCGCGGCGACGTGGCAGCTGTTCGACTCCTGGCAGCACGGCGAGATCGTCGCCGACAAGGACACAGGCACGTTCGTGACCCACGAAGCCACGGGTAGTTATGAGATAGAGGATTTCTTCTTCGACATCAGGGGACGGTTCAACGTTCCGCGGAGCCCGCAGGGCCGGCCGGTCATCTTCCAGGCCGGCGACTCGGACGAGGGACGTGAGTTCGCGGCCTCGAGCGCGGACGCGATCTTCAGCAGGCACGGCACGCTGGCCGAAGGGCAGGCCTTCTACGCGGACGTGAAGGGCAGGCTGGCCAAGTACGGCCGCACGCCCGGCCAACTGCTGATCCTGCCCGCCGCCACATTCGTGCTCGCCGATACCGACGCCGAGGCGGCCGATCTGGCCCGTCATGTGCGGCGGCAGCAGGTCAGCGGGGCCACCGCCATCGCCTTCCTCGAACAGCTGTGGAACAGGGACCTGTCCGGCTACGACCCGGACGGTCCGCTGCCCGATGTCGACCCGGATCCGGGCGAGCACACGATCGCGAGAGGCCGGGCGAGCGTGCGGATGCACAAGGACCCGCTCGCGGTCGCGGCGCAGTGGCGGGCCAAGGCGGAAGCGGAGAACCTGTCGATCCGCGAGCTGATCATCGAGGTGACCGGCAGGCAGACCTTTGTCGGCTCGCCGGCCACGATCGCCACCCAGATCAACGACCTGGTCCAGGCCGACGCCAGCGACGGGTTCATTCTCGTGCCGCACATCACGCCGGGCGGGCTGGATCAGTTCGCCGCCACGGTTGTGCCCCTGCTGCAAGAACGCGGCGCGTTCCGCGCCGACTACAAGGGCACGACGCTGCGCGAGCACCTGGGCCTGGAGGCGCTGTGATGCCTAGTACTCCGCTTGCCGTGCTTGACCTGGTGCCGGTCAGCTCCGGGTCCACCCCCGCCAAGGCGCTGCGGAACAGCATCGACCTGGCCAGGGCGTGCGAGTACTTCGGCTACACCAGGTACTGGTTCGCCGAACATCACCTCAACCCGGGCGTGGCGGGTACCTCGCCGGCCGTGCTGCTCGCGCTGACCGCCGCGGCGACGACGCGGATCCGGATCGGCTCCGGCGCGGTGCAGATGGGCCACCGCACCGCGCTGTCCACCGTCGAGGAGTTCGGCCTGATCGACGCGCTGCACCCAGGCCGGCTCGATCTTGGCCTCGGGCGTTCTGGCGGCGGGCCGCGCAGTGGCCCTCCCGGTGCCGCGAGCGGTCCTTCGCGCACACCGAACGGTTTGCTCCTGCCCGCGCGGTTTTCGGCCGAGCACCTGCTGCGCTCGCCGCGGTTCGCCATGCAGCGGGCGCTGCTGTCGCTGCCCGGAGCGCAGCCGCAGGACTACACCGAACAAGTGGAGGACGTGCTCGCGCTGCTGCAGGGCAGCTACCGGTCCGCCGATGGCGTCGAGGGGCACGTGGTCCCCGGCGAGGGCGCCAGCCTGCAGGTGTGGATCCTGGGCAGCAGCGGCGGCGAAAGCGCGCAGGTGGCGGGCGTGAACGGGCTGCGGTTCGCGGCCAACTACCACGTCAGCCCCGCGACCGTGATCGAGGCCGTGGACGGGTACCGGGCGGCGTTCAAGCCATCGGCCGGGCTGGACCAGCCGTACGTCAGCGTCTCCGCCGACGTGGTCGTCGCACCCTCGGAAGCGGAGGCCCGCGAGCTGGCCATGGGCTACGGCCCGTGGGTGCGCAGCATCCGCACCGGCGAGGGAGCCATCCCGTTCCCCACCCCGGCGCAGGCGCGCGCGTACGCGTGGACCGACGCGGACAGAGAACTGGTCGCGGACCGGGTGGACACGCAGTTCGCCGGCAACCCGGCACAGGTCGCGAACCGCCTGGCGCAACTCCGCGACGCCACCGGCGCCGACGAACTCATCATCACCACGATCACCCACGACCATTCCGATCGCGTCCGCTCCTACCAACTGCTAGCCGACGAGTGGCGCACCCGCTGACCGCCCGCCGCCCGTGCCGCCGGCAGCGCGCCGCCGCCCGTGCCGCCGCCAGCGCGCCGCTGCCCGTGCCACCGCCAGCGCGCCGCCGCCCGTGCCGTCGGCAGCGCGCCGCCATGCGTTCCCGCTGGTAACACTGGCCACGATGACGCCGATCCAGCACGGCATGCCCTCCCGCACCGCCGATAGCGTCGTTAACGCGGAAGAAAGGTCCAACGCGATAAAAAACCATGCTCACAGCAACGTTTTCCTCCGCGTTGAGAAGAATTACCGCGTTAGTCGCCTGGCAACTCGCCCGGCAACCCGGGACGCGCGTGGTGGAAGTGATGGCAGCGGTCCAGTGTGATATCTGGGGTTGCAGTGCTGTGCGAAACGCCGGACGCAATCAGGCCGTAGCTGTTACTCGTGGTGAATGGCCGATCCGAGCATCGCGCCGCCGTCGAGAACAAGGGTCTCCCCGGTGATCCACGACGCGGCGTCAGAGGCGAGAAATACAATGGCCGAGGCGACGTCGTCGGGCTCGCCGATCCTGCCGAGCGGGTACATGCCGGTCAGCTGTTCCTCGTGCTCGCGCCAGAGTAGTTCGGCGAGCCGGGTCCTGACTACGGCTGGCGCGACCGCGTTCACCCGGATTCCCGGCGCCAGTTCCAGGGCGAGGTGCTTGGTCAGGTGGATGAGCGCGGCCTTGCTCGCGTTGTAAACGCCCATGCCGAACGCGACCGTGACGCCGCCCGCCGAACTGGTGTTGACCACGCTGCCGCCGTGCTCGCCCATCCACGCATTGACGGCCAGCGACGTCCACAGGATCGGGGCCCACAGGTTGACGTCGAAGGTCTTGGCGAACCGGCCATGGTCCTGATCGATGAGCGGACCGTAGGCCGGGTTGGTGCCCGCGTTGTTGACCAGGATGTCGAGCGAGCCGTAGTGCTCGACGGTGAAGTCGACACAGCGGCGGGCGGCCTCCTCGTCGGTGGCGTGCGCGCCGAAGCCCACAGCCGTGCCGTTTACCAGCGCGGCCGCCTCGTCGGCGGCCTCCTGTTTACGGGAGGTGAGCACCACGCTGGCTCCGGCGGCGGCGAGCGCTTGCGCAGTGGCCAGCCCGATACCGCGCGAGGCGCCGGTGACCAGCGCGGTGCGGCCGGTCAGGTCGGATCCGGTCATGCGGGTCAGCCCTTCTCGCGGTACTTGCGGAGCTCGAGGCGGGCGATGCTGCGCTTGTGCACCTCGTCAGGCCCGTCGGCCAGGCGCAAAGTGCGCAGGTGTGCCCAGGCCTGGGCGAGCGGGAAGTCGTCGGTGACGCCGGCGGCTCCGTGTACCTGGATGGCACGGTCGATGATCTTCAGCGCCATGTTGGGCGCGGCGACCTTGATGGCGGCGATCTCGGTACGAGCCTGTTTGTTGCCGACGGTGTCCATCATCCAGGCGGCCTTGAGGGTGAGCAGGCGGGTCTGCTCGATCTCGATGCGAGCCTCGGCGATCCAGTCCTGGATGTTCGACCGCTCGCTGAGCGGCTGGCCGAACGTGACGCGGCTGGTGGCGCGGCGGCACATCAGCTCGAGTGCGCGTTCGGCGACGCCGATGGTGCGCATGCAGTGGTGGATCCGGCCGGGGCCAAGGCGGGCCTGGCTGATCGCGAAGCCTTCGCCTTCGCCCTTGAGCAGGTCCTTGGCGGGCACCCGTACGTTGTCGAAGATGATCTCACCGTGGCCCTCGCGGTCCATGTACCCGAAGACCGGCAGGCTGCGGACGATCGTCACGCCGGGCGCGTCGATCGGGACGACCATCATCGACTGCTGCCGGTGGGCTGGGGCGTCCGGATCGGTCTTGCCCATGACGATGAGCACACGGCAGTTCTTGTGCAGGGCGTTGGACGCGAACCACTTGTGCCCGTTGAGCAGGTAGTCGTCCACGTCGCGGGTCATCCGCAACTCGATGTTGGTGGCGTCGGAGCTGGCCACGGCGGGTTCGGTCATCGCGAACGCGGAGCGGATCGTCCCGTCGAGCAAGGGGCGGAGGTACTTCTCCTTGTGCTCATCGCTGCCGAAAAGCGTCAGCACCTCCATGTTCCCGGTGTCTGGCGCCGAGCAGTTGCACGACTCGGGTGCGATGAAGCTGTGGCCCATGATTTCGGCCAGCGGGGCGTACTCCAGGTTCGTCAGGCCTGGTCCCCACTCGGGGTGCGGGTGGAAGAGATTCCACAGGCCGCGGCGGCGGGCCTCGGCCTTCAGCTCGTCGATGACCGGAGGCTGGAAGTGCGGATCGCCGGACTCGCGCATCTGCTGCTCGTAGGTTTGTTCCGCCGGGTAGATCCGCTCGTCCATGAAGGCGAGCAGATCGTCCTGGTATCGCTTGGCGCGGTCGGACACGGTGAACAGGTCCATGCTGCTTATATACTTGAGCTTGGCGTCAAGTTCAAGTGGGCGGAGGTCGCGCGTGACTATGCCAGTCCGGGACGGACGTGAGCGAATCACCCCGCGCAGCGCCCGCGGCATCCGTACTCGTAGCGCGCTGATCGCGGCGGCGCGCGTGGTTTTCGAGCGCGACGGGTATCTAGAGGCGCGGATGAGCGATATCGCGGTAGAGGCCGGAGTCGCCACCGGGTCCGTCTACACGTATTTCGACGGCAAGGAGGAAGTCTTCCTCGCCGTCGCCGATCAAGTGCAGGAGGAGATGCTGCACCCGCATCTGCGGCAGCGCACCGGCATCACCGATCCCCGCGTCCTTATCGACCTGGCCAATCGTGAGTACCTGCGGTCGTACAAGAAGAACGCCAAGCTCATGGCGCTCTTCGAACTGGTTGCCCAGATCGACGAGAACTTCCGCGCCCGGCGGGTCGAACGCGGCAACGCGTTCGCCACGCGGAACGCGGCGATGATCCGCGGACTCCAGGAGCGAGGCCTGGCCGATGCCGAGCTTGACCCGCTGCTCACCGCGCACGCCCTGTCCGGCATGGTGAGCCGTGTCGCGTATATGGCTTTCGTTCTGAAGGTCCCGATGCCGTTCGAGCACCTGGCGGACACGCTGAACCGGATCTGGATGAACGCGCTGCGACTCGGCTAGTTAGCTGGCACTTGTCGCCTGGTATCCGGTGTTGCCGTTCAGCACGAGCCCGCCGTCCACCAGCAGTTCGTGCCCGGTGACGTAGCTCGCTTCGTCCGAGGACAGGTAGACCACGGCGCTCGCGATGTCGCGCGGGCTGGCGATGCGGCCCACCGCGATCTTCTCCTCATACACCCGCCGCACCGAGGGTGTGTAGACCTGCGCGTTAAGCGCGGTATCGACCGCGCCGGGCGCGACGGCGTTGACGGTGATGCCGCACGCACCCAGTTCAAGCGCGAGCGATTTGGTCAGCGCGACGACACCGCCCTTGGCGGTGATGTAGGCGGTCATGCCGCTGATCGGCTGGACGTCGGTGGCCGACGAGATGTTGATGATCCTGCCCCGTCCGCGCGGCCGCATGGCCTGGACGGCTTCGCGGCAGCCGTAGAAATAACCGTTCAGGTTGGTCTGCAGGACGCTGTGCCATTCCTCGAGGGTCATCTCCGAGAAGTCCCTGACCAGAATCCGGGCCGCGTTGTTCACCCAGATGTCGAGTCCGCCCCACTCGGCGCGCAGCCGCTGCCCGAAGCCGGCCACGTCCGCCGGAACGCCGACGTCACCCTGCACCATGATCGCCGATCGGCCGGAGTTCTCAACGGCCCGGCGGGTCGCCTCGGCGCCTTCGGGATTGTCCAGGTAGATGCTGGCCACGTCGGCGCCCGCCGCGGCAAGCGCGATGGCGATGGCCTGGCCGATGCCGCTCGAAGCGCCCGTGACCACGGCTCGTTTCCCGCTCAGATCGAACATCGGTACGTCTCCCTCGGCATCGCATGCTCGATTGCTGATTGGCGCTATCTCACCGATTTGCCCGCAAAGGTGATCATCTAGGTGATGTAAGCCGTGGGGCTTGTTGTGTCCTTTGGTGCGAGAGGTTGCTGTGCGCAGGTCGGTGGGGGCGATTAGTGCGGTAATTATGTCCAACGCGGTGGAAAACGTTGCTGTGAGCAGCCTTTTCTTCCGTGAAGAAGCAATATGCCGTGCTCTTTGCGCCCTGCGCCCTGCGC
>DASXDG010000226.1:0-4710 GCA_036490795.1 Streptosporangiaceae bacterium
CCGCCGTGCGCGTTGACGTACGCGAAGTACGCGGCCGAGGCTGGAGCGATCTCGCTGTAGCCGGGCGCGGCTGGCCCGGTGAGCGGCTGGTGGCTGCCGATGGTGATCGTGGTTGCCGTGATGCCGGGCGCGGACGCGGTCAGGGCCGCGCTTGAGCTGCCGCCCGCGCTAGCGCCAGGGCTGCTTGAGCCAGAGCTGCTGCAGGCGGCAACGGTGATCGCGGCTACCGCCACCGCGGCGACGGCTGGCACGTGAAGCCGATGTGATCTCTTCATTGAGTGCCTTCTTTCTCGTGGGATTCCGGAGGGTCGCTCCTCCGGGCTAGCAGCGCCTCGTGCTGGCTGGCCTGCGCCTTGCCAGCCGGAGGCGTGACATCCGGCACGGATGCCTCGCGGCTGGTGCGGGTAGCGGAGATACCGACGAGGCCGAGCAGCCATCGCACTCCGCCCTGGATTCCCTGCGGGAAGACGAGCATGACGAGGATGAGCACTACGCCGTAGGCCGCGACCGGGATGTTGGACGCGACGGAAGTCGACAGGCCGTGGCTAGTGGCCACGTCGGTGGCGTAGGTCGGTACCAGGACGATCACCAGGCTTCCCCAGACCGCACCGGGCAGGGTGCCGAGGCCGCCGATCACGGCCGCGGTCAGCAGCGCGATCGAGAGCGTGATCGTAAAGGCGCCGGGCGCGACCAGCTCGGTGACGATGGCAAGCAGCGCGCCGGCCATCCCGGCGCAGGTGGCGCTCACGACGAAGGCCAGGACGCGCGCACGGGCCACGTTCACGCCGGCCAGCGCGGCGGCCACCTCGTCGTCGCGCACGGCCCGCCAGTTGCGGCCGACCCTGCTGCGGCTGAGGTTCGCCAGGAGTACCAGGGTGATCAGCGCCACGAGCGAGCAGACCCAGGCCTGCCACCTGGTCAGCGGGAAGTTCACGCCGAGAAAGCCGGGCGTGGCGAAGACGACGTTCAGGCCCTGGTCGCCGCCGAAGGTCCCCGGGTACGCGTACGCGACAGAAGGAAGCGCGACGCTGAGCAGAAGCGTGGCGCCGGCGAGGTACGGGCCGCGCAGCCTGGCCGCGGCCACTCCCACTACCGCCCCGGCGACAGCAGTCGCCACGGCGGCGATCACGAGCGCGGCTACGAATGGCAGCCAGGCGAGATGGAGCAGCAGCAGCGCCGTCGTGTAGGCGCCGATGGCCATGAACGCCCCGTTGCCGAGTGAGATCTGGCCGCTCAGCCCGGTCAGCACCGTGAGCCCGGCGACGGCCGTCACCTCGATGGCGATCTCGGCGATCTGGTAGTCCCTGAACGCGTTCAGCTTGATGGACAGGAACGCGACAACCACCGCCGTCGCGAGGGCGGCGGCGAGCACCCGTGGCGTTGACCGCGTGGTCATACCCGCCGCACCCGGGCGCCAGCGAATATTCCGTCTGGCCGGAACATGAGCACCACGACGAGGATCCCCAGCGCCACCAGCGCGGTCAGGTCCGAGCCCTGAGAGCCCAGGTAGCCGCCCGCGTAGCTGAGCACTACGCCGAGCAGCAGCCCGCCGACGACGGCGCCGGCCGGGCTGTCGAGGCCGCCGATCACCGCCGCGGTGAAGCCGAACACGAAGATCGAGTCCATGCTGTTGGGATAGAGGAACGTTGACGGCGAGACGAGCACCCCTGCCAGGGCCCCGAGCAGGCCGGCCAGTGCCCAGCCCACGGTGATCACCCGGGCCACGCGGATGCCCGACAGGCGCGCGACGGTGGCGTTGAACGCCGCGGCCCGCATGCGGAGTCCCGCACTGGTGTACCTGAACCCGATGGCCAGCAGGAGCGCGGCCGCCAGCACCGCCACCGCGACGAACACGTCGGAGCGCGACACGCCGAGCGGCGTCGACCCGGCTTTCAGCCCGATAACAGAGAATGCCGCCGGGAACGACCGGTACTGGCCGCCGTACAGGATGCCGGCCAGGCCCTCGAGGAGGATGAGCAGGCCGATGGTGATGATCACCGCGTTGAGCTCCGGCTTGCCCAAGGTGGGCCGGATCACGGCCAGCTCGGCCACGGCGCCGAGCACGACTCCGGCTGCGAGCGCGACCGCGAATCCGGCCCAGTAAGAGCCAGTGTGCCGGACGACCTCCAGCGCGATGTAGGTGGTGAACATCGCCATCCCGCCCTGCGCGAAGTTCAGCAGCCGGGTGCCCCGCCATATCAGCACCAGAGACAGTGCTATCGCAGCGTAGATCATCCCGAAGCTGATCCCGCTGAGCGTGAACTGCAAGAACTCGACCACTCGCTTCCTCCTCTCTGCTCGGGTCACCCCGGTGCGGCTAGAACCCGAGGTAGTGGTGGCGCAGCGCGACGTCGGTCGCCAGCGCCCGGGCCTCGGCCGTCGCGACGACCCGGCCGAGGTTGAGCACCACCCCCCGGTCCGCGATCGCGAGCGCGGCGCGCGCGTTCTGCTCGACGAGCACGATCGTGATGCCGTTATCCCGGGACAGGCGCACCACCATGTCCATGACTTGGGTCATGACCCTCGGCGCGAGGCCGAGCGACGGCTCGTCGAGCAGCAGCACGCGCGGGCGCGCCACCAGGGCGCGCGCGATCACGAGCATCTGCCGCTCACCGCCTGACAAAGTGGCGGCCAGCCTGCGGCGCCGGTCGGCGAGCACGCTGAAGCGCTCGTATGCCTCGGCCAGCGCGGCGGCCCGTTCCGCTCGCCGCCAGCCGATGCCTGGCCATGACATCATGCCGATCCGCAGGTTTTCCTCCACGGTGAGTTCGGCGATGACGCCCTGTCCCTCAGGCACGTGCGCGATTCCGGCTCTGGCCATGTCCTCGGGGCCGCGCCCGGCCCGGTCCGCGCCGTCGAGCAGGACCCGGCCGCCCCGTGGTCGCACCATGCCGCTGATCGCGCGGAGCAGCGTGGTCTTCCCCGCGCCGTTGGCGCCGAGTACCGCGGTGATACTCGCCGCCGCCGCCGTGATCGTGACCTTGTCAAGCGCCAGGACCTCGCCGTAGCCGGCCACCAGGTCCTCAACCGCGAGCGACGCCGAGCCACGCGGCCTCGCCTCGTGGGCGCCTTGACCGCCGTGCGCCCCGGCCGGGCTGTTCACCCTTCAGATCCGCTCGTACCGAGGTAGGCGGCCGTCACCGCCGGATCGGCCTGTACCTCCCGCGGTGACCCGGTGGAGATCACCTTGCCGAAGTCCAGCACGACGAGCGAGTCACAGACGGACATCATCAGGTCCATGTGGTGCTCCACGATGACGAGGGACATCTGCGCGGCGAGTTCGCGAATGAGCTCGCCAAGCTGACTGAGCTCGTCCTCGGCCAGGCCGCTGGCGGGCTCATCGAGCAGCAGGATCTTGGGCTGGGCCGCGAGTGCCCGCGCCAGCGCGATCCTCTTCCGCATGCCAAAGGGCAGCTCGCCTGGCCTTGTGTCGGCTACGCCTGCCGCCCCTACCCGGTCAAGTGCCTGGTGCGCTTCCTGCCGCAGCCTGCGCTCGTCCCGGCTGGAGTTGGGCAGCCCAAGCAGCGCCGGCCAGAAGCCAGCCGTGGCCCGGCAGTTGGCGCCGGTCATGACGTTCTCAATGGCTGACAGCCGGTCGAACAGGCCCACGCCTTGCAGAGTCCTGGCGATGCCAAGCCCGGCTAGCCGGTGCGGGCGCAGGTTGCTGTAGTGGCGGCCGTCGATAAGTACCTGGCCCTCATCGGGCCGGGTGAAGCCGCACAAGACGTTCAGCAGCGTCGTCTTGCCTGCGCCGTTCGGCCCGATGACGCCGACAACCTGACCGGGCGCCACCGTGAGCGATACGGCGCTGAGCGCCGTCAGGCCGCCGAAGCGCACACTCACGCCGCGGACCTCGAGAACTGAACTGTGCTTCATAACACAAGTCCCAGCTTCGCTAGGCAGGACTACCTGACTATGAATCCCTATTCAAGGTGTCGCCCGGGCAGCGGGCAAGTCCGTGCGCGGCACTTGTCACCAGTTCGTGTCCCAATCGTGACGCTCAGTTGAGGTGCGGGACCGCGGCGCCGAGCCGGCCCCGGCGGATCAGGAGACGCTCACAGACGGGAGCGGATCTCCCACAGGTCCGGGAACGCGGGGCGGAACAGCGTGGAGCGCAGGTACTCCGAGCCGGCGGAGCCGCCGGTGCCCGTCTTCCTGCCGATGATGCGCTCGACCATCTTGACGTGCCGGTACCGCCACTCCTGGACGCCCTCGTCGATGTCCACGAGTGCCTCGCACACCTCGGCCGGCTCGCCCGCGTCGGCGTAGACGGCGAGCAGCGTCTCCTGCGCGGACTCGCTCCCGGTCCACGGCAGCGCCGGGTCGTGGCCGAGCACCTCCGCTGGCACCGGGTACCCGCTGGCCTTCAGGTAGCGCAGCAGCGAGGCGAACAGCGGACGCCTGGCGGTGATCTCCGCCAGCTTCTTGTCGACGACCGACCGGCTGAAGTCGCGGCGGCCGAGTACCGCCTCCAGGTATCGGAACTGGGTGGACTGAAACCCGCTCGAACTGCCAAGCTCCGGGCGGAAGCTCGCGAACTGCTGCGGGGTCATCGTCTCAAGGATGTCCAGCTGGCCGACCACGGTCTTGAGTATCTTGGCGATCCGCCTGGCGGTCGCGAGCGCGGACGCGCCGTGACCCGACTCAAGGCGGGACTGCAGCAGCTCCGCCTCGTGCAGTACCTGCTTGAACCACAGCTCGTAGACCTGG
>DASXDG010000227.1:0-21378 GCA_036490795.1 Streptosporangiaceae bacterium
TCGCCATATTGACCGCTGACCAGGCTCGCGTGGGTCGGCGCGTCCGGAGTCCCGGGCGCCTGCCGCGCCTCGATCTCCTTGCGCAGCGTTGGGATGACTTCCCCGCCGAGCAGGTCGAGCTGGTCGAGGACGGTCTTAAGCGGCAGACCGGAATGATCCATGAGGAAGAGCTGGCGCTGGTAGTCGCCGAAGTGCTCGCGGAACGTCAGGGTCTTGTCGATGACCTCCTGCGGGCTGCCCACCGACAGCGGCGTCATGTCCATGAAGTCCTCCATCGACGGCCCGTGCCCGTAAACCGGCGCCTCGTCGAAGTACGGACGGAACTCGCGCTTGGCATCCTGGGAGTTCCGCGCGATATACGCCTGGCCGCCGAGGCCGACGATCGCCTGCTGCTCGGTGCCATGGCCGTAGTGCGCGTAGCGCTGCCGGTAGAACCGGATCAGCCGCATGTAGTGCTCCTTGGGCCAGAAGATGTTGTTGGCGAAGAAGCCGTCGCCGTAGTAGGCGGCCTGCTCGGCGATCTCCGGGCTGCGGATCGAGCCGTGCCACACGAACGGCGGCACGTCGTCAAGCGGGCGCGGAATCGAGGTGAAGCCCTGCAGCGCCGTGCGGTACTTGCCCTCCCAGTCGACCACATCTTCACGCCACAGCCGGTGCAGCAGGTTGTAGTTCTCCAGCGCCAGCGGCAGGCCCTCGCGGATGTCCTGGCCGAACCACGGGTACACCGGCGCGGTGTTGCCCCGGCCCATCATCAGGTCCATCCGGCCGTGCGACAGGTGCTGGAGCATCGCGTACTCCTCCGCGACGCGCACCGGGTCGTTGGTCGTGATCAGCGTCGTCGCCGTGGACAGGATCAGCCGCTTCGTGCTGGCCGCGATGTAGGCGAGCAGCGTCGTCGGGGCGGACGAGAAGAACGGCGGGTTGTGATGCTCGCCGATCGCGAACACGTCGAGGCCTACTTCCTCGGCCTTCTGCGCGATCTGGACGACCGCGTCAATCCGCTCCGCCTCGCTCGGTGTCTCCCCCGACACCGGATCCCTGGTGATGTCGCTAACCGAGAAGATCCCGAACTGCATGACGGCCTCCAAGCCGAAATATATGCGTTTGCATGTATCTCCAACCGCCCGGCCCCCGGCGGTATTCCCCTCGGCGGCCGGGCGCGCTGCGGGGCCTCGCGGCGGGGGGCCCGCGGAGGGGCTCGCGGCGGGGGCCCGCGGCGCACGGGCCCCCTCAGGAGGGGGCTCGCGGCGCGCGAGCCTCCATGGCGGTTAGGCGCTTGCGGCGCCACGGACCCCTAAACGGCCCCCGTGCCGAATGGCCGGCAATGCGGTTGACGAAAGGCGTGTCAGAGACTTAGTGTCTTAGTTACCTAAGACATTGGAGCATCGCCTTGATCAGTTTCCGGGTGGACTCGCGGTCGACCGTCCCGCCGTACATGCAGATAGCGCAGCAGGTACGGCAGGCGCTGCGGATGGGCATGCTCGACGTCGGCGACAAGCTCCCGGCGGTGCGCGAGGTCGTCGCGGCGACGGCGATCAACCCGAATACCGTCCTCAAGGCCTACCGCGAGCTGGAACGCGAGGGACTGGTCGAGGCGCGCGCCGGACTCGGCACGTTCGTCCGCGGCCTGCCCCCCGGACCACCCCCAGGCACCCACGCCCGGCTGAGCCGCAGCCTGGCGAAGTGGGTGCGCGAAGCCCGCAACTCCGGGCTTGACGACGAGTCAATCGAGTCACTGCTGCGGGTCACGCTGCGCGCGGCAGACGAAGAGGAGACCGCATGAACCCCACGATTAAGACCCGCGGGCTCTCTAAGCGATACCGCAAGGTCACCGCCCTGAGCGACTGCACCATCGACGTTCCCGAGGGGAGCATCTCCGCGCTGATCGGGCCGAACGGCGCGGGCAAGACGACGTTGCTCCGGCTGCTGGCCGACCTGGCCTCGCCGACCGCCGGCGAGATAGAGGTGCTCGGCGGACCGCCCCGCCAAGATCCCGCGTTCCTCGCCGAGATCGGCTACCTGGGCCAGGAGATCCCGCTGTACCGGCGGTTCTCCATCGAGGACCACGTCCGGGCCGGCCGGCACCTCAATCCCCGCTGGGACGAGGCGTCGATCCGGGAGCGGCTCGCCCGGCTCGAGCTGCGGTTCGACCAGCAGGTGGGCACGCTGTCCGGGGGCCAGCGCGCCCAGGTCGCGCTCGCGCTGACGCTGGCCAAGTCGCCCAAGCTGCTGCTGCTGGACGAGCCACTCGCCGCGCTCGACCCGCTCGCACGCCGGCAGTTTCTCGCCTCGCTGACCGAGGCGGTGGCCGACGGCGGGCTCACCATCGTGCTGTCCTCGCACCTGGTCACCGACATCGAACGGGTCTGCGACCACATCATCTTGCTGTCCGCGGCCAAGGTTCAGCTCTGCGGCGACATAGAGGAACTGCTGGCAGAACACCGGGTCCTGGTGGGCCCGCGCCGTGACACGTCGGCGATCGAGAGGGCGCACACGGTTGTCCGGGCCGAGCATGCCGAGCGGCAGAGCAGGCTGCTGGTCCGGCTTAACAGTCCTTTGACCGATCCCGGCTGGGAGACCGATAGCCCCAACCTGGAAGAACTCGTGCTCGCCTACATGGACAAGCCGGCCAGCACCGAACCCACCCGCCTTACCGCGATTGGAGAAGACCGATGACCTGGATCCTCTGGCGGCAGTACCGCATGCAGGCGGCGGTCACCGCCGCCCTCTTGGCCGCGTTCGCGGTCTTCACCGTGATCTCCGGCCTGCACCTGGCCACGACGTGGCACAACGACCTGGCCGCGTGCACGGCGGCAGACAACTGCAGCAGCGGCCAGGGCGGCCTGTTTAACGGCGCCGGGGACGCCACCGGCCTGATCATCGAGATGACGCTGATCGTTCCGGCCCTGCTCGGATTGTTCTGGGGCGCGCCGCTGGTCGCGCATGAACTGGAGACCGGTTCGCTCCAGTGGACCTGGGTGCAGAGCGTAACCAGGGCCCGCTGGTTCGCGGTCAAGGCCGGCTGCCTGCTGCTCGCGGCGGCGGTCTGGGGCGGCGCGGTCGCTGCCCTGGTCACCTGGTGGGCGGGACCGCGCAACGCGCTCTACCTCGACGCGTTCACCGGCGGCAACTTCGACATCCAGGGCATCGCCCCGGTCGGTTACGCGATGTTCGCGATGGCGGTCGGCATCCTGGCCGGCACGCTGCTGCGCCGCACCATCCCGGCGATGGCCGTCACGCTCGGCGGGTTCGTCGCCGTCCGCCTGGTGATCACGCTGTGGGTGCGCAGGCACTACATGAGCGCGGTCACCACGTACGCCAACGCCGGCGCGAACCTCACGCCCAAGGGCTCTTACTGGCAGTACGCCTCCGGCCTGACCGGTCCGCACGGACCGCTGACACAGGCCAGCGGCACGATCGTGACCAGCACCGGAGCAATGACCACGGAGTTCGACGGGGTACCGGCCACCGAGCTGCCCAGGGCCTGCCAGGCGGCGGCCAACGCGGGCAACATGTCCGCCACCAACAGCTGCCTGACCAGCGAGCACATCCGCCAGTTCCTCACCTACCAGCCGGCCAGCCGGTACTGGGACTTCCAGGGCATCGAGACCGGCATCTACGTCCTGATCGCGGCAGCGCTGATCGCGGTGACGGTCGGCGTCATCCGGCGGCGGGACGCTTAACCACGGTCCCGGCGCCTTGTTGTCCAGGCGCGTTGTCCCGGCGCGGGGCCAGCAGCCCGAGCGCCGGGACAATCCCGGCGAACGCCAGCGCGGCGGTTACCCACCAGCCGGTTCGGAACGTAGCCAGCCCAGGGTGGCCGCCGAGCACGGCGACCAGCACCGCGACGCCGAGCGCGATGCCGGTCTGCCTGATCATGTTCACGACAGCCGACCCGGTGCCGAACGAGGCAGGCGGCAGCGAGGACGCCGCGGTGGCCATCATGGTCGGCAGCGTCAGCCCGACGCCGGCGCCAGTGAGGATCATTCCGGCGAGCACCCCGGGCCAGTAGTCGGGCTGCACGGTCGCCAGCGAGGCCCAGCAGCAGACCCCGGCGCCGAACAGGGCACAGCCGGCGATCATGACCGGCGCGGCCCCGTACCGCTTGATCAGCCGGCCGGCCACGGCCAGTCCCAGCAGCGGGACCATCAGCGGACCTGGTGCGATGGCCAGCCCCGCCCGCAGCGCGGACCAGCCCCATACGTCCTGTTCCCAGAGCACGATCGACAGCAGCATCGCCCCGAACCCGGCCGAGAAGAACAGTGCCACCAGCGAGGCGACGGTGAAGGCACGGGACCGGAACAGCGAAGGGCGGACCAGCGGCGTCCGGCTCTTCGCACAGTGCAACGCGAACAGCGCGATCACCGCCACCCCGCCGGCCAGCGTCGGCAGGGCGGCTGCGGAACCCCACTTGACCAGGCCGAACGTCAGCAGCCCGATGCCGCCTGTGGCCAGCACGACGCCCAGCGGGTCGGGCCGTTCCGTCTCGTGCCCGGGTACGGCCGGCAGCAGCCGCCAGCCCGCCACGATGGCGACGATGCCGATCGGCACGTTGACGAGGAACACCCAGCGCCAGCTCGCGGCGACCAGCAGTCCGCCCGCCACCGGGCCGAGCGCGGCGGCGAGGCCGCCGGTGGCCGTCCACACCCGCACCGCGCCCGACCTGCGCTCCGGTTCGTAGGAGGCCAGGATCAGGCTGAGCGAGGTCGGGGTGAGCAGCGCGGCGCCCGCCGCCTGCACCAGCCGGAACGCGATCAGCATCCCCACGGTCGGGGCGGCGGCACAGGCGGCCGAGGCGGCGGTGAACACCGCGGCGCCGAGCAGGAAACCACGGTCGCGCCGGTACCGGTCGGCCAGCCTGCCGAAGAACACCAGCAGTGACGCGTAGACGATCGCGTACCCGTTGAGCACCCAGGACAGCTCGCTCAGGTTGGAGGTGTGCAGGTCACGGGCGATCTGCGGCAATGCCACGTTGACGATGAACAGGTCGAGGCTGGCCAGAACGACCCCGGCGCAGACGATGACAAGGACCAGCGCGGGGGACGCGGTTTCCGGCCGCCGGCGCGTCAGCTGACTCTGCACTTGCATAGTCAGCAACGGTAGCGTGCTGGCTATGCAAATATCAAGTCAGCTATGCTGGGGATATGAGTGCCATCGATGAACAGCAGCCCACGCTGAACCTGACCGGGAACCTGGACCCGCGCGACGGCTGGGAGGCCAAGCTCTGCCCGATCGCCAAGGCGATGGAGGTCGTGGGCACGCGCTCCGCGTTCATCTTGCTCCGCGAGGCGTTCTACGGGACGACCAGGTTCGACGACTTCGCTGCCAGGACGGGCCTCAGCGAGGCGGTGACAGCCGCGCGACTGCGCGAACTGGCCGGCGAGGGCCTGCTCGACCGGCGGCCGTATCGCGAGCCCGGCCAGCGAACCCGCTACGAGTACCACCTGACCGAGATGGGTGCCGACCTGTTCCCCGCGCTGGCCGCTCTGTTCCAGTGGGGCGACCGCTGGCTGAGGCCGGCCGGCATCGAGATGCGGCACCACTCCTGCGGCGGCGCGGTGCACGCTGAGCTGCACTGCGCCGCCGGCCATCAGGTGGGCGTCTGCGACATCGACCTCGTCGCTAGAGCGTCGGCAAGCACCACCGCTAGTTCTTAGATTTCGAGAACTCTCTCTCCCTCTTCGCCGAAGGTGAATTCCTCGCCCTTCTGGCTCTGCTCGTAGAGGCTGTCGAAGACGCCGCCGATCTCCTCCGAGGCCTGGTTGTTCTCCTTCATCGATTGCCGTGTCGTCGATGACATCCGCGTCGAGAACGAGGTGAGGACGTCATCCATGCCGACCTGCACGCCGTCAAGCCCGGTGCTGGCCCGCCGGACGACGGTGACCAGGGGCTCGGTCTCGACCGTCCGGCCCTCCAGCATGTCGTCAGAATCACTCAGCTTCCTGGCGTTCTTCTGCAGGTCCACCGCTTGCTTCTGGTTCATCATCGGCACCATTTCCTCGGCGTCCGTCAGCGACTCCCGCAGCCGGCCGACCCGCCGCCGGGTGATCTCCTGCCCGAGCCTGCCGAGCGATCCGCCGCGCACCTCGGCACCCATGTCCTCCGGTTCGGAGCCACGGCCGCCATCGCGTTCTGCCCGCTGCCGCCGGTTGAAGTCGCGCCAGTTCTCATACGCGTCGTTCTGCTGCTGCGCGCTCCGCCACTTGTACAGCACCAGCAGGCCAAGCAGCGCCGCCACGCCGATCGCGCCGAGGACGTAGAGCAGCGTGTAGTTCTTGCGATCGTCTGACCCCGAGTCCCCCGCGTCGCCGGTGACACGGCCGTAGTAGCTGTACACGCCGTGCCTGGTGGCGCCGTCGGGATAGGTGATCGTGCCGAAGAACTCATCGCCGGTGAACGTATCGGTGATCGTCTGCCGGAGCACGGTGCCGAACTGAACCGAGCCCGAGGTGGCGTTGCCGTCGGTGTTCTTCCAGGTCAGTACGTTGTTCGTGAACGCGTACTTCACGACGGCCACACCGTCGAGGGTGATGGTGTTCCCGCTCACCATGAGCACCGGGCCGGTTTCCGGCAGCGGGTCGGTGGTCTCCGTCGCCGCCCGGGCCTGCAGTGCGTGCGGCTGGGCCGGGGTTACCGAGGTGTTGGCATAGGTGCCGCCTGCGTCGTTGACCACCCAGCCGGTGTAGGCGCCCTGCCAGTACGAGATCACGTCGTTGCGCATCGACGCGAACGCGGCGAACGCCTCCTGCGCGGTGCACTTGTAGCCCTTGCTGGTCAGGAAGCTGTTGAGGGCGGTGTTGGCCCCGTCGACGCTGGGATACGACTTCATGATCACGTCGTTGAACCCGGTCATCAGGTCCTTGTCGTTCAAGATGTTGGCCACGAAGCGGAGCGCCTCCGGTGTCGCCTGCGGCTGCGGCTGCGTCAGGGCCTGCATCACATCCGTGGCGTTGGTGAAGTAGCCGGAACCGCCGATCAGCTCGTTCATCCGCAGCTCGATGGCCTGCTTCTGGCCGTTGTCGGTCGTCTCGTTATAGCGGCCGAACAGGGCGTTCCAGGCGGTGCGCATCATCGGGTTGAGCAGGGAATCGGTGACGAAGCCCGCCGCCTCTATCAGCTCGGCGACCAGCGTGTCGGGGTCGACGACCGT
This sequence comes from Streptosporangiaceae bacterium, assembly GCA_036490795.1. Lineage (GTDB taxonomy): Bacteria > Actinomycetota > Actinomycetes > Streptosporangiales > Streptosporangiaceae > JAFARZ01. Next base: position 7,151 of record DASXDG010000227.1, read on the forward strand.
GGTGCGCGTGACCTTGGAGTACTCCCACAGCCGCGTCCAGTAGCTGGTCACGTACGCTTGCGCCGCGGTGGCGTCCTCGACGATGTAGCCGAACTCGTTCAGGTTGCAGGAGTACATGTTCTGCGAGCCGATGATGAAGACGGCGTCGTCGACGATGACGGTCTTGGCGTGGTTGCCGATCGGCTCGCCGTCGGGGTAGCTGGCGTTATCCGGGTAGGTCTTGTCGTCGGAGTAGCGGAACTGTGCGAGGTGCCACCGCTGCCCCATCAGCTCCTGGCCCTGCTCCATCGTGTAGTCCAGCCGGTTCACGATCGTGTCGAGCACCTGGTCGTTCATGACGCCCGGCTGGTCGCCGTCGTACGGCGCGAGGCTGGGTGATTTATCCTTCTGGCTCGCCGACGGCGCGCCGGGGTTCGAGATCACCACGTAGAAGTCCACGCCACGCTTCATCGCGTCGACGATCGCCTCGATCAGGCCATAGTTGAAGGTCGCCACGTAGCCCGAAACCAACCGGAACGACTGGAGCGACATCCGTACCGTGCGCTTGGCGAGGGTGATCATCTTGATGATGGCGTCGTCGGATGGCTCGTTGTACGCCGTCTCGTAGTCCTGCAGCTGAGGCAGGTAGTTCTTCTTCGCGATCTTGGCCGCGCGGCCCACCGCCAGGACGGGCACCGATCCGCCGGCCGGCGCGGACGCGAACTTGGCCGTCGCGGCGCCGTACATGGTCTTGGCCGGCAGGACCCCCTTGGTGACCGTGCTCTTGCCGTCCGATCCGGGCAGCCAGGCGGCCTGGAGGTCGGTCTGCTTGTTCAGGACGCTGGGGATATATGGCTCGACGCTGTCCTTGTACCACTGGCCGTATACCCACATGTTGTTGGCGAAGTCCTGGGCGTGCTTGGCCGCGGTGCCGGTAATCCGCATCGACACGTCGTGCGCGGGGTTGAGGCCGAGGTAGTCGGTGCCCCACTGGTTGTGGCCGCCCACGACGGCGCGCACACCGTCCGCCGCCACGATCTTCGCGTGGTTCCAGGACGACCAGTAGGAGCTCATGATGAACACGTAGACCTGTATCGACGTGCTCGCGTCGAGACCCTTGGTGACGGCACGCAGCAGCGGCTCGGCCTTGACCGCCGGGGAGTTGGGCAGCGGGTTGGAGACCAGGATCCTGACCACCGGGCGCTTGTCCGCCGGTTTGCTGGCCAGGTACAGGACCGCGTTGTTCAGCGCGTCGAGGAAGCGGCCGGTCGGCGGGGACAGGCTGGTCACGTCCAGCAGCACCTCGGCCGACCTGGCCACGTCGTACATCGCGTCGACGATCGTGTCGGAGTGGCCGATCAGCAGCTTGTCCGGCACCTGGTCCAGCGCCGTCATGCTGGCGTCCATCGCCTGGCACAGCTCGGTGGTCCCGTCCACCGGCCCCGGCACCGTGCACGTCTTCAGGTGCAGCGGCCCGTTCTCGTCCGGCACGGCCTGCCTGAACTGGTCATACCTCAGGCCCCACACGTCGGTAGGGGTGTACTTGAGCCAGCCGTCGGCGAGGGTGTTGTCCGTTGAGTAGTTCCACAGCGCGTTGGGCTGCGGGTAACGGTCCACGAGCATGTCGTAGATGTGGTTGATGTACTCAGTTGGCATTGCCGTACCTGATCCCTAGTCCTCTATCTCGAATGGCCGGTCGTCTTCTTCCTGGCTGGTGACGTCGTCGCTCGCCTTGGTCAGGGTGTCCGCGAGGGCGTTGTTCTCCTCAAGCGTCCGCGACTCACCCGACGAGAGCTCCTTCGAGACGCCCGTGGTCAGCGACTTGATCGACGCCACGATCCCGTCCATCTGGACATTCACCCGCTGGACGTCGCCGACCAGGGACTCAGCCGTGGACTGCTCGAGTGTGCTCCGTGCCGAGCGCAGATCGCCGGCTGCCTTGGACAAGCTGGTCCGCTGCAGCGTTGTCATGCTGGGTTCGAACTCGGCCAGGACGGTGAGCGAGGTCTCGCAGGCATCCATTTGCTGCAGCCTTATCTCCCGCTGTAGTTCGGCGGCTTCGACGGAGCGGTTCGTGCTGGAGACCGGCTCAAGCTCGAAGCTGTCCTCTTCATCGGAGTCGCGCTTCTCCTGGGCAACCCGGATCCAATCCTGCTGGCTCCGCACGCTCTTGAAGGTGAAGTAGGCGAGGGCTCCGAGGAGCGCCATCGCCGCCAGTGCGGCGAAGACGTATCCGACCGTGTACCACGGGTTGTCACCACCACCGCCGCCACCGCCACCGCCACCGGACTGGCCGCCACGCCCGTACAAGCTGTAGGTGCCGGCCGCGATCGCCCCCGATGCGGCGGGATAGGTGATCGTGCCGAAGACCTCGTTGCCGGTGAAGCTGTCGTTCATCGTGGCCCTGGTGACGGTGCCGAACCGGAGCGAGGCCGCCGTGGTATTGCCGTTGGTGGCCTGCCACGACAGCACGTTGTTGTTGTAGGTGTACGACTTGATCGCCACGTTGTTGTACGTGACGCTGTCCGGGCCGATGACGAGCGTCGGTCCGAGTCCCGGCGCGGGCGGCATGGTAGCGGTTGAGGTTCGGGCCTGGAGCGTGTGCGGCTGCGCCGCGTTGGACGTATTCGAGGTGATCGCGTAGGAGACACCTCCGTCCGCGGTGAGCCAGGTGGTGTTCGTGCTGCTCCAGTACGCGAGGTTCACCGCGCACATCCCGGTGAACGCGGCCATCACCTGCAGCGCCGTGCACTTGTATCCGTGATCTGTGAGCCACTTATTGATCGCCGCGTTGTAGTCCGCGATGGTGCCGGCCGGCGTGTAGACGACCGTCGAGAACGACTGCATCAGCGTCGTGTCGGTCATCAGGTTGGCGACGAACGCGGTGGCCGCCGGCGTCGCTTCGGTCGACGGCGGTTTCTCGGTGAAGAACGGCTGCGCCAGTCCCGCGAACACGGTTGCCGCCGTGCTGTCGAAGCCGGCGCTAGCGATCAGCTCGTCCATCTGGTGCTGGACCAGCAGTTTCCCGGCGGCGGTGGGCTGCGCGTCGCGCTGGTCCGTCAGCTGGGCCCACTTGATGTGCAGCATCGCGTCGGAGTCGAGGGCCCCGATGAAGTTCATCGCCTCGGCCTGCTGCGACGTCTGTTCGTCGGGGTCCACCGCGTTGCTGGCCGTGCTCTTTGACCAGTTCCACAGCGGTGTCCAGTAACTGGCCAGGTAGGACTGCGCGGTGGCCGCGTCCTCAACGATGTAGCCGAACTCGTTCAGGTTCGAGCTGTACATGTTCTGCGAGCCGATGTAGAAGGCGGTGTCGTCGACGATGAGCGTCTTGGCGTGGTTGCCGATAGGCACGTTCTTCGGCGGATAGGCGGCATCCGAGGAGTACCGGAACTGCGCGAGGTTGAACTGCTGGGATACGAATCGCTCGGCGGTGGCGTACGGAATCCCCTGCTGTTCGGCGAGGGTCTGGGCCATCTTCGCGTTGACGGTGGATGGACTGTCACCGTCGTAGGGTGCGCTGGCCTGGGTGAGGCCGCCCGCTATGGCGCCTGGGTTGGACAGGACCACGTAGATGTTCACGCCGCGGTAGATGGCGTCGGCCATCGCCTGGAACAGCGCCGGGTTCCAGCCCGCGATGACCCCGGCGGGCCCCAGCCGGAACGACTGGAGTGACATCCGCACCGTCTGCTGGGCCAGGCTGACCAGCTTGGCGATGGCCTGGTCGCCCGGCTCGTCGAAGGGGAAGAACCAGTTCTCCAGCGTCGGCAGCAGGTAGTTCGCCTGGGTGTTAGCGGCACGACCCACCGCCAGGACGGGGATCGACCCCGGGCCTGTGGGGCCGAAGCTATGGCTCAGGCTCTCGTACAAGCCGGCGTCCGGGAGCACATCGAGCTGGACCGTGCTCGGTCCTGACGATGAGCTAGGCCGGTAGGCGGCGATGAGCCCCACCTCCGCGGCATTGCTGGTCACCCAGTGAAGCAGGTGATCCTGGCGCCACTGCCCATAGGCCCACATGCTGTTGGCGTAGTCATGCGCGTGGCGGGCCGCGCTGCCGGTCAGCCGCATCGACACGTCATGCACCGGATTGACCCCAAGGTAATGCGGTCCCCACAGGTTGTGGCCGCCCACGACCGCCCGCATACCGTCGGCGGCCACGATCTTCGCGTGGTTCCACGAGGACCAACTCGAGCTCATCACGTAGACATAAATCTGCATCCGCTTGGCGGGATCGAGCTGGCTGGTGATGTCGTCGATGAACGGGATCGCGGTGAGCGCGGGGAGGTTGGGCAGCGGGTTGGAGTACAGGATCCGGACGATCGGCCGCTGGCCATCAGGCTTGTTCGACAGGTACAGCAGCGCGTTCTTGAACATGTCGAGGAAGCGGTCGGTGGGCGGGGTCAACGTGGTGAAGTCGAGCAGCACCTGGGCCGAGGTCATCACGTCGTAGACCGCGTCGACCAAGGCATCGGAGTGGCCGATCAGCAGCTTGGCCGCGGTCTGGCCCGGCTTGGTCATGCTGGCGTCCATCACCTGGCACAGCTCGGTGGTGCCGTTCACCGAGCCGGGAACCGTGCAGGTCGCGAGCTCCAGCGGGCCTGATCCGGGCACGGCTTGCTTGAACTGGGTATACGGCAGGCTCCACACGCTGGTTGGAGTCTGATGCAGCCAGCTGGTGGCGAGCTGGTTGTCCGAGGAGTAGTTCCAGAGGCCGTTAGCGTTCGGGAAGTTCTGCTCCAGCATCGTCTTTATCGGATCGATGTAGGTGGTCATGGTAAGAGTCCTTCCGGTCGTCCGGCCAGCACGTCGCACCAGGGACTGGCGACGGCCGAGGGATTCAGGGGGTGGAAGCGGAAGTCGCAGCTGATGCGCGTGGAGTCGGTTAGGTTGGGATAGGTGCCGTGCTCAAGCCGTCCGCCATCCCACAGCAGGGCCTGGCCATAGCGGAGGTTGAGCGGCTCGTAGTCTCGCTGGCCGTGCCGGTGCTCGCTCCAGATCGTGCACGTGTCGTAGACGTCGGTGAACGGCAGGTAGCAGTTGATCTGGTCGGCCCGGCCGGTGACCGCCACGTCGGTGTGGAAGTCACTGACCGAGCCGGTTCCGGCGAGGTGAACCCGCATCTTGGGATGCGCCGAGTAGCTGACCTTCTTGCCGTACATCGGCGCGACCACATGGGCGATCCACGCGTGGTAGAGCTTGTAGAAGGTGCAGTCGTCCGGCAGCTGCTGCATCCGGCGGCGCAGGGACAGGTTGTCGGCGTAGGTCAGCTCGTCGCGGCGGGTCCTCCGCTTCGATTCGTCGTGCAGCCGGTCCAGCCTCGCGGTCCGGAACACGCCGGCGGCGAGGACCCGGTCGAACGGGTAGCGGGCAGTGTCGTACTCGACGACAAGCGCATGCTCTTCCATCGGACTAGACCAGCGACGCGAGGTACTTGCTGACCGTCATGTTGGTGAAGCTGGCCTTCTCCCACTTGTGCCAGAGCAAGAGTCCGCCGACGGGCCGCGCGCCGCGGACTATCTCGGCCAGGCCCCGCTGCGCTTCCGCCGACGCCAGCAGCACCTGTTCCTTGCTGTTATCAGGCTCGTCGTGCAGCCTGGCACCGTAGCAGGAGACCGGCCCCGGATCGTCGGCCGAGCACACCGTGCCGTAGAACTCCACCGATCCGAGTACCGGCTCGGGGACAAAGGTGATGCTCCCCTCGGCGCACGGACCCGGGCCGCCGGTCCAGCTCAGCGTCGCTGCGCCGAGTGCTCCGGGCACCGGGCTGCCGTCGATCCGGACACCGTCCGGCCCGATGGTCAGCTCGAATACCGTCCTCGCGAACCGGCCGCCCCGGCGCAGGGCATACCGACCGTCGGTGGTACCCATGACGTGTGCCGCGACGACGCCGCGGGCCGGGTCGGCTTCGGGCAGCACGAACGTCTGTCCCTGCCCGGGTTCCTCGCCGGACGCCCAGGTCTTGAGCACCGCCCGCCGCTCGGCGGAGGACCGCAGGTCCAGGCGCAGCACCCCGTGCGGCACCCCGGTACCGAGGGCTGGCATGCCCTGGGCCGTCCAGCTTAGCGTCCCGTTCGAGAACCGGAATCGCTGAATTCTCGATCCGTCGACATAGACCGCGCTCTTCTCCCGTACCGTCCGGTTGCCGACGATGACAACGCTGCGGTCCGAGTCCGGATCGGTGTAGACGCCGGTCCACGGGAACAGGTTGTTGCGGTAGACGAAGTCGAGCGACGACGCGAGCATGGCCCAGTCCACGGTCAGGTGCCGCGCTTCCAGCCAGTTCGTGAGCGCCGCGCGCCGGTCCGGCCGCCTGCGGCCAGACCGGCGCAGCGTTGCCCGGATCTCCTCGCACGACGCCCTGTCGTTCAGCAGCCGGGTGATCGTCTCCTCGTTCGGTATCGAACGCCGGTAATTCCCCTTCGCCGCGATCTGGACCGATCCGGAATCGCGGGAAACCAGCAGGCCCCGCTCGCGGTCGGACAACCCGGCGAACCTGGGATCGTCCAGCGCCGCGAGCGGATCGCGCCGGTAGAGCTGCTGCAGGTCCTGATCAAACCGCAGCTCGATCAGGAACCTGGCCGCCTCGGTGTCGTCCTGCCAGTGGTAGGACGGCGGGATGCGGAACCTGGCCAGCGCGGAGAACGCGGCCATCTCCCGCTTGCCGTAGCGCGCGACGTCGCGGCGCGGCGATCCGGGCTCGGGCACCGGCTGGCCTTGGGTCAGAATGCCCAGGTCCACCGCCGTCTGCCGGTCCATCGCGATGGCGTCACGCGGCGGGATGTAGAACGTGGACAGGCCGGTGATCTCCCGCTGCAGTTCCGGATCGTGCAGGTCACGGAGCCGGTGGACGCCGATGAGCGGATCGGTTCCCGGGTAGCGCGCGCCAATGTAGTGGGTGATCTCGTAGCCGGAGCCGTAGAGCTCCTCCAGCCAGGAGACGAAATAGGAGAAGTGATTATTCAGATAGCCCTGCCGTCGGTAGCCGAGCTCCCCGATGAGGCCCACCTGCCACAAGATGACGTGCAGGCTGGTATCGATACGCCGCCGCCGGATCAGGCAGTCGGTCGCCTCGTGCGTCTGCAGCCCCGGATGGCTGGGATCGACGCCCAGGTCCGCGCACAGCGTGTCCAGTGCGCTGACCCCGGCCCGCATCACCGCCCGGTGCCCCTCCCGCCGGGCGATCTGGATCGCCCGGTGGGTGGACAGCACGAAGATGCCCGGGTGACCGTAGAAGATCACCACGACCTTGAGTCCCTGGCGCACCCAGTACAGCTGCGCCTCGGCCATCTCCATGTAGGTGGTGTAACGGACCTTGTCATCGGCATAGAGCACGTACAGGTCCAGTGCATCGGGCCGGAGCTTGCGCAGCCATACCACCGTCGCCGGGTCGGCCACGCAGTACAGCACCTTGTCCGCGCTCGCGATCAGTGCCTCGTCGCCGAGGGAGAACCCGATCGAGTCGATGCCAGACCCGATGATCAGCAGTTCTCCCTTGGCGGCGGGCGGGGCGATCCGGCTCGGGTCGTCGGTGACTGAGTCCCTCAGCCGGGCGATGCCCTCGGCCAGTTCCTCCCACGCGCGCTGATGCTCCTCGAAGGTCGCGTTGCTGTCGGCCATCGGTCAGAGGATCTTCGCGATGTACTGGAGGGCAACGCCCGCCCCGACCTTGATCGGCAGCGTCTTGCCGTCGTAGGTGTAGGCGGCCAGCGTGGTATACGCCTGCGGCTGCTGGGCGGTGGCGGTGTACCGTTCCATGGCGTTGACGGCCGCGCTCTGGTCCGCCGTGCTCCACTGCCAGTTGGCGAGCGCGGTATCGTCGGCCGGGTTCTTCATGCTGAGCATGCCGCTGACGATCAGGTTCTGCTCGGCGGGAGTCGCTCCCTGGGCCACGTAGTAGGAGAAGACCGTCCAGCGCTGCTCGACCGTGCTGGCCGGGTTCTCCATGTAGTTCAGCAGCAGCGCTAGCGGTGCCGCCGCCGACGGCGACTGGCCCGCGTAGCTCTGGCTCGCCTTCTGGTACCAGTACTGAAGCAGGTACTGGGCACCGGTCATGGCGCCCATGACCGCCGCGTTGCTCAGTACGAACTTCAAGATCGCGGCCTTGTTGTCCCACAGCATCGTGCCCAGCCGCTTGGCCAGACCGAGGACGGCGGAGCTGTCGATGTTGACGTTGGTGTCGATGTCGGTGTCAACGTCGGTGTCGGTGACGTTGTCCACGACTGTGTCGACGTCAGTGTCGATATCGACATCGATATCCACGTCGATGTCCACCACCACGAGCACGTCGATATCCACGTCGATGTCAACGTCAATGTCGACGTCCACATCCACGTCCACATCCACGTCCACATCCACGTCCACGTCGGTGTCGACGTCGACGTTCACCAGGCCGGCGTTCTCCTCGGCAGCGCTGGTGATGCTGCTGGATATCTGCTCGGCCAGGTTGGACAGGTCGGTCCTGACCGCGCTGATCAGCTCTTGAGCGCCGCTCCGCAGCGCGTTGAAGATGGTCGGCACGTTCTTGGCAAGCGCGATCACCGTGTGCACCATCAAGATCACGTTGACCGCGTTGAACGCGATGTTCGACAGGTCGTAGGCCGCCATCCACCAGGCCAGCTTCGGCACCTGGTAGGGCTGGACGATCATGTCCTCGCCGTTGTGCTTGCCGGTGAGGAAGGCCTCGTAGGTGCCGTCGTTGCCGCCGTGCAGGATCATGTCCTGCACGATGAGCTGGAGCGAGATGCCCGAGGTCTGGGTCGCCCCGGCCGACGCGAGCGTGCGGTTGTGCAGGGTCAGCGGGACCGCGGCGCCCGACGTCGGGGTGAATGTGGCGGTGCCGCTGGCGGCCAGGGTGATCGTGCCGGTCGATGTGCTGGGCAGCACGAGCGGGATCATGGGCTGCGGGGGGTTCGGGTTGTAGCAGTAGTACGTACCTGCCCAGGCCCGGACGTCGTTCGATGCCCAGTACAGCATCGCCGAGAACAAGGCGTAGCCGAACCCCTTGTTGTTCGCGGTCAGCCAGGCATTGACTTGGGTGAGCTGCTGGGTCAGGTCCGTGCTGCCCAAGATGATGTTGTTGACCGCTAGGCTGTCCGGGCTGTACGGGCTTCCCCAGTAGGACTTGACGAACGCCCATGCGTTCTTGCTGCTCGTCACGTCCTCTTCGGCGATGGCGACGGTCGTGTTGCCGAGGATGTTGGTGACCACTGTGGCGATCGGCTGACCGGTGCCGGCGAGCGTGAACACCAGGTCCTCAAGCGGGTTATCCGCCGGCGGGGTGTACGTGGTCGTGGTGTTCGCGGCCGCGGCGCCCACCTTGGAGTAGGTGGGGTACAGCGTGTTCGGGTTTGCTGTCGACGCGCCCTGCGGCACCGTGAAGGTGTAGATGTCCAGGGCGTCGGCGGTGTGGTTGGTGATGTAGACCTGGTTGCCGCTGTCTGGCGTGGTCACGGGTTACTCTCCCACCGGGAAGTCGTCGTCGGTTACTGACGGGTCGCCGGATTTGGCGTTCACTTCGCCCGCGTCTACCTCACTCACTTCGGTCTCCGCCTCGGTAACTTCGGTTTGCTGCTCCTTGAGCTGCGTATTCTCACTGGAGCTGAGGTCGGAGCCAACTTGCTTCGCGATACCGCCGATACCCGAGTCGATACCCGGGAGATCAGACTGCACCTTCGTGACGTCGGCCTCGACAGAAGAGTCAGTGGACTTTTCCAGCTGCTGCGCGTCCTTCTGAACCGCGGTCGCCTCTTTTGACAGCGTCTGCAGCTCCGAAACGGTCATGTCCTCTTCGACCGACGCTTCCTCTTCAAGCTGATCCGCGTCCTTCTGCAGCGCCTCCTGTTCAGAGATCGACTTCTCGCGAGCTCCGATGGCATCCAGCTTGTCGTTGATCTTCGCGAGCGCGTCGGTCAGGTCCTTCGGGACGTCCGGGTTGCCGATCTTCTTCGAGAGCGTGGACTCCAGAGTGTCGAGCCTGTCCGAGAGCTTGGAGTACTCGCTGCCGACGTCTTCCGACGTGGCCGGCTTCTTCGCTGCCCCCAGGCTGCGCAGGCCCTTATAGGCGCCGTAGAGCAACTGGCCGAAGAACACCAGCATCATGAAGGCGCCGCCGATCTGCATGACCGACGACCAGATTCCGGCCGCGTCCTTGGGGTGGAAAAGGGTGTCCCAGAAGTCAGAGGCCGCGGTCGTCTGCGGCTGGTCGAACCCGATCACCGTCGCCCCGCTGACCGTGCCGGTCAGCACCGTGATGATCTGGGTGTCGGACTGGTTCTTCGTGAACATGCTCTTGATCTGGAAGGTGCCCTTGACCCCGACCTGCGGGAGGTCGCTGTTCACGTTGTCGACGAACAGGCCGCCGGAGTAGGTAAGGTTCTTGGCCGCCGCCGTGTTGACGTTGACGGTCGTCAGGTCAGACCCGTTGGACGCCGGCGTGAACGTGCAGGTGTAGCCGGCGTTGGCCAGCGCGATCTTCATCCCGGCCGCCGGCGGGGTGAGGGAGATCGTCCCGACGAACGTCGACGCGGTGCTGTTGCTGCTGTACAGGTAGTACGTAACCGCCTTGGCCGCGTACTCGGCCCAGGCGCACGGGTACGTGCCGTAGTAGGACTGGACGGCGACCACGGCCGGCAAGGTGACGTTCTGGAAGCCCTTGGTGGTCTTGAAGTAGGCGTTGACCGTGTCGGTGATGCTCTGCGCGGCGTTGTCAGCGGAGCCTGATGAGCCATTCGCCGCCGAGGACGCGTTGCTCTGCGTCTGGTTCATGGCTTGCGCGTATCCGGTCGCGAGGGACGACGAGGGATAGGCCGAGATGGTCTGGAAGAACAAGGCCGCGTTCTGGAACGCGGCGGCCATGTCCGCGGTCACCTTCTGGGGCGGGTACGACGGCGGCGTCGCGAAGCTCTGCATAACGCCGATGTTGGCGACCGGCAGCAGCCAGTCCGCGGTGCAGGGCAGCAAGTCATAAAGGATCGAGGGCTCGGTATCCCCGGTGTCGGGGTCGATGTAGGTCTGATCGAGGATAAACGTCTTCGCCGAACCGGCGGGGACCGACGTACCCCCCTCAACCGCCGTGAGCAACTCGAGCTTCTGGCCGTAATCCAGGGTGTCGCCTTCCTCGGCCTGCGCGGACGTCGTTGGCAGCATGAGGACGATAGGCGACGTCGTGTTGTTCGTGAGCTTGATTTCCTTGGTCGGGTCAGATGCAGACATGGCAGATCCTTAATACATAATGAAGGGCATGCTCGCGCCCATCATTGAGCTGGGGTATTCGCGGGCATGACGGTACTGCGCCAAATACCTACGAGAAATTGATCCAGGCGGCTAATGCACCACAGACAATGAGATAGCGCCTGAATTGATCAGCGGAAAGAAACCGCAGGGCTCAGCGGCACGCTCGATTACCGCGGCATCACGTCATTACAGATAGCCGGCGGGTAAATGTTCGCTCTCTGCGGTCACAGTTGGGCGCATGGCCCCCCTCCCTGTGGGACCCCGCGATTAACCGGACCCTCCGCGCAGGCAAAGCTTGCCGCTACGACCGGTTAACAACTGGGTGGATTGGGTCCCACTACAGCAATGTCCCCACGCGATCCCGTGGTAATTCGCACCTCTACCTGAGGGATCAACGCGCTCCTTGGTATGCCCACCTTCTCCCGGAAGATCGAATGCTGTCAAGCCCTGAGATAGGGGACATCAAGGTTCATGCTGGCGGCTCGAAAACGACCAGGATCAAAACGGTGGACCACATCTCGGGAGTGCCCGTTTGCCAAACATCTCCTTTCTCAGGCAAATCATGACATGTCGGAGTATTAAGCCAAGCCGGGCCGGCAACCACGGGCAGCGGCCGGCCGGGTCCCGCGCCGCCGGCCGGGCAGCGCGTTACCGGCCGCACCCGCTGTGACGGCGATCGCGGCAGCGCCCGCACCGGCGATCAGGAAACCCCGGCAGCCAGCGCAGTGCGGTGATGCCGGCGATCACGGGGCTCCATTCGGAACCCCTGCCGGACCAGATTGGCGCGGCGCGAAGGAATAAATAATCGCCCTGACGAGCAATCCGTAGGCGCCCGCGCACCGAATGGTGCGTATGGAAACGAGCCGCACCTCCAGGGAGCGACTGGGCGATGCCCCCGCGGAAGAACACGAAGGAGAGGATCTGGGGCGGCTGCTCTCTGCCGTCGCACGCGGGGATCATCAGGCGTTCGAGACGGTCTACACCCGGCTGGCCGGACCGATTTACGGCATGGTCAGGCAGGTGCTGCGCGATGCTGCCCAGTCTGAGGAAGTAGCGCAGGAAGTTCTGCTGGAGATATGGCGCACCGCTTCCAGGTACGACTCAGCCAAGGGCAGCCCGGCTGCCTGGGCGCTGACCATCGCGCATCGCCGTGCCATCGACCGGGTCCGGTCAGAGACAGCGTGCGCGCGCCGCGAGCAGGACACCGCCGCTGACGATGCGGCGGGGATGACCGGCGGCGACGTGGTCGCGGACACGGTCGCGGCCAGCCTGGATCAGCAGCGGGTCCGCCGGTGCCTGGACGGCCTGAGCAGCCTGCAGCGCGAGTCCGTCACCCTCGCCTACTACGGCGGTTACTCATATCCGCAGGTCGCGGCGCTGCTCGGCGTCGCGCTCGGCACGGTCAAGACCCGGATTCGCGACGGCCTGATCAGGATGCGCGATTGCATGGAGGTGTCCTGGTGAGCATCTTGCATAGCGACCTTCATCTACTTACCGGCGCCTACGCGCTAGACGCCCTCGAGCCCGCCGAACTCGACGCGTTCGAGCGGCACCTGACCAGCTGCGGTTCCTGCGAGATCGAGATCCGCGGCCTGCGCGAGACTGCCGCGCGGCTCGCGTTCGGTGTCAGCCTGCCGCCTCCGCCCGCCATGCAGCAGCGGGTGCTGGACGCCACTTACCAGATCCGCCAGCTCCCGCCCCTGACCAGCCCGCACCCGCACGGACAGCACGTGCTGCCCGAGAGGCTAGCGCGGCTCAGGCGGCCAAGGTTCGGCATCGCCGTCGCGGCGAGTCTCGCCGTCGCCAGCCTCGCCACGGTTATCGTGCTCGGCATCGCCCAGGTCCGTGCGACGCACCGGCTGGATTCGGCGCGATCCGTGGCCGCGGTACTCGCGGCACCGGACGCCAGGACCGGCAGCAGGCCCGCCAACGGCGGCGGTACGGTGTCCGTCACCGTCTCCCGTACCCAAGGCGAAGCGGTCGTCACCGCCATCGACTTGCCACCGCTGCCGTCAGCGGAGGTCTACCAGCTCTGGCTGATGGGTCCCGCAGGCGCCCGGTCCGCGGGCCTTCTTCCCTCGGCGCAGCACGGCCGCACCGCTCCCCTGCTCGCGACCGGCGTGAGCAATAGCGACAGGTTCGGCATCACGGTGGAGCCCGCTGGCGGCACCACGCGCCCCACCACCGCCCCCCTCATCGTCATGCCCCTCCCCACATGACCGACGTCGAGCGTGCGACCACATAGGCCCGAGTAGGCCGACCACGCAGCCCGGCTGGCGCTTCGTGATCATGAAAGCCCGCCCCGCCGCGGCTGGGCGGTGCACGCTCGATGATCGTGCGCGTGGCGTTCCGGGAAACCGGACTCTGACCCGCACGATAATCGAAACCGGGCACGCTATGCCCGCTTTGTGCCGGTATGGCGCGGGGCTAGCCAGGGCAATTACGGGTGGTACTCCTCGGCTAGGGCGCGGATCGCCTTGAACGGGCCGGTTACCGAGTAGATGCCGCTGTTGTGGTCGGTGGCGACCCAGTGCGTGAACTTAGACTGCGGCATCCGGGGAAACTGGATGCCGTTGCTGAACGTCAGCACGTTGATCTTGGCGTTTCGCAGCAAGTGACCGGTGAAGTGCTTGCCGGTCGGGTTGTACTGCAGGTCGTCGGGGCCGCCGCAGTGCACCCGGACCGTCTGGCCGGTTACGGTCAGGCCGTACCTGGGGTTGCCCTTTGCCTTGGTGATCCAGACGAACGTGTGGTCCTTCGCATACTTCCGGCAAGCGGCAAGCGGGTTACTGCTCACGCTGTGCCCGGCGGCGGGGGCCGCCTGGGCCACGGCGGTGCCAGCCGCTAGCGTCCCGGCCACCAGCGCGCCGGCCGCCAAACCGGCCGCTAGGCCGGCCGTCGAGATCGCCATCCGAATCTTCATCAAGGTTCACTCCATCAAATGTCGTCACTTTAGGTGCGCTCTCACCAAACAAGACGCCCGCAGCGCCGCTTCGGTTGCGGGCAATTCCCAGACGACG
>DASXDG010000228.1:0-8764 GCA_036490795.1 Streptosporangiaceae bacterium
GCCTGCCATCACGGCGACACGCCGGACAGTACCGGCAAACCGAGCCAAGAGCGGCACCCGAGGTTAAATAACAAGCTAAGGTCACGTAGTCTTGGCGCCCCCCGCCCCAAGGTGGCACCCCACCTGGGGTGGCGCCCCACCCGGGGTGGCGCCCCACCTGGGGTGGCACCCACCCGGGGTGGCGCCCCACCTGGGTCAATTGCGCGATTGACTTCGCTAGGGCGTGTCAATCGCGCAATTGACCCGCCTGGGTTAGGGCCCCCCCGCGAATCATCAGCCCCAAGCTCCCTAGGGGCCACGTGTGTCACACCGGTCGCACCCAGGTGACCGGCCCGCTCCAAACAACGTGGAGAGCTACCCCTTCGTGGAGCCCTACCCCCCGTTTTCGAGGGGTCGGGCTCCACGAAGGGGTAATCTGACACGTTAATTCGAGTCGGCGGGATGGGTGATCGTACCGCTGGCCACAGGGGCCACTCAGGTACCGATGCGGGGCGGGTGCGCTGATCCGCCCTTGATAGAACGGCGGCACGCAAGAAGACTGGCGCTCATCGGCGTGGTCGAGGGGCCCAATGTCACCCGTTGGCCGGCTCTGTCACCCGTTCGCGTGGCCAGGACCAGGACAAATGCCATTTCTACCCGCGAGTACGGGTGACATAGCAAGTTAACGGGTGACAGACATCCAGGCTCAGCAGGATCATAACGAGCAGTGGTGCTTCCCCCGGCCGACGCCGCGGCACCTTCGCCGTCGGCCACCTCCGAACCGAGTCAATTGCGCAATTGACCCGCCCGGACCCGGGCGGGCCCAGGCGGGTGGCGGGCCCCGGACCCGGGCGGGCCCGCCCGGACCCGGGCGGGCCCAGGCGGGGGGCGGGCCCCGGGGTGGCGGGCGGCGGGGCGGGGCGGGTCAGGCTAGGCGGCGGGGACGGGTGGGGTCGCGGTCGCGGAGGAGGTCTTGGCCTTGGAGGGCCAGGGTCAGGCGGGTGCGGGTGTCCGCTTCGTCCAGGGACCGGCCAAGGACCTGCTCGATGCGGGTGATGCGGGCGTACAGGGTGCGCCGCTGCACGCGCAGCGCGCGGGCCGTTTCCGCCTTGCGGCCCGCGTTGTCCAGGTAGCTGCGCAGGGTCGGCAGCAGTTTGGCGCGGCTGCGCGCGTCGTGCTCGAGCACCGGGCTCAGCTCCGAATCCACGAAACGCGACAACTCGGGGTCCTGGGCCAGCCGGACCAGCAACTGGTAGATGCCCAAGTTGGCGAAGTGGTGCACGGGCACGCTCGCCGGCGCGGTACGAGCGAAGTCCACCGCCTCGATCGCTTCCTCCAGGGACCGTTGCAGCGAACTCGCCGCCACCTCCCGGCCGGCCCCGGCGACCACGGTCAGCGACGGGTCCACCGCCCTGATCCGCCGCCGGGCGGCGACGGCCAGCGCGTCGGTCACCTGGGCCAACGGGCCGTTGACCGCGATCACGGCCAGCACCCGGTCGCCTTCCAGTCCGATCAGCGCGGCGCAGCCGAGTTCCCTGGCGGCCCGGCCGGTCTCCTCGGCCATCATCAGCCGGATCCGCTGGCGTTCCGCCTCGCCGAGGGCGTCGCGCCTGGCCTGTTCGGCCAGCGTGGTTGGTTCGAGCACCAGCGTGGCGACCCGTCCCCGGCTGAGATCGACGCCCAGGCTGCGGGCACGGCGCAGGAACTCGGTGACCGTCCCGTGCCGGCCGGCGAGCACGTCGGCGAGCAGCGCGCTGCCGGCCCGGCCGGCCAGGTGCGCGCCCACCTCCGACGACAGCAGCACCAGGCCGAGCGCGGCACCGGCCCGGTCCAGCACCAGGCCGGTGATCTCATCCAGTACCCGGTCGGTCTCCAGCACGTGCACCCGGCCCCACGCCTCGTGCCGGAGCCAGATGCCCACCCAGATGCAGGACGGGCCGCGCTGGACTCGCCCGCGTGCGACCTCGTCGTGGGCCACCAGGACGTGTTCTTCCCACGCGGTGACCCGTCCGGCCTGCTCGATCACGTTGCCCGCCGCGTCCTCCAGCACCACCGGGTTGCCCAGGACGTCCGCCAGCCTGGCGATGATCTCCCTGATGCCGGCGCCGCCCAGCATCAGGTCGGTGAAGTCCCTGTTGATCTCCTCGGCCTGGTGCAGCAGCGTGTACTGGTTGCTGACGATGGCCCGGTGCACGGCCTCGGTGACCTCGATGTACCGGGTTTCGCGCTCAAGGGCGATCAGCGGGAAGCCGCGCCGCTGGGCGACCTGCACCATCGCCGGAGGCACAGAGGTGAACATGCGCCCCAGCTCCATCACCAGGCCGACGGCACCGGCGTCCGCGATCTCGGTCATGTACCGGCGCTGGGCGGCGGCGGAACGGTCGATTCCCATCCCGGTCGTGAGCAGCAGCTCACCGCCCTTGATCAGCGACGCGATGTCCGGGATCTCGGCGATGTGCACCCAGCGGACCGTCTGGTCCAGGCCGTCCGCGCCGGCCACCACCCGGGCGCCGGCCTTCCGCAGCACGTCGAGATCGAGGACTTCGCGCAGGGTCACGCTCATACGGGTGCACAATACGGGAATTCGGGCTCGCATAAAATGCACGTTTTGTGCATTGTTGCTGATGGTGGCCCGCTTTTAGCATCCTTGTCATGGATATGGAGACCGCCACCCCCCAGGCCGCGAGCCCCCGGTACAGCCAGCAGCTGCACCGGACGATCGGCGTGCTGGGGAACATCTTCATCACGTTGTCCGGCGTCACGCCGGCCGCGTCGGTGTTCATCATCGCCCCGGCCGCGCTGTTCGCGGTCGGCAGCGGCACGTTCCTGGCGTTCGTGTTCGCCGGCATAGTCGGCGTCTTGATGGCGCTGTGCTGGGCGGAGCTATCGTCGGCGTTCCCCATCGCCGGCGGCGACTACTCGATGGTGTGGCACTCGTTCAAGGGGCCGCGGGCGGAAAAGCTGGCTGGCCCGGTCAGCTTCATCACCTTCGCCCTCTACCTCGACTTCATCGCGTTCATCCCGGCGACGATCGCACTCGGAGCAGGCACCTACCTGGGCGTCGTCGTCACCGTGAACGCGAAGGTGCTCGGCGCGATCATCATCTTGGTCACGGCCGGCGTGGCCGTCTTCCAGATCAAGTTCAATGCGTGGCTCACCGGGCTGTTCCTGGCCATCGAGCTGATCGCGCTGCTCACCTTGACCGTGCTCGGCCTATCCCACGCCAAGCACTGGGGGAGCCTGGTCCACCCGGCAGTGGGCACCTCGCACGGGCTGCTCGCACCGGTGGCGTTCGGTAGCGTCATGGCCTTCACCGCGGTCGCGATCTTCTCCTACAACGGCTACGCCAGCGCGGTGAACTTCTCCGAGGAGACCACCGGCGGCAGCCGGAGTATCGCCAAAGCGATCTTGTGGTCGCTGGCCATCACCGTCATCGCCGAGCTGGTACCGCTGACCGCGGTGATCATCGGCGCGCCGTCCCTGTCCAAGCTGACCACCTCGCCGATCCCGCTCCAGTACTTCATCGAGGCCACCTCGGACAAGGGTGTCTACACCGTGCTGAGCCTCGGCATCGTGCTCGCGATCTTCAACGCCACGCTGGCGATCATCCTCAGCTACGGACGCATCCTGTTCAGCGGAGCACGGGACAAGGCGTTTCCCGGACCCGTCGGAACTACGCTGGCGCACATCAACCCGAGGTTCAAGTCGCCATGGGTGGCCACCATGCTGATCGGTGTTCTGGGTGCGGTGATGTGCTTGACCATCTCGCTGGATACCTTGATCAACCTGACCGGTGCCAGCCTGGTCGCCGATTACGCGCTGATCGCGATCGCGGCACTGGTCGGACGCGCGACCGGAGCCACCAAGGGCAGTACGTACCGGATGCGCTGGTGGCCAGTGCCGCCGCTGCTGGCGCTCGCCGCCCTCGGCTACGTTTTCGCGCAGCAGACTCGGCTGCTGCTCACGGTTACCCTGATCACCATGGCCATCGGACTGGTGTACTGGGCGGTCGTGATCTATCCGCAGAAGGGAAAGGCATGGCAGCTCCTGCACCCGGCGGAGCACGGCGAATGAGCCAGCGAGCCCGCGACCTGGGTCTCCCGTTCCAGGGCAGGCCAGGTCCGCTGAACGCGATCACCGATGTGGCCGGCATCGAGATCGGCTACACGACGCTGATCGAAGGCGACGACGTCAGGACCGGGGTCACCGGCATCCACCCGCGCGGCAAGGCCGACCCGGGCAACCCGGTCGCCGCCGGGTTCCACTCGCAGAACGGCAATGGCGAGATGACCGGCGTCTCCTGGATCGAGGAATCCGGCACGTTCGCCGGGCCGATAGCGATCACGAACACGCACGCGGTCGGCATCGCCCATGCCGGCATCGTCGCGTGGACGGTCGATCACCATCCCGACCTGGCGAACGCCTGGCTGCTGCCGGTGGCCGCGGAGACCTGGGACGGCTACCTGAACGACATCAACGGTCACCACGTCACCGAACAGCACGTGATCGCCGCCCTCGACCAGGCGACAACCGGCCCCGTCCAGGAAGGCTCGGTCGGCGGCGGCACCGGGATGAACTGCTACCAGTTCAAGGGCGGCAACGGGACCGCCTCCCGCAAGGTGGGCGAGCACACGGTGGGCGTGTTCGTCCAGGCGAACTTCGGTGCGCGGCACGAGCTGATGATCTGCGGGACGCGCCTCGGCACGCGTCTGGCCGCGGACAACCCGATGGCGGAATTCCTCATCGCGCCGCCCGGCGCCGGGTCGGTGATCGCGATCGTGGCCACCGACGCGCCGCTGTTCCCGCACCAGTGCAAGGCGATGGCGCGCCGGGTCACGTCCGGGCTGGCCAGGACCGGCACCAGCGGCTCGCACTTCTCCGGCGACCTGTTCCTGGCGTTCTCCACCGCGAACAAGGGCGGGTTCGCGAGGGGCCACCTGGACTTCGTCCCGTGGACCGAACTGGACCCGTACTACGAGGCCGTCGTCCGGGCCACCGAAGAGGCCGTGCTCAACGCCCTGGTCTCCAACGAGGAAATGACCGGCCGGGACGGCCACCGCACCCCCGCCCTGCCCCGCGACCTAGTCCGAGAACTATGCGGTCATAACTAACGGTGGTGCTTCGCCGCGGTTGCACGCGTCGGGCAGACATCCGACGCCACCAGGCGCCCAGGCCGCCCGGCGCCCCAGGTCGCCCGGCAATTAGCGCGGTAATTCTTCTTATCGCGGTAAGAAACCTTGCTGTAAGCATGGTTTTTTACCGCGTTGGACTTTTGTTCCGCGTTAGATATGCCCGATGCGGTGCGGAAGGTTACATCGTGACGGCCTAACATCAGCGGTACCAATGTGGCTAATGGTACCGGCCGCGCACGCGCGGTTCGACGCCGAACGCGGCGGCGGCGGGCGGGTCGGCGCGGGCATCGGGCTGGTGAAACCACTGGTAGTTATGAGCTGATCCGGCTGAGCAGGTAGCGCTGGTGGCGGAGGCTGGGGGCGCGGGCGGCGGCGGCGCGGTAGGCCTCGGCGGCGGCGGGCAGGTCGCCGGCCAGCTCGAGCAGGTGGGCGCGGGCGGCGGCGTGCCGGTAGTCGACCGGTTCGAGGGCGTCGAGCAGGGCCAGGCCGGCTCGCGGGCCGCGGGTCATCGCGACGGCGACCGCGTGGTTCAGCCGGATCACCGGGTTGTCCGGCGACGCGGCGATCAGCAGCTCGTAGAGGGCGGTGATCTGCGGCCAGTCGACAGGATCCTCGTCGTGCAGGGCGGCGATCGCCGCCTGGAGCCCATAGGGGCCGGCCGGGCCGCGGGTGAGCGCCGCGGTGACCAGCTTGGTGCCTTCCTTGACGAACGCCGCGTTCCACAGCGCGCGGTCCTGGGATTCGAGCGGGACCAGGTCGCCGCGCGCGTCGAGGCGCGCGGCCCGGCGCGCCTCGGTGAGCAGCATGAGCGCGAGCAAGGCGGCCACCTCGCCGTCGTCGGGCAGCAGCCGGCGCGCCAGCCGGGCCAGCCGGATCGCCTCCAGGCTGAGGTCCGCGCGGATGCTCGCGTATCCCTCGGTAAAGATCAGATACAGCACATGCAGAACGGCGTTGAGGCGCTCGGCCACGTCGTGCGGCATCGAGAACGGGACGCCGCTGTCCTTGATCCGCTGCTTGGCGCGGGTGATGCGGCGGGCCATGGTGTCCTCGGGCACCAGGAACGCGCGGGCGATTTCGGCCGTGGTCAGGCCGCCGACGGCGCGCAGCGTCAGCGCGATCTGCCCGGCCACCGGCAGCGAGGGGTGGCAGCACATGAACAGCAGGATCAGCGAGTCGTCCTGATCGCCGCCGACTGGTTCCGGCGGCTGCCACTGGTACTGCTGCCATTGCTGCTGGCGCGCGGCCCTGGCCTGCTCACCGCGGAGCAGGTCGGTGAGCTTGTAGGAGGCGACCCTGATCAGCCAGCCGCGCGGGTTTTCCGGGACGCCCTCGGCGGGCCATTGCGCGGCGGCGGCGATCAGCGCCTCCTGGGTGGCGTCCTCGGCCGTGCCGAAGTGCCCGTACCTGCGGACCAGGGCGCCGAGGACCTGCGGCGCCAGCGAGCGCAGCAGGTCCTCCATGGCCTAGAGCTCGTGCCGTGAGTCGGCGACCGGCCGGACGTCGGCGTAAGCCTGTGTCACCGGCCCCGGGATGTCTGTCAGCCGCGCGGCGATCTCGGTGGCGCGGTCGAAGCTCTCGCACTCCACGATCCAGTAGCCGGCCAGCACCTCCTGGGTTTCGGCGTACGGGCCGTCGGTGACCACCGCGGCGCCATCGCGCAGCTGGATCCGCCGCGCGTGCGCGGGCGCGGTCAGGCCGCGGGTGTCGACCAGCTCGCCGGATTCGGCCAGGTCCGTGCTGAACTGCTCCATGAACTGGCCCATTTTCTCGAACTCTTCCGCCGACCAGTGCGGCTTGCCAGGCGCGGGGTGCCCAGCCATCGTGTCGTAGTCCTGCTGGGAGCCATATACCAGAATCATGTATTTCATGACGTTCTCCTTCCTCTCACCAGGGACGTCGGAGCCAAGGCCGCGATCCGGACGCTAGGGCTGTATACCCAGCCAGCGGATCGGGCTGTCCCAGCAGACGGCGCGCAGCCAGTCGTCGCCCAGATCCAGGTGGACCAGGCCGTCGATCTGGCGAGCGTAGGGGTAGGGGATGTTCGGGAAGTCGCTGCCGAGCAGGATCTTGCCGGCCTCGCCCAGGTCCTTGAGCAGAGGGCGCGCACCGGCCGGGAACGGCGCCAGCGCGTCGAAGAAGTCGGTGAACACCATGGTCGTGTCCAGCGTGACCCGATCGTGAGCCGCGGCCATCCGGAGGAATTCCTCGTAGTCGGGCGCGCCCATGTGCGCGATGACCAGCGGCA
This sequence comes from Streptosporangiaceae bacterium, assembly GCA_036490795.1. Classification (GTDB taxonomy): domain Bacteria; phylum Actinomycetota; class Actinomycetes; order Streptosporangiales; family Streptosporangiaceae; genus JAFARZ01. The sequence continues at coordinate 7,357 of DASXDG010000228.1, forward strand.
GGTCCGGGTGCTTTTTGAGCAGCCCGGCGACCGGGCCCGGCCCGGTGAACGACGTGCCGGCGGGTGCGTGGCCGGCGTGCATCACCACGGGGGTTCCGGCTTCTTTGAGCAGGTCCCAGACCGGGTCCAGCAGCGGATCGGCGGGGGAGAAGGCGCCGACCTGGAGGTGCACCTTGAACACGCGGGCGCCACGGTCGAGCGCTTCGGTGACGTAATGTCCGGCGCCTGGCTCGGGATAGAACGTCGCCGACGGCACGCAGCCGGGCGTGGCGGCGGCGAAGTCCAGCGTCCAGGCGTTCAGCTCTGCGGCCATGTCCGGGCGGTGCGCGTAGGCCAGCGCGGTGAACGCGCGGACGTTCATATCCCGGAGCCGGGCGACCCGGTCCGCGTCGTCAGGCAGCCGGTAGTGAATCGGCCAGGTGGCGCCGAGCAGCGGGCCGCCCCCGTCGAAGTATGCCCACACCCTGCGCAGCAGCCGGGGCGGCAGAAAGTGGACATGCGCGTCGGCCAGCCCGGGGATGCCGAGCTGGTCACAGAAGGCCGGGATATCAACATCCTGCATTTTCATAACGTACTGGGGCAGCGACTAATGTTGTCGGGTGCGAGTAGCGACCTGGAATGTGAACTCCGTCAAGCAGCGCGTGGAACGGCTGCTGCCGTGGCTCGATCAGCGTGCGCCAGACGTGGTCTGCCTGCAGGAACTGAAGCTGACCGAGGAGGCATTCGCGTCGCTTCTGGGTTCCTCGCTCGCCGAACGCGGCTACGAGTTCGCCGCGGCCGGCGAGGCGCAGTGGAACGGGGTCGCCCTGCTGTCCCGGGTGGGACTGGCCGACGTGGTGCGCGGATTCGACGGCGCGCCGGGATTCCCGCACCAGGAGGCGCGGGCGGTGTCGGCGACCTGCGCAGGCGTGCGCGTGCACTCGCTGTACGTGCCGAACGGGCGGGTGCCCGGCTCGGAGCACTACAAGTACAAGCTCGAATGGCTCGCCGCGTTGCGCTCGGTCATCGAGGCCGGTCCGGCCGATGTGATGGTGTGCGGTGACATGAACATCGCGCCCGCCGATCAGGATGTGTTCGACCCGGAGGCGTACGTCGGGCAGACGCACGTCACCGGGCCCGAGCGGGCGGCGCTGACGTCGCTGCTGGACACCGGCCTGCACGACGTGGTGCGGGACCGCTGGCCGTCGTCGCGGGTGTTCACGTACTGGGACTACCGGGCCGGGATGTTCCACCAGGACCTGGGCATGCGGATCGACCTGATCCTGGCCTCGTCTCCGGTCGCGTCACGGGTCGCGGCGGCCTGGGTGGACCGCGAGGCCCGCAAGGGCACCAAGCCCAGCGACCACGCGCCGGTGATCGTGGACCTGGACACCGCGCCGGACGGCGACATCGGCCCGGTCGTCCCGCC
>DASXDG010000229.1:0-17702 GCA_036490795.1 Streptosporangiaceae bacterium
GGCCTGGGAGAAGTCATCGTCGTCCCGGTGCGCCGTGTACGCGGTGCGCATGATGTCGCCGGTGACCTGATACTGCTCGCCGCGCCACAGCCCGCGATCGGCCTGCGGCGGGCTCACAGTCCGCGGCGGGGAGGACGGCTGACCAAACCGGGCCTGGCCATTGCCCGAACCCGAACCAGGACCGGGACCCGAACCAGAACCCGAACCCGAACCCAGACCCGAACCCAGACCCGAACCCAGACCCGAACCAGGACCCGAACCGGGACCCGAACCGGGACCCGAACCGGAACCCGAACCGGGACCCGAACCGGGACCCGAACCGGAACCGGAACCGGGACCCAGACCTGAACCGGGACCCGGGACCGGACCGGAGCCGGGCTGAGGGCGCAACGAGGTCCGGGGCAGTTGCAGGTAGTTCGGGCCGATCCGGTACCGGTGCGTATCGGGGTTGGAGAACAGCCGGCCCTGCAGCATCTTGTCCGGTGACGGGCCGATGCCCGGCACCAGGTTGGCGGGCTCGAACGCGGACTGCTCGATCTCGGCGAAGTAGTTCACCGGGTTCCGGTCCAGCCTGATCCGGCCGATGGTGACCGGCGGATAGTCGCGGTGCGGCCAGACCTTGGTCAGGTCGAACGGGTTGAACCGGTAGTCGGCGGCATCCGCGAACGGCATCACCTGGACCTGCACGGTCCAGGACGGGAAGTCCCCCCGGGCGATCGCGCCATACAGATCACGGACGTGGTAATCGGGATCGCGCGCGGCGATGGCCAGGGCGTCGGCGTACGCGAGGTTCGCGGTGCCCTGGTCGGTCTTGATGTGATACTTCACCCAGAACTTCCGGCCGGCCGCGTTGTCCCACGTGAACGTGTGGCCGCCATAGCCGTTCATGTGCCGCCAGGAGGCGGGGATGCCGCGGTCCGTCATCAGCATCGTCACCTGATGCGCGGACTCCGGCCGGAGGGTCCAGTAGTCCCACTGCGAGTTGACGTCGTGCAGGTGACCGGCCGCGCGCCGCCCGGGGTCACGGATGAAGAACACCGGGGTATTGCTGCCGACCAGGTCATAGCTGCCCTGCTCGGTATAGAACTTGATCGCGAAACACCGCGGGTCGCGGACCGTGTCCGCGCTGGACGGCTCTCCGGTCACGGCCGAGAAGCGGACGACCAGCCGGGTGGCCGTGCCCTTGGCGAACAGGCCGGCCTTGGTGTACTGGCTGACGTCCTCGGTCGCCTCGAACACGCCGTAGGCACCGCAGGCCCTGGTGTAACCCGCTCGCGCCGGCGCCGGGAAGCCGCCGCCAGCGGCGGTTACCGGGCGGTGATCGGTCATCGGTCAGTTCATCCTCTCGGTCTCTAGCGTCATGGTAGGCACGGGTCATGGTAGGCACAGCGCGATTGCGGGTACGCATGAACGTGTGCGGCAAACCCCCGTTTCCGTGCGACGAAAGTCTCGCGCGATTCCCTGGCCCGTAGCACTCGCCGAGCGGATCGAGCGCGCTCACGCGCTCGACCGCCCGATCCGGGTGCTGTCCGACGCCGTCGTCCGTGCCCTGCCCGCTGGTCAGCGGGCGGACGCGCTGCACGGCGTGCCCTTCGGCCAGCCAGCCCACCCGGCGCTGGTGCGGCTGCCCATCGGCTGCTGGACGTCGGCGGTCCTGCTTGACCTCGCCGGCGTCCGCGGCAGGGCGCCGATCGTGCTGCTCGCGGCCGGCGTGGCGGGCAGTTTCCCGGCCGCCGCCACCGGCCTCGCCGACTGGTCAGCGCTGCACCAGGACCAGCAGCGGGTCGGGCTCGTCCACCTGGCCTTCCAGGGCACCGCCAGCCTGCTGTTCACCGGGTCGATGCTGGCCAGGTCGCTCGGCCGTCACCGTACCGGCAAGACGCTCGGCGTGCTCGGCCTGCTGACCGCGACTGGCGGCGGTTACCTGGGCGGCCACCTGGCGCTGCGGCTCGGCGCGGGCGCCAACCACGCCGATCAGATCAGTCACCTGTCCGGGCTCGGCTGGCACGACCTGTGCTCGGTGACGTCGCTGCCGACCGGGCAGGCGGTGCGACGCCAGCTCGGCTACCTGTCGCTGCTCGTGTACCGGTCTGCGGCCAACTCGGTCTTCGTCCTGGCGGACCGGTGCGCGCACCTCGGCGGCCCGCTGCACCAGGGACGGATCACCGCCAAGGACGACGGGACGGCGTGCGTTACCTGCCCGTGGCACGGATCGACGTTCCGGCTGGACTCGGGAAAGGTCGCGCACGGGCCCGCCACCGCGCGGCAGCCGTCCTTCGAGGTGCGGGTCAGCGAGGACGGCATGGTCCAGCTACGCCCGCGGCCCTGAGCCGTTCAGGAAGGCGGCGCCGATTCCTTCCAGCGCCCGCCCGATCTCGCTGGGAACGATCCAGACCTTGTTCGCGTCGCCCTTGGCAAGCTGCGGCAGCATCTGCAGGTACTGGTAGGCGAGCAGCCGCTGGTCCGGGTTCCCGTCATGGATGGCACGGAACACGGTGGTGATGGCCTCGGCCTGGCCCCTGGCGCTTACCGCAGCCGCCTTCGCCTCGGCCTCGGCGCGCAGCAGCGCCGCCTCGGACTCACCGCGCGCCCTCAGCACCGCCGCCTGCCGCTCGCCCTCCGCGGTCAAGATCGCGGACTGCTTGGAACCCTCGGCGGACAAGATGGCGGCCCGCTTGTCCCGATCGGCGCGCATCTGCTTCTCCATCGAGTCCTGGATGGAGGCCGGCGGCTCGATGGCGCGCAGCTCGACCCGGCTGACCCGCAGTCCCCACTTCCCCGTCGCCTCGTCGAGCTGGCGGCGCAGCATGCTGTTGATCTCGTCCCGCGAGCTGAGCGCCGTCTCCAGGTCCATTCCGCCCACGACGTTCCGCAGCGTGGTCAGCGTCAGCTGCTCCACCCCGGTGATGTAGCTGGAGATCTCATAGGTGGCGGCCCTGGCATCGGTCACCTGGAAGTAGATGATGGTGTCGATGCTCACCACCAGGTTGTCCTTGGTGATCACCGGCTGCGGCGGGAAGCTGACCACCTGCTCGCGCAGGTCGATCAGCGGGCGCAGCTGGTCGATGAACGGCGTGATCACGTTGAGCCCGGCGTGCAGCGTCCGGTGATACCGGCCGAACCGCTCCACGATCCCCGCGGTCGCCTGGGGCACGATGCGCACCGAACGGATCACGATGGCGCCGATAACGCCGGCGAAACTGACCAGCACGGCGGCGGCCACTAGGGTGCTCATGTCTTGCTACGCTAGCGACTCAGCGTCCCCGAGAGGGCACGATGCGTAGATTGCCTAGCGCGCTCGAGCAGTCCAGCGGTTCTGCCGATGCTCAATCTCCAGCTGGACGCCGAAGCACCGGGACAAGTTCCGTGCGGTGAACACGTCCTCGACCGGACCTGAGGCGAGCACAGAACCCCGGCGCAGCAGCATCGCGTGGGTGAAACCGTCGGGGACTTCCTCCACATGATGGGTGACGAGCACCATCATCGGCGCCTTCGGGTCCTTGGCGAGCATGGTCAGCCGGCGCAGCAGATCCTCCCTGCCACCGAGATCCAGCCCGGCGGCCGGCTCGTCGAGCAGCAGCAGCTCCGGATCGGGCATCATCGCGCGGGCGATCTGCACCCGCTTGCGCTCGCCCTCGGACAGCGTGGAGAACTTGCGCCTGATCAGGTGCGCGCAGCCGAGCGCGTCAAGCAGTTCGACGGCACGAGTGACGTCGGCCGAGTCGTATTCCTCTTTCCACCTGCCGAGGATCGCGTAGGAGGCGGTCAGCACCAGGTCGATGACCTTCTCGCCGGGCGGGACCTGTTCGGCAATCGCGGCGCTGGTCAGCCCGATCCTTGGCCGCAGGTCGAACACGTCGACCTCGCCGAGCCGCTCGCCGAGCACCTCGACGCTGCCCGAGGACGCGAATACCATCGTGGCGGCCACCTGGAGCAGCGTGGTCTTGCCGGCGCCGTTGGGCCCGATCAGGATCCACCGCTCGTTTTCGTGCGCCGTCCAGTCGATGTCACGCAGCAGTACAGCCGCGTCCCGCCGGACTTCAACGCCGCGCAACCGCAGCACCTCGTCGGACATCAGGCCCCTTCCTCGGCGCGTCCCGAACCCGAACCTATGTCACCGCATACCGATCATCCCAGCCGGCGGGCGCCGCCGGGCACCCGGCCGGCCAGGAATCCTGGTTCGACGCGGCCCGCGCGGCGGCGCGGGGACCGCCGGAGCGCCGGTACTCAGGTGACTACTGACATTCAGGTGACACCGGACAACAGGCCGTCGCGCATTTCGCGTCGAAGGCTAGCGGTTAATACGCGCACACGCGGACACGCACACAATCGTGCCCGCTAATTGTCCGGCCGGCGCACCTCCGGGTGAAGCACCACTGCCCGTTATGATAAAAATATCCGTTATGCTGTTAACGCGGCAATGGGGGCGCCTGAGCGCGAATGATGCCGCTGTTGCCGCCGCGATTTCGTTGACACACTGGGGCCTGCCGGGGCCGCCGGCCTAGGGTGGTCGAGGGGCCCAATGTCATCCGTTAGCCGACAGTGTCACCCGTTAGCGTGGGCGAGTTCGGGACAAAAGCCGCAGCTACCCGCGAGTACGGGTGACAAAGCAAGGTAACGGGTGACAGAGGTACCGGAGCCCGCCAAGCAGGGCGGACCGTGGGCGCCGGCCGAGGCCGGATCCGATAAACCCCATTTGTCCGAAGTATTAAGTTGTGATCTTATGGAATGCTTACGAGAACGCCCATTCCCGTAATGTGCCACTACGCTCCATTATCTGTCGCGCGAATGCCAGGGCCGATAAACCGCGCGACGTTTTAGCAAAGGAGCGGTAATGAAAATGCGAATCCGGGTGATATCAGGCAGCTTCGCCGTTGGCGCGACGCTGATCCTGACCGGAACCGCCGCGCACGCGATGACCCCGGCCGGCCACGTCGCGGTAGCGCAGCACGCTGCCGACCCTGGCAAAAACGACGGCAACTGCGGAACCAACTGCGGCGGGAACGGCTGGGGCTCGGGCGGGTGCGGAACCAACTGCGGAGGCGGCGGAGGGTGCGGGTCCAACTGCGGCGGCAGCGGCTGCGGCAGTAACTGCTGCGGGTACAACTGCACGACTCCCCCGACCAAGAAACCGTGCCCGCCAACCCCGACACCACCTTGCACGCCGACACCGCCACCTGTCGAACACCACACCACGCCGCCAATCCCGACGCCGTCGGTGTCGACCTCGACGGTGACGGTAACGATTACCGCCACCGCGTCGGCGACACCGCCACCCACTACACCGCCGCCAGCGACGACCGCGCCGCCTCAGGTCCAGTCGGCGACGCCGATCCCGTCCGGTCCGGCGCAGACCGGCGGCGGCATCAGCAGCGGCAGCGACACCGTCCTCGCCGCGGGCGGTGGCGTGGCCGCGCTGGCGAGCAGCGGGTTCGGCCTGTTCGCGATCCGGCGCTGGCAGCACACCCGCACACGCGGCCGGCGTCACTAGCACGCGGTGCTGTATCTGGCACGGCACCGGAGCAAGCCACTGGGGCGGTGGGCACTGCTCATCGCCCTGGTGGCGGCTTCCGCGTGCTTCACCAGCCTGATCGTGGTGTTCCTCGGGCTGGCCAGCCACGGCCCCGAGCCACCGCCGGCCGCCACCACGATCCCCGCGTCGGTGAAGACGACCGCACCCAAACTGGCCGTCACCGCCAAGAAGCACATCAACACCCTGAAACGTTCGGTGCCGGTACGGCTGCGCATCCCCGCGATCGGGGTGAACGCGCCGATCACCGAGGTCGGACTGAACGCCAACGACAGCGTGCAGGTGCCGCCGCTCGGCGACCACAACCTGGCCGGCTGGTACAAGTACGGGCCGACGCCCGGCCAGAAGGGGCCGTCGGTGCTCCTCGGTCACGTCGACTCCGTCACCGGCGCATCGGTGTTCTTCTACCTGAAGGACCTGAAGAAGGGAGACAAGATCTACGTAGGGCTCAAGGACGGGAAGACCGCGACGTTCGTCGTGGACGGGCTGCAGCGGGTGTCGAAGACCACGTTCCCCACCAAGGACGTCTACGGCACGCTCGGCTACGCGGGCCTGCGGGTGATCACCTGCGGCGGATCATTCGACCCCACCAGCGGCCACTACGACGACAACATCATCGTCTACGCTCAACTCATTTAGCTCACGCTGTGTTTATTTGCTCACTCGCAGCTGGGGCGCCTTTTGGGTATTGCCTTCCCTCGTCGCCAAAGAGCGGCTCCTCAGTCCAGGCAATACCGGGCGCTCCAGCGCTTCGTGAGCTGGGGGGCTGGGGGGCTGGGGGGCTGGGGGGCTATCTAGAGATCGTGTCTTACGGCCACCAAGGCCGCTTGGGTGCGGTCTTGGACGCCTAGCTTGGCTAGGACGGCGCTGACGTGTGCTTTGACTGTCTTCTCTGAGACGGTGAGGGTGCGGGCGATCTCGCGGTTGGACTTGCCTTTGGCTAGTTCGGCCAGGACCTCGCGCTCGCGGGTGGTCAGCAGGTCGATGCCGTCGCCGACAGCACCGCCGGACGAACGCACCAGGTTGCCGGCTGCCTGCTGGGAGAGGAGGACGTTGCCGTCGTGGACCGATCTGATCGCGCGGACTAGGGCGTCGGGGTCGATGTCCTTGTACACCACGCCGGCCGCGCCGGCCCGCATCGCCAGGGTTGCCGACGACGTGTCGGTGGCACTGGTCAGTACCAGTACCCGGGACGGGCACTCGCGGAGTTCGCCGAGGACGGCGATGCCGTCCATGCCCGGCAGCTTGAGGTCCAGCAAGATCACGTCGGGGGCGAGCGCGGCGGCTAGGGCGAGCGCGGCCTGCCCGTCCCCGGCTTCGCCCACGACCGCGATGCCGTCTTGCACGTCGAGCAGGGCACGTATGCCCTGACGGACCACCGGATGGTCGTCCACCAGCAGCACGGTGATCATCGTGCACTCCCCATCGTCAGCGCGATCCTTGTCCCGGACCCGGGTGCGGACGTCACGGTCAGCGTGCCGCCGGCCGCCGCCGCCCGTTCCCGCATCGACGCCAGGCCCAGCCCGGTGCCGGGGCCAGGTGCGGGCGCGGAGACGTCGAACCCGCGCCCGTCGTCGGTCACCTCAAGCCCGTTCGCGTTCAGCACCACCCGCACCCGGGTCGCGCCCGAGTGCCGCAACGCGTTGTGCAGCGCCTCCTGAGCCACCCGGTACACCGCCGCGTCCACCGCTGGACCAAACGGCGTCGCCGAAGCGGTCACCGTCACATCCACGTGGTGCGCTCGCCCGGCCAGCACCGCGTACCGGCGCAGCGACTCGGCCAGGCCGGCCTCCGCCAGGTCCGGTGGGGCCAGGCCGTCGATGATCGCGCGCAGTTCCGCGTGCGCCTCCGCGCCGAGCGTCCCCACCGCCTCGATTTCCCGGCTGGCGCCCGGGCAGTCGCCCCGGTCGCCGAGCACCGCCGCCGCCCGTGCGTGCGCCCTGATCGAGAACAGCTTCTGCGTGACGGCGTCGTGCAGGTCGCGGGCCAGCCGGGCGCGCTCCTCGAGCACGGACAGCTCGCGGGAGCGCTCGTACAGCCTGGCGTTGGTGATCGCGATCGCCGCGTGCGTCGCGAACAGGGACAGGATCTCCTCGTCGCGTTCGGTGAAACCGGAACTCTTCGCGGTGGACTTGTTCGCGGCGAAGATGATGCCGAGCACCTTGTCCCCGTCTTTCACCGGAACGCCGAGGAAGTGCGACATCCGGGGATGGTGCGCCGGCCAGCCCCAGAACCTCGGGTCCGCGCTGATATCGGCGAGGCGCTCTGGCTTGCCCTCGGTGAGCAGGACGCCGAGCATCCCGTGCCGGCGCGGCAGCGGCCCGATGGCCTCCTGCTCCTGTTCGCTGATCCCGTCGAACACGAACTCGGCGAACGAGTCGCCCGCGTCGGGCACGCCGATCGCCGCGTAGCGCGCGCCGACCAGGGACCGGGCCGAACTCACGATCACCTGCAGCACGTCGCGGACGGACATCTGCCTGGTCACAGACAGTACCGCCTGGCTGACGCGATACAGCTCGGAGAGGGAGTCACCCATAGCTACTGACGGTATCTCCCGCCGGCGGCCCGCACATCGGGCGGCGGTCCTAGGACCATCGGCGCAGGACCAGGGCGACGCCCGGCCGATGTAATCGGGCCGTGCCGAACCTAGCGTCGAGAGCATGAACAACCAGATCGCGCTTGTCACAGGGGCCTCCCGCGGACTGGGCCTGGCGCTGGCCAGCGCCCTGTCCCGCGAGGGATACACGCTCATCATCGACGCCAGGGATTGCGACGCCCTGGCCAAGGCCGCCGCCGAGATCGGCGGGCAGGTCACCGCCATTCCCGGCGACATCGCCGATCCGGCCCACCGGGCCGAACTCGCCACGGCAGTCCAGGCCGCCGGCGGCCTGGACCTGCTGGTCAACAACGCCGGCACGCTCGGCGCCCACCCGCTGCCCGCGCTGGCCGACTACCCGGTGGCCGAGCTGCGCACCGTGTTCGAGGTGAACGTCATCGCGCCGGTCGCGCTGACCCAGCTGCTGCTGCCGCCGCTGCGGGGGCGCGGCGGAGCCGTGCTGAACATCACCTCGGACGCCGCCGTGGAGGCGTACGCCGGCTGGGGCGGGTACGGGGCCGCCAAGGCCGCGCTCGAGCAGGCCTCCAACGTGCTCGCCGCCGAGGAACAGACCGTGCGGGTGTGGTGGGCCGACCCGGGTGACCTGCGCACCGAGATGCATCAGCAGGCGTTCCCCGGCGAGGACATCTCGGACCGCCCGCTGCCCGGCGCCGTCGTGCCCGGGTTCCTGCGGCTGATCGGCGAACGGCTGCCCAACGGCCGCTACCGCGCGCAGGAGCTGCTGTCATGACCGCCGTGATGGATTTCGCGCTGCCCGCGGAACTGGAGGCGCACGAGCCGGCCGAGCACCGGGGCGTGCCGAGAGACGCGGTCCGGATGCTGGTCAGCAGGGGTTCGGCCGATTCGGTGACCCATCACGTCTTCGGCGAGCTGCCCGGCCTGCTCCGCCCCGGCGACCTGCTGGTGGTGAACACCAGCGGCACGCTGCCCGCGGCCGTGCGGATCGAGGACCAGCTCAGCGCGCACTTTTCCACAGCTCTCGCCGACGGCTCATGGCTAGTGGAATTCAGAGGTCATAACTCCACTGGTACCTCTCCCGCGCACCTGGACCGCCCGGCGGGCTCGACCGTGACATTGCCGGGCGGTGCCGTCCTCACGCTGGAGTGCCCGGTTTCCTGGCGGCTGTGGCGGGCCAGGCTGTCCACCGCCGTCGTGCCGTACCTGCTCAGGCACGGCAAGCCGATCCGCTACTCGTACGTGGGCCAGGACTGGGACATCGCCGACTATCAGACGGTGTTCGCCCGGATCCCCGGTAGCGCCGAGATGCCGAGCGCCAGCCGGCCGTTCACCCCCGCCGTGGTCACCGAACTGGCCGCGCGCGGCGTGCTGATCGCGCCGGTCACGCTGCACACCGGGGTGTCGTCGCTGGAGGAGGGCGAGGATCCGTATCCGGAGCCGTTCGACGTGCCGCCCGCCACCGCCCGGCTGGTCAACCACGTCCGCTGGGACGGCGGCCGGGTGATCGCGGCGGGGACCACGGTGGTCCGTGCCCTGGAAACCTGCGTGGATTCCGACGGGCTGGTCTGGCCGTCGGCGGGCTGGACGTCGCACGTGGTGACCCCGCTTACCGGGGTGCGGGCGGCCGACGGGCTGCTCACCGGGCTGCACGAACCGCGTTCCTCGCATCTGCGGATGCTGGAGGCATTCGCCGGCCCGGACCTGCTCCGCCGTTGCTACGAAGAAGCGGTCCGGGCCGGGTACCTGTGGCACGAGTTCGGTGACGTGCACCTGATGCTGCCCTGACCCGGTTGCCGGGTAGCCTTTTACCCGACGATGAAGACGACGCTGCTGATCACGCTCGCCGGGTCGGACCGCCCCGGGGTTACCTCCCGGCTATTCGGCGTACTGTCGCCGCACAAACTCGCGGTGCTGGACATCGAGCAGGTGGTGATCCGGGGCAAGCTGGTGCTTGGCGTTCTGCTCAGCCCGGGAGGCTCCGCGCTCGACCTGACCGGCATCCACCAGGCGGTCAGCGAACTGGCGGACGAGCTCGGGCTGACCGCTGAGATCACCACCGGGCCCGGCCCGGCCGGCCCGGGTAGCCGGCGCGGCCGGCTCCACGTCACGCTCCTCGGCAGCCCGCTGACTCCGGGCGCGATCGCCACGATCGCCGGGCAGATCGCGGCGCGCGGCGCGAACATCGACCGGATCGGCAGGCTGGCCCAGCGGCCGGTGACCTGCATAGAGCTGGACGTCTCCGGCGGCGACCCGGACGTGCTGCGGACCGCACTGGCCCGTGCCGCGCTCGATCACGGGGTTGATGTCGCGGTACAGCGCGGCGGCCTGCACCGCCGTGCCATGCGGCTGATCGTCATGGACGTGGATTCCACGCTCATCCAGGACGAGGTGATCGACCTGCTCGCCGACCGGGCCGGGTGCGCGCCCCAGGTGGCGAAAGTCACCGAGGCGGCCATGCGCGGCGAACTGGACTTCGCCGCCTCGCTGGCCGAGCGTGTCTCGCTGCTCGCCGGGCTCCCCGTGTCCGCGCTCGACGAGGTCCGCGGCCAGCTGCGGCTGACTCCCGGCGCGCGCACGCTGATCGCGACGCTGAAGCGGCTCGGCTACAAGTTCGGCATCGTCAGCGGCGGGTTCAGTCAGGTGATAGCGCCGCTCGCGGACGAACTCGGCATCGACTACGTACTGGCCAACACCCTTGAGGCCGCCGACGGCAAGCTCACCGGGCGGGTGACCGGACCGGTGATCGACCGGGCGGGTAAGGCGACCGCGCTGCGCGAGTTCGCGGCCCAGGCGGGGGTGCCGCTGTCGCAGACGGTCGCGGTGGGCGATGGCGCCAACGACCTGGACATGATCGCCGCGGCCGGGCTCGGCGTCGCGTTCAACGCCAAGCCGCTGGTCCGCGACGCCGCGGACACGTCGGTGAGCTTCCCGCACCTGGACGCCATCTTGTACCTGCTCGGCATCGCGCACGACGACGTAGAACCCGCCGAAGGCTGACCCGCCCGCCGCCCGGGTACCTCCGGGCACAAGCACCACCGTTAGTTATGACATTAAGTGGAGAGTAAGGGGTCGGATTCGACCCCTTACTCTCCACGCTTTTAGCAGTAGGGAAAACCTACGGGGTACTGCGGTCGCCGTCGACGGCCTCGGCCGGCTCGATGGACTCCATCGTCTCGTCTACCTCGATCGCCTCGGGGCTTTCGCCCTCGACGGCCGGGGAGACGGCGCCGGTCACTTCGGTGCTGACCGGGGCGGTGTCGTCCAAGCCAGCCGAGCGGCGCTTGGAGTACACGATCGCCGCGACGATGATCGCGATGGCCACGACCGGCACGGCAATGCGCAGGCCGGTGTTGTGCGCGTACTTGACCACGCTGCTGGCGATCAGCAGCGAGACCAGGTTCGTCACCTTGATCAGCGGGTTGATGGCCGGGCCAGCGGTGTCCTTGAACGGGTCACCGACCGTGTCACCGACGACGGTGGCGGCGTGCGCCTCAGAACCCTTGCCGCCGTGGTTGCCGTCCTCGACCAGCTTCTTGGCATTATCCCAGGCACCACCGGAGTTGGCCAGGAAGACCGCCATCAGCACGCCGGCCGCGATCGCGCCGGCCAGGTAGGAGCCGAGCGGAGCGTAGCCGAGCGCGAACCCGACCGCGATCGGGGTCAGCACGGCGAGCAGACCGGGCGTCACCAGCTCGCGCAGCGAGTCGCGGGTGCAGATGTCCACCACGGGGCCGTACTCGGGCTTCTCGGTGTAGTCCATGATGCCCGGGTGCTCGCGGAACTGCTTGCGCACCTCGAGCACGACCCGCTGCGCCGCGCGGCCCACAGCCATGATCAGCAGGCTGGAGAACAGGAACACGACAGCGGCGCCGAGGATGACGCCGACCAGGACGTTCGGCCTGGCGACGTCCAGGCTGAACGTGTTGCCGGCGCTGCCGAGCGCGTCCGACACCTGAGTGCGGAACGAGCCGAACAGCGCGGTCGCGGCGAGCACTGCCGTCGCGATCGCGATGCCCTTGGTGATCGCCTTGGTGGTGTTGCCGATCGCGTCCAGCTGGGTGAGTGCCTTCGCGGCGTCGCCCTCGACGTCGCCGGACATCTCCGCGATGCCCTGCGCGTTGTCGGTCACCGGACCGAACGAGTCCATGGACACGATGACGCCGACCGTGGTCAGCAGGCCGACACCGGCCATGGCGACCGCGAACAGCGCGATCGTCGCGTTGCCGGTAGCCAGCAGGTAGGCGCCGAACACCGCGCCGCCGATCAGCAGCGCGGAGTAGACGCCGGACTCCATGCCGGACGCGATGCCGGACAAGATGACGGTCGCCGCACCAGTCTCAGAACTCTGCCCGATGTCCCGCACCGGGCGCCGGGTCGTCTCGGTGAAGTAACCGGTGAGCAACTGGATGGCGCTGGCCAGGACCAGGCCGATCAGCACCGCCCCGAACGCGATCCAGCGCGGGTTGCCGTTGAAGTTGTGGATCGCGGCGTCGCTGACGCCCTTGAAGCTGCTGAACTTGGCGGGCAGGAACGTGAACGACGCGATCGCGACGCCGATGGCCGAGACCACCGCGGAGATGAAGAACCCGCGGTTGATCGAGGTCATGCCGCTGCGGTCGCCGCTGCGCGGTCGCACCGCGAAGATGCCGATCACCGCGGTGATCACGCCGATGCCGGTCACGATCAGCGGAAACACCAGGCCGTCGTTGCCGAATGCCACCTGACCAAGGATCAGCGCGGCGACCAGCATGACCGAGTAGGACTCGAACAGGTCCGCCGCCATGCCGGCGCAGTCACCCACGTTGTCGCCGACGTTGTCCGCGATCGTCGCCGCGTTGCGCGGGTCGTCCTCGGGGATGCCCTGCTCGACCTTGCCGACCAGGTCCGCGCCCACGTCGGCGGCCTTGGTGTAGATTCCGCCGCCGACACGCATGAACATGGCCAGCAGCGCGGCACCCAGGCCGAAGCCTTCCAGCACGTCGGGCGAGTTGCCCTTGTACGCGATCACCACGATGGCGACGCCGAACAGGCCTAGGCCGACGGTGAACATGCCGGCCACGCCGCCGGTGCGGAACGCTATGCGCATCGCGCGCTGCTCACCGCCCTCACGGGCCGCGGCCGCGACGCGCACGTTGCCGCGCACGCACAGCGACATGCCGGTGAATCCGGTCAGCGCGGAGAACAGCGCACCGACCAGGAAGAAGCCGCTACGGCCCCAGCGGACGCTGGCACCGCCATCCGTCACCGGCAGCAGCAGCAGCACGAAGAACAAGATGACGACGAAGACGCTGAGGGTCTTGAACTGACGGCGCAGGTATGCGGCAGCGCCTTCCTGCACGGCACGCGCGATCTCTTGCATCCGCTGCGTGCCCTGGCTTGCCGCGAGCACCTCTTTAACCAGCACGCCGGCGACGCCGAGCGCGAGCAGCCCGATGACCGCGACGATCACAACCCAGGTCAGGTTGGAGCCGCTCACAGTGGCTGTTGGTGCAGCCGCTGCGAGGAAATGCCTGTACAAATCGACCTCCTGTGTATCCCAGGACAGGTTGCCCCTGGGTATCCCAGGGAGAAGTAGACCGGAAGAAACAAGTGGCCGGGAGTCTACGCACGCACGCCGTCAACCGGGAACCCGGGAGTAATCCTAACATTTCCGAGATCTTATCGTTACCCATGCGAGAGGCAGCGGTGACCTGCCGCCGATGTCGCGGCAAACCGTCGTCTCAGACGCGATCGGCCTCGGCACCGAGCGCGGCGGGCCAGGTCATCCTGACGCTGACCCCCGATCCGGTCGCCGATATCCGGACGTCGTCGGCGAGGCCGGAGATAACCGCGAGGCCGAATCCGGCCGGTATGGCGGTGTTTAGCTGGCCGGCGGAGTCGCCTTGGCCGGCTTCACTTCCCTGGGCGCCGTTCGCCGTGCCGTTCGTCATCGGCGCAGACGGCACCGAGTCCCTGACGATGACCTCGAAACGCTCGCCAAGATCGGTCATCTCGATCCTGACCGGTTCCGCCGGACAGTGACGACGATGCGCCTCAACCGCACGCGAACAGGCTTCGCCCACCGCGAGGCGCACCTCGTCAAGCAATTCTTCGTCGACACCGCTGCGCCGCGCCACAGCGGTCGCGACGAGGCGAGCGGTGCGTACGTGCGCGGGCAGCGGCGTGAACGCTACTTCGACCGTGGCCATCTCGGGAAGGCCTGCCCGGCCGGTTTACTTCTCGGATTTCCGGGTCGCGATGGCCAGGTCCACTGTGTCGTGGATACCGAACACCTTCGTGAGACCGGTGATCCGGAAGATCTTGAGAATGCGCTCCTGCGTGCACACCAGATCCAGCGAACCATCGTGAGCGCGCACTCGCTTCAGACCGCCCACCAGGACGCCGAGGCCGGTGGAGTCGAGGAACTCGACCTTCGCCATGTTCACGACGAGCTGGTAGTTGTTCTTGTTGACGAGATCGATCAGCAGCTCACGGAGCCGCGGCGCCGTGTAAACGTCGATTTCGCCCTCAACGTCGACGACTTCAATGCCGTCCTTGTTGTAGTGACCCAGCTTCAGATCCACAAATCCTCCTGCGCCATGCACGGCGTCTTGTCAGCGTCCTACCCCGGCGCGCGGGCTCGACCACCGGAGCGCGGGTGAATCCTTCTGCCGCATTCAACCACGCTCCGATGTCATGTCTATACGTAATCATGCCTCCGGACATCCGCCAACGGATGAGACACTGAAAACCTGTGTCGACGATCACGCCTGAGGTGCCTGCAGCCGAGTCTACGACCGGACGCCCGCCGGGGTTGCCCGCCCACGCGGACAACCGGGCACTCGGCGTTCTACTCGACTCCACGGGCACCATCCATATCGAGCACATCCCGGCGCGTCCGGGCAGGCACGCGCCGTGGCCGGACTGGGTTCCCGCACCGGTTGTAGATGTCTTCGCCAGTCGCGGAATTTCTGCTCCCTGGACGCACCAGGCGTCGGCCGCTTCGCACGCGCACGCCGGCCGGAATGTGATCATCTCAACACCCGCCGCGTCGGGAAAGTCGCTGTCGTATCTGGTGCCGGCGCTTACCGCGATCCTGGCCGGCGAAACCGTGCTCTACATCACTCCGACCAAAGCCCTCGCCGCCGACCAGCTCGCCGCCATCTCCTCGCTCGGCATCCCCGGGCTGCACGCCGCGGTGCTAGACGGAGACTCAACTCAGGCTGAACGCGCCTGGGCACGCGGGCATGCGCGCTACCTGCTGACCACGCCGGACATGCTGCATTGCGCGTTGCTGCCCGGGCACGCTCGCTGGTCCGGGTTCTTCAGCAGGCTGCGTTATGTCATCGTGGACGAGTGCCACGGCTATCGCGGCATCTTCGGCTCGCACGTCGCGCACGTACTGCGCCGGCTGCGCCGGGTCGTGGCGCATCATGCCGGTCCCGACGCACCGCCGGTGTTCATGCTCGCCTCGGCGACGATCGCCGATCCCGGCGACTGCGCGCGCCAGCTGACCGGACTCGGCGCCGAGGAGGTCACCGACGACGGCTCTCCGCGCGGACCGCTCGCGTTCGCGCTGCTCGAGCCGCCCAAGTCGGGATCACGAGCCCGGCGGACCGCAACGGCACACACCGCTGACCTGCTCGCCCGGCTTGTCCAGGAGAATGTGCAGACGCTCGCGTTCATCAGGTCGCGGCGCGGCGCGGAGGCGGTCGCGCTCGCCGCGCGCAGGCATCTCGCCGGCGGCCAGGCCGAACAGGTCGCCGCGTACCGGTCCGGATATCTCGCCGAAGACCGCCGGCAGCTCGAGATCGCGCTGAGCGAGGGCAGGCTGACCGGCCTGGCGACCACCACCGCGCTCGAGCTCGGCATCAACATCACCGGCCTGGACGCGGTGCTGATCGCGGGCTGGCCGGGCACCTGGGCGTCGCTGTGGCAGCAGGCGGGACGGGCGGGACGCAGCGGCAAGAGCGCGGCCGCGGCGCTGATCGCGCGCGACGACCCGCTCGACACCTATCTGGTCAGGCATCCGGACCTGCTGCTGCGCCATCCGGTCGAGGCGGCCGTGCTCGACCCGGCCAATGCCTACGTGCTCGCACCGCATCTGGCCGCGGCGGCCGCTGAACTTCCGCTAACGGACGGCGACCTCGACGTGTTCGGCCCCGCCGCGCTGCCGGTGCTCGACGAGCTCACCGAGGCTGGCCGGCTGCGCCGCCGCCCCGCGGGCTGGTTCGCGATGAGCCGGACCAGGACGAGCTTGCGCGGCACCGGGCCGGGCCCGGTCCGGGTGGTGGAGAAGGCGACGGGACGGCTGATCGGCACCGTTGACGAGCCGTCGGCGCACCTGCTCATCCATGACGGCGCGGTGTACCTGCATCAAGGCGACAGCTACCTGGTCAGCGAGCTGGACCTGGAGAACCGGGCGGCGCTGGTGCTGCCCGGCGACCCCGGATACACCACGGTGGCGCGAAACGTCACCGAGATCACGGTGCGCGATGTCGCCAGTCACGTTAGCTGGGGCGCCGCCGACCTGCGCTTCGGTGATGTCGCGGTCACCCGGCAGGTGGTCTCGTACACCAAGCGCGGCAACGAAACCGGCAGGTCGCTTGGCGAGACAGCGCTCGACCTGCCGCCCAGGCAGCTGACGACGCGCGCGATCTGGTGGACCATCTCGTCCTCGTGTCGCGAGGAACTCGCCGCCCGCGGCGTCGACCTCGGCGGTGCCGCGCACGCGGCGGAGCACGCGTCGATCGCGCTGCTCCCGTTGTTCGCCACATGTGACCGCTGGGACGTCGGCGGCGTGTCCGCTGACCTGCACCCCGCGACCGGGCAGCTCACCGTGTTCGTCTACGACGGCCACGACGGAGGCGCCGGATTCGCCGAGCGAGGCTTCCGCGCAGCGGGTGCCTGGCTGCGCGCCACGCGCGCGGCCATCGCCGATTGCGGGTGCGATCGCGGCTGCCCGTCCTGCGTCCAGTCACCCAAGTGCGGGAACAACAATCACCCGCTGTCCAAGCGCGGCGCGATCGCGCTTCTCGACGTGCTGCTGACCGACGCCGCCTGAACGGACCCGGCACCGCCTGAAGCCAGCCGTCCGAACGGATCTGTAAGTCTGAGGAAAGCCTGAGAAAAAAAGGGGCGGCCCCCGCCGGGGGGGAGAACGGGGGCCGCGTAACGGGTCCGGCCCTGGGGGGGGAGGCCGGCTCCGTCCTTTCGGTAAAGCTTATCTGCAATAGGGCGCTCGTATCGACTACGAAGCCCGCATACAGCGTCAGCCAATGGAATTACAACATATGTCGCACGACCGTGAACAGTAGGAGTCGGGTTTTTCAAGTAGTGAGAGTTAGCCGATGGAAGGTATCTGATCGTTCAATCATCTTCATGCACGTGCATCAACTGATTTCCACAGGCCCGTGACCAGCAAGAACGTGTTCCACCTCGCCCGAACCGGCCGACGGCGGCCCGGTTTAGTTGCTCAAGGTACTCAACTGACTACACAAAGACACTACCGCCAGAACGGCGAGAACGGGCGGCTACTGAAAAAGCTGTGACCGACTACCGTCCGGCACGCAGGATCCGATCACCATGTGACCGCGCGGACACTGTCGGCAGCACTCG